>JANMHM010000054.1:0-24075 GCA_031375155.1 Candidatus Altimarinota bacterium
TTATTTCTCACTTTTCTCTTCCGCCACATGCACTGGCTTCATGAAGGGGAAGTACTGGCACTCGCGGAGAGGCTTGTCTTCGAGGAAGGCGAACATACGCTCACCGAAGCCGAATCCACACGTCGGAGGCATACCGTGCTCGAGCATCTCGACGAAGTCCCACTCAGGCATCATCGCCTCATCGTCACCACTGGCGAGGAGCGCTTGCTGTGCTTCGAAGCGGGCTCGCTGATCGAGAGGATCATTGAGCTCGGAGAATCCATTTCCGACTTCACTTCCTGCGATGATCGGCTGGAATCGCTCCACGCGACCAGGATTTTTCGCTGATCGTTTCGCGAGAGGGGAGATGATCTCAGGGTGATTCACGAGAAATGCGGGTCCTGTGATCTGCTTGCGCACATATTTCCAGAGCGTATCAGTGAGGCGTTCACGATTATCTCACTCGTATTTCACTCCGAGATCTTTCAGTTTTGCTTTCATTTCTTCATCGGTCGCGGTGAGGAGATGGATGCCTGTTTTCTCGAGTACGGCTTCGAGGTAGTCCACTTTTGGCCACTCTCATGCGAGATCGAAGGTATGACCCTTCGCGGTGAATACGGTCTTCCCGTAGACTTCTCGTGCGATCGCCTGGTAGAGATCCTGTACGAGCTTCATGCCATCTTCATAGTCGGCATATGCCCAGTAGAACTCCATATTGGTAAATTCCTGGAGGTGTTCAGGACTCGACCCTTCATTTCTATAGGCGCGCCCGATCTCGAATGTCTTCGGAAATCCTCCTGCCATGAGACGTTTCTGCCAGAGTTCACCGACACAGATGCGCATGAAGACATCGACATCGTAGTCGTTGTGATGCGTCGCGAATGGTCGTGCCTCAGCACCGCCCGTCGTATGCTCGATCGTGGGAGTCTCGACTTCGAGAAAGCCCTTCGATTTCATGAAGTCTCTCGTCACTTCCCAGAATTTTGCCTTACGGTAGAACATAGCACGGAGCTCGTCATCCATCGTCATATCGAGGTATCTCTTGCGATAGCGTTCGTCATCGTCCTCGATCCCATGCCACTTCTCTGGTAGTGGGCGGATTGCCTTCGTGAGAAATGTGAACTCTTTCACGAAGAGGGTGAGCTCTCACTTATGGGTATAGAAGAGCTCTCACTTCACTCATATGAAGTCTCCGAGGTCGATAAGTTTCTCTGCGAATTTGTACGCGGATAAAGGCTCTGAAAATGTCGTTCTTTGAGTTCATCAGTTCGTTTCCTCGATCGCTGTATTTCCATATACAGCTCACTGCGTTACTCCTTCTTCACTCAAATTACTTCCATTTTGAGAGCTTTCTCATAAAAAAGCTTCTGAGATACCATTCACATTTATTGAGCAGTTTTCTCGTGAGAAAAGTATCTGGATCTTCCCAGTTCCGTCAGAAATCGTGGCGAAGCATATCTTCCCGAATGATCGGTGAAGCATGACTCGACCCGCGAGCGAGACGTCACTTTTCGGTGCGCTGATGATCTCTTCGACTGTTCGAAACTCACTCATCGCACCTCCTGCGATGTCGATGCTGGAAGGGTATTTCGCGAGTATATTTCCGAGAGAGCTCGTGATATCGAACTTGGTCGCGAAGGGATTCACTCCGAGTGCTCTGATGCGTTCGAGCTTTCGGATGCGGTCGAGGGTTTCGGTAGAGTAGTCTGGAGTAGTCATATATAAGAGAGAAAAATCCCTTCCAGTATATAAAAAGTAAGGGAAAAGGCAAAGGAAATTATATCTACTTTTTTAGGAGTAAGTCGTACTTTTCAGTACTCCCTGTAAGAGAGGTTTTATCCATAGTTATAATTGTGAGATGTCATTGATTTTTTCGTCAGACAATAGCAACTCATATTCATCTCTCTAAAGAGTTTGTTCCTGAGTTCATGCTTCCTGGATTATTTTTTATTGCCCATTGTAACTATCCCATAGCTCCCTAATATATTTCTTATCTTCATCTGTCAATTCTCTAGAATTTCTGAGTCCTATTTCTATCCTTTCGAGATCTTGGTATATCTTATCCTCTCTGGGAATAGGGTGGTCTTGTCGGTTCTCAAGAGCTGGATCAAATAGAGAAATCCCCGCTATAGAAAAACCTATGGTTCCTAGAGAAGTTCCATCAGGATTTTCTATATCAAAAAAGGTACTAAAATTATTATGCCATTCTTCCTTACTATATTTAGCTTTTCAGTTACTGGTATCTGTGTTAGTGGCAAGATATCTGAAAACCTTTCCTCTAAATGTTGTGGTGAATTCAAATTCTCACACTTTATTTTTTGTATCTCCTCTTTCAGACGAGTATGAAGCTACTTGGATCATAATTGGTAATGATTATTAATCATAAAGAGATAGGTATATGACATATATAAATTACTTCCATTCCATGAAATGGAAAAGGCAACAATTTTACGCGGTAATATGCGATAGCCTTTCAGCGATATCTGCTCTTACACTATTTGCTGTTACATCGAGTCATGCTCATCTGCGTTCATATGACTCGCCATCAGGTTGCACCTCTGTATACATGACAACTCTATTCTGACTCCCCGAGAGTTTTCAAAAAGAGCTATTTTTATCTACCTCTTTAGGACCAATTTTTATCTCTACTTGTTCATCGTCTAATACACGAATACTTGAAATATAGCGTATTACCTTATTTTTTTTCTGCAGTAGCTCTATACGTCTTTTATATTCAGGATCAAGTCGTTTCGTGACCTCTTCCCAGAACTGCTCTCATTTATACGCGGCAAACTCTTGAGGAATAAATGGCGTAATTTGAAGATCATTGATCCTAGTCTCTATATCACCACTTCTTGGAAGGATGATGGACTTTGATCATACATCCTTCCCTGATAAATCTAACCAAATATCAGTTTCTGCAAATCATTTTCTTTGAGCTTCTTGCATTGAGTCTGAAAAAGATAATCCATTTTCCATCGAGTTTGGTATATCATTCATTGTTCCTGACATAACTGCATCAAATCAACGAATTCTCGTTCTAGTATCTCGTGCATTCTGTGCCATTCTGACAGCAGGGCCACCAGCCATTACAGATCAACGATATCAGATCTGGGAACGATCCCGTGTAAGAAATCTAAAATCGTCCATACTTGATGTAGCGAGAGATCACTTATTTGCTGTTACTAGCTGAGCTCAGGATGTGATAACTTTTTTATAGAAAGCAAGGTTTTCAGGACTCCCATCATTGGTAACATCCACAAATACTACTTGTTCAGGATGGAGTCATACTTCATTTATGGCATCGAATATGCCATCGTATCAGTTTGGATTATCGACTCACTCAGTATCATATCGTTCTGTCCAATTTGGATCAAGTATGCCACGTACCTCGCCAGGTTTAGCTATAAGAATCTTCTTAGATCCTGCTAAGATAAATGGATGTGTAGGATGTGTGTGTCAGTTTTCAATCTGATCTCTTTCTTGGATTTGCTCTACGAGTACTTTTCATACCTTTCCTGTCGCTCAGAGTACTACTATATTTTGAGCATTGAGGCTACTTCCGATATTTGGTCACTTCATAGGCTATAGGGTTAAAATATATTACTCACTAAATTTATGAAGAATATATAATTTGTCAAAAGTAAATATTAGTTTCCTATGAATACTCCATCAAAAACAGTCACTGCAGGACCACTCATCATCACACTCTCTCCCTCTTTCCCGCTCCACGATATGTAGAGATCTCCTCAGCAGAGAGATACCCGTATCGATATATTTTTCTCGAGTTTTCCACTGAGTATACCAGCTACTACAGCTGCACAGGCTCATGTCCCACAGGCAAGAGTCTCTCCGGCTCATCGTTCCCATACGCGCATCCGTATAGCTCTCGGGGAGATGATATTCACGAATTCGACATTTATCTTCTTCGGGAAGATATCCAGTGATATTTCTATAGGATGCCCGTATTTTGGTACTGAGAAGTTTCCCACAGGTTCATCGAGAAATATCACCGCATGTGGATTGCCCATGCTCACAGGAGTGAAGTGGAACTCTCGACCTTCGACAGTGATTTTTCGGACTCATTTTTGTATCGGTATGAGATCATCACGTGTTATCGGTGCTCACATATCGACGGTGATATTTTTCCCGTCTGTTCGTAGGATGATCGTTCACTTCAGAGTCTCGACGGATACTTCAGTTTTTTCGGTAAGGTTTTTTTCTCTGATATACTGGAGAAAACAACGAGCCCCATTCCCACACATTTCTACTTCACTTCCATCTTGGTTGTATATGCGGTACTTGAAATCTTTTTTTTCTGATGGTTCGATGAGGAGTATCTGGTCACATCCGATACCGAAATGTCGATCTCAGAGCTTCATAGCAAGCTCAGGTGTGACTTCTATTTCTGGATGAGTGATGCGATCGAGGACGACGAAATCATTTCCGAGTCCGTGCATTTTTGTGAAGGGAATTTTCATAAGCTTAGTATAAAAATATAGGAGTACCGATATAGTATTTTTCTCTTGAGATGGTGATATCACGAATTTTTGTGGACCAAATTCCTGTGGAAGGTCCAGAAGCATCTAGAATCTGAAAATTTTTATCTCACTTATCTTCTATGATGATCGCGACATGTCCGATGTTCCCTGTATCATCATAGAGGAAGAGTAGATCTCAGGCTTTGGCAACTGATTCACTCCTATTCTTTGTGGTGAGATTTTTCAGATAGTGTGCTGTGCGATAAAAGTAGGGGTCCATACATCCAGTATCTATGAGAGTACGAGATATCAGGTGAGAGCAGTCTATGCCTGTCTCTTTGCTTCATCCATCAGCTCATAGTATATATGGATAGTCGAGATACTGTTTCGCTCATTCTATGAAATCTGCTCGTGAGATTTTTTTCTGAAACTCTGGAGTGATTGTGGTGTATCGATTGATATACCTGATGATACGGTAGATGAATTTTTTCATATGAGATTCCTATATTACTGATATCTCATTTCTCCAGAGTTCTTCCATCTCCGCCCGTTTTCTGATCTCGACGATACTCCCATCTTCCCGAAGGAGGAGTTCCCCTGCTTCTGGAAAGCTATTGTACCCATGGGTACTCATCGACGCACAGTAGGATCATACTGATTCGATGACGAGACTATCTCCTATTTTTGCTTCAGTAAGTGTTCGCGGTAGGAGTCACTCGGGATCTCATGGTGCCGGAGTAAATATATCCCCACTTTCACAGTTATGTCCGACGACTATATACTCTTTTGTATTTTGTTTCATTCCTTCCTGTACTACAATAATCGGATGTTGCGCTCCATAGAGAGAAGGACGAGTAACCTCTGTCATACCAGCATTTACCCTGATAAATGTATATCCATCTTCTCCAGTATCGACGATATCGACTACTTCTGTAAGGAGTGATCCACTATTGGCCGCGAGAAATGTCCCAGGCTCGATCTCGAGATGGAGTTTACGTCCAGTTTTTTCGAAAAATTCCCAAAAAAGCCCTTTGACATGATTGCCTATTTCCTCGAGATCTGCAGTTTTCTCATATCACATCCGTGCTACCTTAAATCCTCATCCAAGCGAAACAATCTCTACATTGGGAAGTTTTTCCACGATAGCGAGTACCATGCTAGCGACTTTTTTCCAGACTTCAGGATCAGATCCGGATCAGATATGTGTATGGAGCTTAGTGATGGTGAGACTATATTTTCTGGCAATCTGCTCGACCTTCTCGAGATACTCATGCCAGATACCAAAACTTGATCCCGGACCTCATACATTCGTTCGATTGGTACCACCTGATCCCATTCCAGGATTGACTCGGATCGAGGCATCTGTACTTGGAAATAGTTTTCCGTATGCTTCGAGCTGATGGAGACTTGTAGCGTTAAATTCGACACCCATTTCTACGATTTTTCGAAGATTTTTTGGCATTTCTTGTCCAGTGAGCTGGATATGATTTGCAGGTATGCCTGCATGTATAGCCCTATAGACTTCATACTCGCTCGATGCATCGATATGGAGTCACTCGGAGTGAAATATTCTCAGAAGATTCATATTCGAATTCGTCTTCATAGCATAACGAGTCGTGATACCAAAATGATGAGGAAAGCTGACTACTTTCCGTGCCTGTTCCCTGAGTACTTTTTCCGAGTATATAAAAACAGGAGTTTCGAAGTCTACTCGAACTTTTTGTATCAGAGTATGAGTGAGGAAATTGAGTGTATCCATAGAGAAAAAGATAAAAATAAAACCTCCCCGTTTTTCGGAGAGGTTTGAAGTGGAGAGTATTTCACTATCAAAGAACCTATCCGAGGAGAGAGGAGAGCTTTTTCGTGATGAGTATGGCGATTTGTGACATATTTCGAAGTATAGAGAAAAGGAGAGTGAAGTCAAAGAATTCCTTCTAGAGCTTAATATGTCTCTCCACAAACTCCACTACTCTCTCTGCATCTTCTTCTGGAGTCCCTGTTGGCTCTAGGGCAATCCTAAAGTCGGCATATTTCTCGTAAAATGATCGGCGATATATGAGGACGTCTTCGACACTCTTGAAACGAGGATTTTCTCCATTCATCCCGACGATACGAGAGACTCCACGAGCTCGAGCTCGCTTCCCGATCTCTCCATCGGGAAGATCGAGATAGAGGGTTACCATCCGTTCGCGTATATACTCTATAGCATCACTCTCGAGCACGAGACTTCCTGTCGTCGAGAATATCATATTATTGAGTGTATATTTTTTCCCTTCATTTTCCCTTCCATATGACTCTATGACGAGGCTTCACTCGGCCTCGAGGAAACCGTCATCTCATTTTTCTCTGAGGACTCGTGCGACTCATCCAGCTCACCAAGATCACTCGAGTCCATCATCATCCATATCATGGAAATGCATATTGAGTTTCTCGGCGAGTATCTTTCCGATCGTCGTCTTTCCTGTGCCAGATGGGCCGATGAGGGCGATACCGACTTTTCACATAGGAAGCTGCATATGATGCGTATTAAGGTAATCTGAAGAATATATGAAATAGACGCGAAGTCAAAATATTATCTCGCTAGAACTGTGAAACTCGTGCATAGAGTCTTTTCTCTTCAGATCTCGATGCTCGCATGCTGTATTCATGACTCGACTCTTTCCATCCTCGTGCGAGGAATTTTTTCTCGAGACCAGGGTTATCTGTGACGGCGATGAGTGTCGCGCAACACTTCTCTGCGTATTCCTCGGAGAAGTCGAGTACATGCTCTGAGTACCCATGTCACCAGTGGAACGGATCTACCGCGAGTGACCCGAGCTCGAGAGTATTCGGATATTCCTGGAGAGGAAATAGTCGAAAACACCCTATCGTCTCTTGTCCGAGCATCAGAACAAAAAATTCCCTGAGACATACTACTATCTCGTGGATAGAGAGGGGAGCGAGTCGATTGGCTGGTGCACTCTCGCGGATCCTGACGATATCTTCTATATGATAGGTCTCCGCTCGGATGATGGAAGGGGGAGGAGGATTCATAAAATTCATGAAAGAATATGAAAAAGAGGAAAAATGCAAAGAATATTTTCGTCATTTGCTCATGATTTTCCAGACAAGTTACCATTCGTATGTATAAATATATACATTCCTACACAATTATTTATGTATTCCTCCTTGTTTCTTTCTAGAAAGAGAGAGGAACGTCAGTGAAATTTCACCTCGGAGTGTGGTGCCCTCACTTGACCATATTTACTATTTCAGTGAGGATATCCACTACTTGTTGAGTGGTTTTATATGTCGTATCGATGACGGCATCATAGAGTCGAAGGTCTGTAATATCTATACCATAAGTTGCCAGATATCTTGCTTTCTCAGCCTCCATTCTTTCTGTATTTGCCCTCAGTACGTCATCTACTGATTCATATATTGCTTCAGCTGTTCTCGATGCATTCCTTTTAGATATATATTCTGCGTATATTCTCTTTGCACCCACATCTGGATGGACTGCCATAAACACTTTGAGTGAGTGAGGCACAGTGATAGGTCATACACGTCCATCTACCAGAACTCAGTGAGCTCACCTTCAGAGTTCTACTTGTTTCAGATCAGCTACTATATCATCCTGAGGATTTTCGTTCGCGAGAGTATTCATTTGAGTTACATCTACTTTTCTCTTTTCGGCGAGTGCTCGTAAAAAGGCTCCACCAGAGAATGTTTCGATACCGAGACTATCTGCAAGTATTTTCACGACTGCTGACTTCCCAGCTCAGAGATGTCACTGGAGAGTTATCATATCACTATGAGGAAATAGGCGACTATGTATTCACCTTAGAAGCTCCGGATCTTGCTCATCATAGAGTCTCTCTTTATGAGCTCTCACGCTAGGAAGATATCCCGCGGTATCCATGAACGGATACCAGACGCGAGCAATATCCGGTCCTTCTGGCGTAGTCCTCCCGCGTGATATTTGAAATCCTCAATCGTGATTTTGGATGAGAGTGGCTCACTCTGGAAAAGAGACGGATTCCATAGAAGGGGAAAGTTAGGAGGTTATTCGAGTTCCGTGGTTCCTGGTGGTTTCGGAGTCAGATCGTAGAGGATCCGTGTGATTCCTGGTACCTCAGTTTTTATCTTTGTTACTATAGTATTGAGCATCTCTTTTGGCATTTCCTCTGTTCCTGGGGTGACTGCTGTACCAGTTTTGAAGTTGATTGTTTTGAAGGGACGAATAACGATTGATCTATCTCATTTTGTTTCGAATCCTACTGGAATCGAAGCCACAGGAGTCTGACTGATATATTCGAGAATTCATGCTTGCGCGAATTCGTCATGGACTATCTTGTCGGCTTTTCTTACTTGATCTGCTGTCTCTCGTGAGAGATGAGTTGTGGTGATATTATGTATCTCTGTCTCGGCTATTTTTCATCCGAATGCATACATCACGCGACACACACCATTTACACGAGTGAGTGCTTCTCGCATCTTTATGAGATCTCACCAGTTCGGTGCTGCATCGCCAGAGAGAGTGACGATATTACCATACATCCTCTCGTCACCGGTCATTCATACCGCTCTTATTGGGAGGAGTGTCGCTTGTATGTTCGTATCTTTCATGATATCCTGTACCTCTGGAGAGAGTTGCTGGAAGTCATCGCTTTCAGGATGGTCTGCACATATGATGCGGATAGCGATACCAGGACCAGGAAAGGGGTTTCTCACTACCATATGTTCTCCGAGTCAGAGCTCACGACCGATAGTGCGTACTCATTCTTTCATCTGTGTCACAAGTGGTTCTATGATGCGACCTTCTGAAAGGAGTTTTTCGACTTCTTGTGATCGGTTATGATGGGTCTTGATTTTTTTGGCTTGTCCTCATGCATCCTTTGCTCCACTCTCTTTTACGTCAGTACTGAGAGTTCATTGTGCAAGGAGAAAATCACCTCGTAGACCTATTTCTGTACTTACCGTATCACGGACTTTCATAAAGGCATCACCGATGATCATGCGTTTTACCTCAGGATCTGTCACATCACGTAACTTTGGAGTTTCTATACCATCGATAATAGTAGTAGCATTGAGAAACTGTTTCTCTGCTTCTATAACACGTATATCGAGTCATGTGGCTTCTTTGAGATCTTTCCTGACTTGTTCTACTTCACCTTCACGCATAAACCCATTGTCGATAAAAACTGGGAATATCTGTTCTGGCTTGAGGGCTTCTTTGAGCATCGCGAGACATACGGTGGAGTCTACTCCACCACTGACAAATGTGAGTACCTGCTTATCTCCTACTGTTTCTCTGATCTCGCTAATAAGACGATCTTTGAGTTCTCTTGTTGTTTCTGGTGTTTTTGGATTGAGATGAGCTATCCCTGTGAGGAAGTTCTCGACGAGCCTCATTCCATTTAGACTATCATCAGCTTCTGGGTGTCACTGTATCGCTACTACATTCCCAGTACGATTTCGAATAGCTGACATGATACCATTTGCTGATGTAGCGATAGTGGTATATCATTCTGGTACTCGAGTCACACTATCCCCATGAGTGAGTTGTATCGGCATCGGTGAAGTGAGTCCTGCCAATATCGGATGTGATTCTGCAGTAAAATCGATATTTATAACTCATTCTTCACGTTTTCATCTATCGACTGTACCTCCTGCGAGGTATGCAATGAGCTGCATCCCATAGCATATGCCGAGAACTGGAAAATCGCCATTGAGTATGCTCCTATCGAGTGTTGGAGATCACTCTTTTCCTACGCTATCTCATGATCAAGATATGATGAGTGCTCCATATTCGTTTTTGAGGACTTCTGGATTTGGGAGTTTTTCTGGACTGAATATCATCACCTGGAATCCTAGTTTCTGGATCTTCTCGACAAGAAGATCTGTGAGTTGTGATCCACAGTCCATGATGGCTATTGGCTTAGATTTATCGGAGAGAGACTGAGTGAGAGTCTCACGAAGCAACGCATCATCGTAAAACATACTCATTTGAGTAATAGGTTTTGCCCATTTTGGTAAATGTGTCGATATGTCAACGTCTATACTGTTGACCATCTCTTTTGTACTTCAATCTTGGATCTGCTTTGGTACGAGTTTTCCATCCTCTCCTCGCTTCTGGTATATCTGGTGGATTACTGGACGAAGGATTCCTACTAGTGATCTCCCTGAACTCTCCGAATAGGTGAGGAGCTGTGATACGAGACTCCGAAATGTAGACGTATTTTCTATCACAATTCACTGGAGTGAGAGGTCTACGAGATGTCCGACTTGCAAGTCGAGAGTATCAGCGGGGACAACAAATGTTCACATAAGCATATATAAAGTATATTATCGGTACCTCATGATGTCTTCTTCTCTTTCACCTGTACCGAGAAATATCGGGATGCCAGCAGGGAATCCTGATACGATTCCTTCGATGATATGATTATTTCTCGCTGTCACGTTACCACTGAGTACTATAGGCATATCTTCACCATTGAGTCTCTGGATCTCTCAGGTATGATGGAGCCCAGAGTGCACCTGCCTCCCATCATTCAAAGTATAACTATTGATACGTCTATACATAGGCTTATATCAGAGGTCCACCATAGCCGATCAGAGATTTCTCAGAGCATCGGCTTTGGTCACCAGAATAGCATGAAAAGCACCACCGATATTCATACTATGGTTCACTTGTACCTGATCAAATGCTCCTATCTCTCTGATGCGCCCTGATGTGGCACCGACTTCTCCATTATCACGAGCGTAGTACTCTTCGAGATCTGCATGCATAGGATCCATGTTTGTCCATCGAGTCGGAAAGTTATGTGTTCCTCACCCGACTTTCGATGGTATCGCTTTCACTGTACCGATACCGAGATGATCCCCTATATAGTTTCCGAGACCGAGACTATCCATGAGCCCTGCTACTGAGGGGTTGGAGCTGGTATTGTATGGATAAGCTCACCCATATTTTCCGAGGAGGACTGATTGGTTTCATTCGATGAGTACTTTCTCTCATCGATGTACTGCCTCATTGATCATCATGCCCGCTCGATCAATCGTCATGACTCACTCAGATATCATATTCTCGAGTATAGATTTCTCTTTCTCGATTTCTTCCATGATCTCATTCTCTGTTCCGATATGGTCACCATAGAGAGCCTTGAGTGTAGCTATCTTCTGACGTATTCTTGTCTCGTCTCATTCTATGAGATCATTGATCGTGAATCCGATACGTAGATCATGGTTTGCTATAGTGGGTCCGATTCCCTGTTTTGTCGTTCCTGTTGCTGATTTCCCGTTGCTCCCTTCGATGACTCACTCGAGACGCCTATCCACAGTATGCAGATTGACCATGGCCCCTCAGGATACATAGAACTTTTTCATTATATCTATTCCACAGTCTTGTATCTGTTTGATCTCAGCAAAGAGATTTGATACATTGACTACACGACCTGTACCGAGATAGCATTTTGCTGTCGGATGTCCAGCGCTACCAGGAAGCTCATGAGTAGCGATCTTTTTTCCATTGATCACGATGTTATGTCATGCATTTCCTCATCCCAGTGCTCAGACACACCATCGTATGCTGGGATCGAGATTAAATGCTGAAGCCACTTTTCACTTCCCCTCATCACCCCATTGAAGTCACTGGATGACGATGATTTTTTTTTCTTTTCCGAGACGGATAATCTCCTCTTGTCCGCATTTAAAACTTGTATCCAAGGGGGAAGTAATAATTCTTGATGGCTGAACGGGGGATTCGGGAGAGAAACGAGGAAATCCTTGCATAGATGTATATAAATAATCAAACTCTAGTATTTATATCTCTCTATTGACGTATGTCAAATAAAAATCATTAAAATTATTAAAAATGTATATTTTTACAAAAGCATTTGCATTTATAAAAAAATGTATATAAATATGTCATTTATAAAAAAATCCTTATGAAGCGAAAGTTCTGAGAAATTTCTTGTTCTGTGGATCAAAGCCCCGAGGTTTTTCATTATCCAGATTGGCTCAATGACCTGAGAAGGGGTATATCTGGAAAAAAGTTCGATAAAAGGTATCCGTGAATGCGATATAAGCTCAGAACTCTCTGGCAAGACCTCTTTACTATAGATATTTTTGGTGAGGGGGACGATCTAGTATCTCTCTATTTTCAGCCAAAAATACAATCATATCCACCAGATATCAATAGAGATGTTACTATGACCCTTTGAGATACGAAAGTTTCCAAAAAATGAGATATTATCACTACAGATTCAGGTGTGCTTTCTCGGTTTTCTGTCATCACTCCAGGAACGAGAAGCACACTCTTGTGTATAGCTCATTTTATCGAGAATAGTCAGGATGACCTTACAGAAAAAATACGAACATCGGAAGGTATACCTGTGAGGAGTTTAGGGATATATAATGATCCAACAGACCCTGATATCAGTGAATGGAAGCGTGATCCTGGAACTATGAGAAGTCTCATGCAAGCGGGTGGTACTATCGTCAAAGGTACTCCATGGAATCCTGACTACCGAGACTCAAATAATAAAAAAGACAATATCTCGAGAATATTCTATACTCATGATGAATATCAGAAGTTTACAGAATCTCTCCTCTCACAAATAAAGGAAAGAGAATCTCATTTTGATGCTGTTTTGACTATGCCACGATGAGGTGTAGCTATATGAGCACATATAGCTCAGTGACTTGGTATCGATCTTGGCTATGTCCATGCACAGTCGTATGGAACATCTCAGAAATCAGGAGACCTTGAATTAGGAGAGTTTATATTGCCGACATCTCTGCAGAAGAAACTTGATTTATATAATACAGATACAAAAAATAAAACTCGCCCTCGAGTTCTCTTGGTAGATGATATGGCAGATACAGGGAAAACTCTTAGGGCTACGAAACAAGTCCTTGAGAAAATGGGATTTCTAGTGGAAATTGCAGTGATTTTTGAGAAAGTCACATCTTTTGTCCAGTGTACTTATGCCCTATTTAGAAAAATGAATGGGTGGATTGATCAACCAGGAGAGGGCACCCATGAATGACCTACAAAAGGTCATAATGTGTGAGACACTGAAAGGCATGGACTTACACAGGCATCATTACGAATTGTAACCATACTCCATAGAGTCTTAGCGTCTCTTTGAGACTCCGAACGAGTGATCCAGTTTATTATCTGAAAAAATGATCCTTATCCGTGAATTCTCGCTACAGCATCTCGATCATTTCCGAAGAGTCAGCTTGCCTCATTTCGCCCAGAGAGACCAAATGACTTCTGAGAATTATATAGAGAAGCAACCCCTATATATGAAGGTGCAAGACTTGTCATTTCCATAGTAGGAGGAAATGTAGTTACTGCACTTGAGGATACTACGAGAAAAGTTGTATAAAAATTACAAATATATTATTTCTTCTCTCCGCCCCACCACCCTGCGAGATCGATAAGCTTCGTCGAGAGGGTATCACCTTTCTTCGAGAGGCTATATTCACCACCTTCACCCTTCGCGACGATCCCAGACTCTACGAGCTCATGAAGTCGATCGGTGAGGATTTTCGTATTGGCATCTCAGATATTTTTTCGGATCTCCGTGAATGTATGTGCCCCTTCATCTATCGCGCGCAGGATGAATATAGTCCACTTCTTTCCTATCAGAGTGAAGAGAGCAGTCGCGTTCGGACATGTACACTGAGGTGTTTTTACCATAGGACTTGAAGATATAACACCATATTAGTCAATTTCTTTTTTAAAGCAAAAAATTTGCATTCTCTCAAGAAATAAGTAGTATCTTTTTACTTTATATTATAAACTATACCATATGTCTTTCCTTTCCAATCTCTCCTGGCGCTATGCTGCGAAGAAATTCGATACTTCTAAGAAGGTATCAGAGGAGGATCTTGCTAGGATCCTCGAAGCGATCCGTCTCACTCCGACATCGTTCGGACTTCAGCCATATCATTTCTATGTCGTCAGTGACCAAGCAACCAAGGATAAGATCCAGGCAGTCGCGTGGAATCAGCCACAGGTTGGTACCTCTTCCTCTGTGATCGTATTCGCAGCTCGCACAGATCTCATGGAGACCAAGGATGAGTACTTCACCCTTCTTTCATGAGGAAATCCCGAGGCACGAGCAGGACTCAAGGGATACGAAGATATGGTGACAGGATTTGCTGCATCGAAAGATGAGGCAGCAGCACTCGTATGGGCGAGTAAGCAGACCTATATCGCTCATGGATTCGCTATGGCTGCGGCAGCAGAGCTCGAGATCGACTCGTGTCCGATGGAGGGATTCGATCCTGTAGCAGTAGGGGAGATCCTCGGACTTCCTGAGTCACAGAAAGCACTCGTCATGCTTCCTATCGGATACCGCGCAGAGTGAGAGGCTCCCCGTGGTGAGAAGGTACGATTCTCGAAAGAGGCGCTCTTTACAGAAATCAAGTAATCAAAATCTCTGCATGAAAAATCTCTGCATGAAAAATCTCTTCATTTCTGAAGAGATTTTTTGTTATATTCGTCTTTATGACCGAGTTATGCTATCCTAGACTTATGAATGAACCCACTCATGAAGTACATCCGATAATTAGCGAATCTATTTGATATTTACAAGAGTTTAAGCGTACCCTTTCTCTTCACCTTCCAGAATTTCGATTCTTAGAAAACTATACCGATGAGGAAATAGTTCATCATATACACCATCCATATGATTTAGAAAGGTTCACAGACTTTAAGTGAGAAATCGTGAGACTCTACTCCACTTCTTACAAAAAAGAGGTACAACGATTGGATAGACAACTCCTTTCTGGAGAACCAACAACAAGAACAAAGGGTGATATAGAGGTAATGAATGGTCGTCTTGATAAAGTAGAGTGTGTATTCCTTTGTGTTGTCATAGGAGTAGGATCAATACTGTTTGATGAGGATACTACCGCATAGCTCCTAACTACTCGAACCACTTCACGAGTGTCATCCCTACACATCCGATGATGAAGAGGGCGACAGTAGCGTATTTTTGCCGAGTCTGAGAGTGGATGACAGGGAGGAGATCTGCAGTGGCGACATAGAGGAGTGAGCCTCCTGCGAACGCTGTCGCGAGCCCTGTAAAGAGGGGAGAGACATTCGAGAGTACCATATCCGATAGAGCGAATCCGATCGCTGCTGAAAGTGCAAAAAGCGAGAGAAAAATAACCTGCGTATATCGTCTGAACTTACTTTCGCGAAATATCGCAGCAAGAGAAAGTGAGACAGGTATCTGGTGAATAGCTACACCCAAGAGGACAGTATATCAAGCGACTTCACCGACCCCGAATCCTGCCCGTATCCCGAGTCCGTCGAAAAGCGTATGGATAAAAATCGCGATCCACGATACGAGTGCGACATGATCATAGTGCTCGTGTGGATCCTCGTGAGTGTGGTCGCCGTGACCATGATCGTGCGCATGTGGTGTGAGCATCTCCTCTATGAGATAGATGAGGAGAAATCCCACGATAAACGCATAGATCGCGAGCTCCGTCTCTTCGAGTGCTTCAGGAAGGATGTGTACGACTGCGACCGAGAGCATCGAGCCTGCACCGAGTGCGATGAGCAGATTGAGGATACTCTTAGGCACTCATTTCCAGATATAGAGGAGGAGTCCAGAAGCAGAGATGAGTGTGAGGATAAGAAGTGGGATGAGCATGGGTAGTAAATTAGTGATTGGTGATGAGTAACTAGCAAGCAAGAAACATGAGGGTTATCTACATTTTGCGAGCTCGATATTGAGGAGAAATGGATTGATCCCCTCACCGATGAAGACGAGAGTATTTCTGATCGCATCTCATTTCCAGTCAGGATCCACTATGAGCGTCATACGAGCTCAGGCTTTCTGGAGGATATGGCGCATGCCAGGTTTTTCACGGAGATGGACGAATCCCTTCACGCGGTATACCTCATAGGGAAGTTCCTGGAAAAACGTATCGAGCGAGCGAGTATCGAATGGGAATTCGCTTCTATAGGCATAGCTAGTCATCGAGTCAGAATGGGTATGTTCGCCTTCAGTTTCTCGTATCTTCTCCTCACCTATGGTATCTATGCGAGCCGTATCGATAAGGAGATCGAGTGAGACGATAGCCTGACTCGTACGGATTATCGGAGCCGAAAAATTGACTCTCCGTACGACCGTTTCGATGAAGTCCATCGCTTCGATGGATACGAGATCAGACTTATTCATGATGACGAAGTCAGCGAACTCGAGCTGATCCAGGGCGGTATCTGTCATCGATGTGATCTTGCCAGTGAAGTTCTCGGCATCGACCACGCAGATTATCGAGTCGAGCTTTACTCTCTGTTGCATATCATTCATGAGAAATGATTGAGCTATGGGAAGCGGATCGCTCATCCCTGAGCACTCGATGATGATGTGATCAATCGGCTTCCCGCTCGCGAGAAGCCTGTCTATCGCTTCGATGAAGTCTTTGCGCACTGTACAGCACATACAGCCATCGGAGATTTCTATGATCTCCTCAGTTGATTTCTCGATGAGATCTGCATCGATACCTGCTGAGCCATATTCATTCTCCACCACAGCGATACGCCGACCTTTCGCATTTCGGATGATATGATTGAGAAGCGTCGTCTTTCCACTTCCGAGGAATCAGGTAAGGATGGTGATGGGGATCATAACTATATAGTTAATGTTACAAGTTCTTCATAAACCTCAAAATATCTATCATAAACTTCATCTAAATCTCGTTCTTCAATTATAGAATTCTTATTCATTACTTCTATAGTTCTGAAAACTTGGGTTTCATCTAAGATTCAATTAATATACCCATACTCAGCTCTTTGTGATATAAGAAATGCATGAGCAAATCCATTTCTTATATTACTTAATTCTCGTAACTTCTCAATAACAGCATTATTGTATAATTTAAAATTAATGAGAAGTTTTACTTTCCCTCAAAATCAAATAATAGTACTATTAAATAGTATTTTTATATTTTCTTCTTCTAGTATTCCTAAATAATCACTAATTTTATGAGTAATATTCCATTCTAGATGATTAAAATGTTCTAATAGTTCTCAAATCTTTTGGTGCGGATTTCCTTTATTACTTTCCATTACTATGTGCATATATATTTATAGTTAATTATTATCTATCTCCCACTTTGGAAAGTTATCTCTATAATTCACCCAACCTTCTGGTCACTCGACCATCTCTTCTGGCGTGAGAAGTGCTGTATCGAGAAGTGCCTCTATCTCCGCCTGATTATCTGCGATCGTGATGATGACGAGTTCTTGTCTGCGATCGAGATAGAGGTTATCTCTGTGGGTGATGAGTTCGAGTTGGTACTCAGGGTATTTCACGATCTCATCGGGTGGGAGTGATGCGATCCAGTGTCCTGCAGGGTCGACCTTAGTCGAGCCACCTGCCTGTCCCCAGCTTCCAGCCGTATCATGACGAGAGGCAAGCCAGAAGAGTCACTTCGATCTGATCACTCAGCGCCACTCATGATTCGCGAGTGCCCAGAATCTCTCAGGATGAAATGGTCTCGTGCGACGATAGATGAAGCTCTTGATCCCATATTCCTCAGTCTCTGGAGTATGTCATGCATGTCCTCCACTCGCGAGCTCTCGCATCCAAAGAGGGCTATTTTCTGCTTTTTCCATCGAGAAGAGTCAGGTATTGATCACTTGACTCAGTGCCACTTTTCCCCAGTCAGTCTCGATATACTCGGCGGTCGGCTGGAGTCGCTTGATGATTTTCCGTAGAGTGGCTCGCCCCTCTTCTGAGATTTCAGATATCTTATTCACTACGATCACATCTGCGAACTCGACCTGATCGACGAGGAGATCGACGATCGTACGGTCATCTTCTTCACCTATTTCCCATTTCCTATCTCGGAGGAGCTCTGCCGATCAGAAATTCGAGAGAAATCCCTTCGCGTCCACGACCGTCACCATAGTATCCAGTCGGACAAGCTTCGAGAGGTCGATCCCACTTTCCTCATCGACATAGCTAAATGTCTGCGCAATCGGAACAGGCTCACCGACTCAGGTCGACTCGATGATGATGGCGTCATACTTATCCTCTTCGGCAAGGCGCTTCACTTCGATAAGGAGGTCTCATCTGAGAGTACAGCAAACACATCCATTTTGCATTTCGACGAGTTTTTTTTCTGTTTGTGAGAGAGTCACGCCATTTTTTATGAGGCTTGCATCGACATTGATTTCTGCCATATCGTTGACGATGAGTGCTACCTTGAGTCAGTCTCTATTTTCGAGTATGTGTTTCAGAAGTGTCGTCTTTCCACTTCCGAGAAATCAGGAAAGTATGGTGACGGGGATAATTTTTTTCATGAGGATTATTTACAGAGTATACAGGATCTGAGGTATTCGACTGATTCTGATTTCAGTGCTTCGGGTGCAAGAGGGAAGTGTGCCTCACTCACACTCGAGCACTTCGTACAGTAGGAGAGCCTGACTCCCTCATCCTCATATCCGTGACAGAGGGTGAATATCCTCTCATCACCGACTCTGATCTCGTGGATGATATGTTCACGGACGAATACATCCATAATACGATAGAGCGTCGTCGAGTTCATCTCTTTGGTTTCCACGAAGAGTTTTTTGAGCTCACTGAATGTGATAGACTTCCCTCACATGAGCCTCTCCAGAACATGACGACGATGGATAGTGGAAAGCATATTTTGAAATTACATGTGCATTCTATAGAGTTTGCATATTTTTGCAAATGCAAATAATAGTAAAAAACAAGATTTACAGGTCTCTATATATAGTGTATTTACCGATATTACATGAACACGCATTATTCAAGTATAAGTATGTGATAGAAGTATGCATTATGACTTCACCAATCTCTTTTGTTTAAAAGTGAAGTTTATATATTTCTGGAAGAGTACCTCAGTCTTTCATAGTGACACCGAGATCATGCACGAGTCATGAGTCGATACCATATGCCCATCCATGGAGAGTGAGATCTTGTCCTCGATCCCATGCTGCCTGTACGATACTCGTTTTGGCGAGAGAAGATACTTGCTCGCGGACATTTATCTCGACGAGTCTATCGACACGAGATGCTTCATCATGACAATCAGTGAATGCATCTCGATGGAGATGGTAAGCATCTTTTATATGAGAAATCCAGTTATCGATGATACCATAAGATTCTCAGGAAAGTGCTGCCTTGATGCCTCCACAGCCATAGTGTCCACAGACGATGATGTGTGAGACACGGAGTATATTTACAGCATAGTCGAGAACTGAGAGCATATTCATATCACTCGATATCACCATATTTGCGATGTTTCGGTGTACGAAAACTTCACCTGGCTTTGCTCCTATGATTTCGTTCGCAGGAACTCGACTGTCGGCGCAACCGATCCAGAGAAGTGGTGGAGTTTGTCCATGTGCAAGTTTTTCGAAAAATTCAGGATCATTCTCGAGGTTTTTTGCGACCCACGCTTTATTATTTTCGAGAATAGTAGAATAGAAATCCATACTGTATTATCTTATGACACACGCACTACATGACTTCATACGAGTATAGCTGATACTCGATAGGTATGGGCTCACGAGTGGAGCATGGACATCATATATCGCTCCACAGTTCTCACAGAAGCTGATCGTGACGGCATCGTTTTTTCCAGGATTTTCACACTGACATGGGAATATGACTCGCTCTCATGCGATCGTCATCTCATGCACGAGTCATTGATCCGAAAATGCATCGACGATGCGATAGAGCGTCGCGAGATTCATCCCTGGTTGTCATTTTCTGCTGACGAGAGATTTTCGTAGATCGGAAAAAGTGATACGAGGGTTTTGCCCGAGAGCTTCGACGAATCTTTTTCTCGGTTCTGTGATACGAGTTTCTGACATAGAAATAGTGCTAAATAAAAGAATATAATCTTAGAGAGGGAAAATATAGGAATTTTTTCTATAAATGCAAATGTTTGCGAGAAGAAAAATCAAAAATCCATAGGAGTATCTTTCGCTAGCCTTAAGAAGAGACTGTATACCTATACAAATATCGCCTGTAGGATAAAAAATATGCCTCATGCTAAAAGTGTCGATACCGGAAGTGTGAGTACCCATGCCATGAGAATCGCTTTGATGGTACCTCATTGGAGTCCGCCCTTTCCGTGCTCGTGTGCCATCGTACCAGCGACACCGGATGAGAGTATATGTGTCGTCGATACTGGGAGATGGAGATATGATGCTGACTGGATCGTGATCGCAGTCATGAGCGAAGCGACGGTCGCCTGAGCATAGGTGAGCTTATCCTTCCCTATTTTTTCCCCTATGGTGATCACTATTCGCTTCCATCCGACCATTGTGCCGAGTCCGAGAGAGATAGATATCATGATGATGACCCAGTATGGGATTGCCTCACTCCCATCGATGATCCCTGGGATATCATATACAGTAGGGAAAAATGCGATGAGGATGAGCATAGCGAGACCGACTCACTTCTGCCCATCGTTGGATCCATGAGCAAAGCTGACAAATGCGCTCGAAGTGATGAGTGTACTTTTGATCCAGGTTTTCGGATATTTATTCCAAAATCTTCCTGGATGCATGAAGAAATCCTTATTTTTCACATAGAGGTGGAGTACGTGCATCGCACCAAACGCGAGCATAAAACCAATCACTGGTGATGCGAGAAGGGACTCAAATGTCGCAATCACTTTTTCTGTCGGGAGCTTCACACTCGTATCCATGTAGTGCATGACGAGAGAGACTCCGAGGATAGATCCGATGAGTGTGTGTGAGCTCGAAGCAGGGAGGCCCATGTACCATGTTCCGAAGTTCCAGATGATCGCCGCCATGAGGAGCGAGAGCACGACGCAGATACCAAATGCCATTCCGTGAGTGGATGATTCATACGCGATCTTATCGAGGGGGAGCAGTTTCATGATACCGATAGCGACTCCTGTACCACCGAGTACGACTCAGAGAAAATTGAAAAATGCAGCAAGTACGACAGCTTTTTTCGCAGAAAGTGAGTTCGAGTAGATAACTGGTGCGACAGCATTCGCTGTATCATGAAAACCATTGATAAACTCGAATGCACAGACGAGGAAAAGACAAAGTCATGCGAAGAGATAAGCGTGATCCATAGAGGAAAAATAGGGGATATAAATAGTATTTTGCGTATAACATACTACATACGTATGAGCTGCTCTGTCACTTGCGTACTTGTTACGGAATCTAGATTCCTGTACCGCAAGGGTATCACTCCTTTCAGTCGAAGACCTACGCAGGAATGACGGGAACATGTCTTACTTTAGCTGAAGCAGTATATCCATCGTAAACTTATATCATCATCTCACAATAGAGAAAAAAAAGCAAAAAAATCATCCAAAAATGGGATGATTTTTTGTAGGAAGCTATTAGTTCATACACTCATAGACATAACACGTTGCCGTCATACCATGTTTCACGAATTTCTTTCCAGTAGTACAAGTTGCAGGAAGGGTATCATCTGCTTTATTCGCATAGCTTTTTACATTCCAAAATGTATTTCATGAATTATTGTAGTCATATCCGTTTGGATTGGTATTTGGATTGATCAGACGGAGATTTGCGAGATCAGTGGGACAAAAAATATCATTCTCTAACTCCCATGGACCGACACGAGTACTTGGAGGAGTCCCTCCACTGCTCGCTGGTGGAATTGTTGCTGCTCCTCCGAGAGTTGTATTAGTCAGCCCATCCATATTCACTCCCTTAGTAGCATAGTCCCTTACTACTGTCTGACGGAGAGACTCTATATTCTGGCTGGATATAAGTGGAGAGAGGCTGCTTATATTCCCTCACCATGGTTGTCGTAGTGCTGTAGCCTTTTGATTTCCGCGATCTACGAGATCGTAGGAACAGCCATTTCCTGCACATCATCCCATCTGCAGCTCAGCATGAGATGGAGTGATATTCACATAGTAGGTTACTCACCTTACGAGAGTACATGTCGCACTCACAGTTCCTATACTTGGACTAGCGAATGCACTGCCGATCTTATAATCAAAGTTATTGCTAATTGCCATAGATGTACATGCTCAGATAGTAGTATTTGCGGGTACTGTGATATTGTTCCACCATGTTGATATTGATGAAGCTACACTTATACCTCTTATGTTACCATACTGCTTCTCTTCTGCGAGACTGACGAAGTCACATGGATAGGGAGATATCTTCACATTGATAGTACTATTTCCGAGATATGGTGCCGTTTGGATAGCACCATTTCAGAGTCCATCTTCCTCATCGATACGGAGTTTATAGACATTTCCAGGAGCTTTCACATATCTACGTATCCATTGTCCATTATTCACTCACATGAGTTCCTGATTGAGTGCTGTTCCAGCCATACACGGAGCTGGGATAGGATAGTTTGCTATGGGGTTGGTGATCACTGGAGGAGCTGATACTACAGGAGTGTAGCTTGCTCGACACAGAGGAGAGGTCTGTCCTCCACTCGTACATACCCAAGATGAATCTTGTCTTCCAGAAGTCGTGGAACTTCCCCAATTTGTCATAGTCCCTACAGCACAGAGGTTCGCTGTACTTGCTGATATCGCTGCTGAGAGAGTACCAGAGAGAGTAGGGCTACATCGAGGAGTAGTGGATGTTGCTGGTGGCGGCGAGACGACTGGTAGAGTTCCTATGAATCCATCCATATTGACTCAGCGAGTGGCATAGTCGTTCACTACTTTCTGGCGGAGAGCTTCTATATTTCCAGAAGCAAGTACCTCGGTATACTGACTATATTTACCATACCATGATGATAGTCCTCTCGCAGTCCCATAGTCTAAAAGATCGTATATACAATCTACTCAGCTACACGCTCATGATTTGAGAGCAAAGGTACTTGGTCGAATATTCACATAGTATGTCACTCATGCTTGCAGGCTACAATATCCATCAGTACGCGTATCAGAAAAAACTGGAAATATTTTTGACTGGATATTATTCGTTATAGCAGTCGACATACAGTTTCCTATACGAGTATTTGCAGGTACGACAGTACTATCAAAAAGTACTTGTCCCGCTCCAGAAAATCTTGCTCTTTGATCTAGCATTTTTTTCTCCTCAGCTGGTGTGATGAAGTCACATGGATATGGAGAAATCTTCATATTTCGACTGATTCGTGGTGCGTATTCAGCTGTGAGTGCTTGGTAAATAGTATCTGCAGGGAGATCTGTCTCAAGATTCAGGCGGTATACATGACCTGGCATATTTGTTCCATCGGCACTTTTCCCAAAATTTCTTCTTATCCAAGCACCATTGGACCTTCCCATGACATCATCCATAAATATAGTATTCGTAGGACACGGTGCTGGGATAGGATAGTTCGCTATTGGATTTGTAGTAGAGCCTCCTGTTGGGGGTACTACTGGAGGATTTCCTCCGACTCCTCATATTACTCCACCGAGTACTCCTCCTATGATATCTTCTGCTACATATGCTGGAGAAAGACCGAGACTCGCTCGTATATTATTTCGTACTACAGCGAGCATCTCTACTGCTTCTCAGAGTCATCTATCTACCTGTTCATAGTAAGCAGTCTTATCTGACTTAGATTGTCCTGATCTGGCTACATCTGAGAATCCTGCTCATCCACGAGTGATGATA
>JANMHM010000057.1:0-71109 GCA_031375155.1 Candidatus Altimarinota bacterium
CAATCTATCGGCAACTGGAACTATCTGGTTGCATTTCTCAGTGCCTGTATAGAGTCTCTCCCTATTATCGGGACCGCAGTCCCAGGGATGAATATCATGATACTGGTTGGGGGATTCTGGGGAAAGACACATCTTTTTGGAACGATAACACTTGCTGTGCTTGGTGCCATGCTCGGTAATTATCTCGGATACTGGATAGGAAAATGGTATGGTATAGAAATCATCGATAAATACGGAGATTATTTTGGGCTGGGTCGTACAGAGACAAAAATCCTCCATAAGCAACTCGAAAAAAACGGATTCTGGTATATCGTCCTCGGAAAGTTCCATAACTTGACTCGTTCTATCGTCCCCTTTATCGCAGGAAGCTCGGGCATGGCAGAGAAAAATTTCTGGCTCTATAATATGATCGGTTCGATCATCTGGGCTATATCTATTATCTTATTGGGTATATTTTTCATCGATCGATATGAGATGATTTTGGACAATATGGGGAAGATTATGTTGGTCATCATCATAGTAGTGTTTGGTTATATGTATTTCTTTCAGCGTGGGAGACTCACGAGCTATATGCGGGATAAGCAGTCTGAAATGGAAGAGAAGATAGCAGAAAAAGAGAAAAGAAGAAATACTCAAAAATAGAAACAACTCCTATGTCATTCGCACTCGAGCTTATCATCCTCACGATTACCTCTTCGCTCATCGGCTACAGCGTACTCTTTCTCATACAAAAGCTCTGGAGAGAAAAATGAATCCTCGACAGACCACATCTCTACAAGACGGAGAAAGGCAGACGTCCAGCACCATACGGGATAGGTATCGCTATCATCATCACACTCCTCCTCCTCTCACCGACAATACCTTATTTCTTCGATATCAGTCAGTCTCTGGAGCACAAGCTCCATATCGTTCTCACACTCGCTGCTATCATCGGTATCATCAGCATTGTAGATGATCTCGATACCATCGGTAAGAGTAGATGGAGAGTACCACCGATATTTCGTCTCATGATGCAGATAGGAGTAGGACTCGTGATATGAGTGACGAGCATCAAGATTAGTTATATATCCAATATCTTCTGAGGAACGATGTCACTGAGTGATTATTTTTTCCAGTTTTCTCTCGCAGGGAGTCTCTATACGATCTACTATATACCACTCATACTCACAGTATTCTGGTATGTACTGGTATTCAATAGTATCAATTTCTCTGACGGTATTCCTGGCCTTACAGGGGGATTCTCCCTCATCAGTTTCGTGATACTCGCCTTCCTGGCGATCAAACTCTATCTCACCGATACGACGGAAGCGAGTCAGGAAAATAGTCAGTTCATCCTCATACTTCTCGCGATCCTCATCCCGATCACATTCCTCGTGACTCGGCTCGATATCAGGAGACTCGGTATCATGGGAGACTCGGGAACGATCATACTTGGATTTTTCATAGCGACGCTCGCGATCATCGCAGGGGGGAAGATCGCTACCGCTATGTCCGTCATCGGTATCTATCTCATCGACTTTGTCTACGTTATCGGGCTCCGGATTTTAAACGGAAAAAATCCGATGAAGTGAGACCAGACGCACCACCTCCACTTCCGTCTTCTCGAGCTTGGACTCTCTCATGCGAATATT
Organism: Candidatus Altimarinota bacterium; assembly: GCA_031375155.1. Taxonomy (GTDB): domain Bacteria; phylum Patescibacteriota; class Gracilibacteria; order BD1-5; family UBA2023; genus JAGOMW01. Next base: position 1,632 of record JANMHM010000057.1, read on the forward strand.
CGCAATATAGTATATTTTCTTGCTCTCTCCTTCTGAGTGGCAGCGATATTCCTCGATACGGTCGGGAAGATCATCCTCTTTATCATCATCGCTTTCGTGAGTCTTTTTCTCACACAGATCCTTACGATCGTGAGGAAGAAATAAGCTAATTGGATTTCGTCATTCCTGCGTAGGTAGGAATCTCGACTAAAGAAGTCTCTCTGAAATATCTCTCATTTTCGGATTTATAGTTTTTATCAGATTTTCTTTCCATTCACGCTTCCATCTTTTAAGAACTTTTTCTCTTTCTATAGCGTATACTATATCTTCGAATCTTTCGAAATAGACAAACTGATCAACATTATAAAGAGCCGTGAAAGACTCAGGATCGACTTTGTTCTTATGTTCATATACCCTATGAGAAATATTACTCGTGACTCCAATGTAGAGAACTGTCTTTCGCTGGTTCATCATCATATATACCCAACCTCACTTTTCTTTCATAGAAATTTAGATGAGACCCCTGCCTACGCAGGGGTGACGGAACATAGAAAATGGATAACAGAGAATAAGGAATACTATAGTATTCATTATTAGATGATGCTTTATACACTCAGAGAGTATCTCTCACTCACCTTTTTCCAGTTTACCACTTTCCAGAAGTTCTCCATATATTTTGCTCGAGCATTTCGATAGTCGATATAGTATGCGTGTTCCCAGACGTCACAGGTCAGAAGTGGTGTATCCTCTCCAGTGAGAGGAGTTGCTGCATTGGAAGTATTGACGATATCGAGACTGCCATCTGACTTTCGGACGAGCCACGTCCATCCAGAGCCGAAGTTCGCGAGCGCCATACGGGTGAACTCCGCACGAAATGTATCGAGTGTTCCCCATCTCGCATCGATCGTGTCATAGAATCATTTCGATGGGATATGGTGAGCCACAGGACCAAGCGACTGGAAGTAGAAGTCATGATTCCAGATCTGAGCAGCGTTGTTGAATATCGGACCAAGTGGAGCCTTTTCGATGACCTCTTCGAGACGGAGCTCAGCGAACTCGGTTCCTGGAGTGAGCTTGTTGAGATTATCCACGTATGTCTGGAGGTGTTTCCCATGGTGGAACTCGAGTGTCTCAGCTGATATATGTGGAGCGAGTGCATCTCCGTGATAGGGAAGTGGAGTGAGTGTGAACATAGAAAGAGAGATTAAGATAAGAAAAGTATATCGAAAAGTCGAAAAAGACCAAATGAAGAAAAAGAGAAAAATGAATTGACAAAATACTCGAGAAAGTATAGACTAGAGAAATCGTGATATAAGTTAGCCTCGGGACTTCCGATGGAGATAAGTATCATGATAACATTCCCTGAGGAGGGGAAATAATGAGTCAATTAAAATCACTATCAGGTAAGCATACGCTACACCCGGTAACTGGTGTAGCTCCCGGCTACGCCACAATGGTTTTTATCACGCAAGCTCCCGAGCCAGCAATTGGAAGGGCACACGCCCGGGCAATTGCATCTCAATCACCTCATATCAATGGCGTGAAAGTTGCTCCCAGCTTGCACCGTAACTTTTAAGTTCCCCTTCTCACCATCCGCCTGTCATTCCTGAAAAGGTAGTGAAAGGAGGAATCGGGGGATGGTAGAAAAGCCCGCTTCACGCGGGCCTTTTTCTTTTTTCCTATTTCTTCTTCATTCTATAAACTCGCGAAGAACAAGTTTTTGCAATTTTCCACTATTTCTCTATCATTTCTCTATGATACTCTCGAAGTCACTCCTGCATACTACTGACGTCTATATCAAAAAACTGAAAGAAGCAGGCATAGAAACTGTGAGAGATTTTATCTGACTCTATCCGAAAGACTACGAGGATAAGAGTGATGTGATGACGAAGTTCTCTCTTCTCGATATCACAGAAAAGCAGGTCATCAAGTGTACTATCGAGCTTCTCACGAGTGAGATGACTCGGAACAAGAAGCTCCTCATCAAAGCAGTCGTCACCGACAGCGACGGTATGCACGCCGAGGCAATCTGGTTCAATCAGAGGATGATCTTATCGAAATTCAGTAAATGAGATACCGTACTTCTCTTCGGAAAACCGAAATATGAATATGGTCGCCTCTCATTCCCGAGTGCAGAGATCGAGCATTTCTCTCCTAAAAGACAGGAGATCATGCCTCTATACTCCGATGTGAACTATATACCAGGATCGTGGATCCAAGAGAAGATGGTCTATATGAAGCCATTTCTCGACGAGATCAGCGATGATATCCCACAGATGATACGTACGAAGAAGTGACTCCGAGCCAAAAGTGCGAATATCCGCGATATCCACTTCCCGAGCTCGATAGAAGCATTCGAACGAGCGAAACATGAGCTCGGATACGGAGAGCTCTTCCAGTTCCAGCTCATCGGAGTAGAGAAAAAGCAGACTGCACAACGAGAGTCAAAATGACTCGCACCCACGATCCCTCTCGATGTCGAACTCGTGAAAGAGATAATCGCGGGACTCCCCTTCGCTCTGACGAACAAGCAAAAAATCGTCCTCTTCCAGATACTCAAAGATATGGGTGAACCCTATGCTATGGCTCGACTCCTTCAGTGAGATGTGGGTACAGGAAAGACCGTCGTCGCGCTTATCGCCGCCATCCATGCGATCATCCTATCTAGATGAAAAACAGAAAATGGTATCCGTCATGTCGACAAAAGAGATATCCTGCCCGAAAAGTCAGAGCAAGATTTCTCGCATACTCGAAATGACAGAACCCTCCAAGTAGCCATCATGGCACCGACTGAGATCCTCGCGCGTCAGCATTTTGCTGGAAGTGAAGCATGGCTCATGCAGTGGGGCATCAGATCGGATCTCCTCGTCGGCTCGCTCACACCACGCATGAAGGAAGATGCGCGAGAGCGACTCAAGTCTGGCCAGACAGATATCATATTCGGGACGCACGCACTCATACAGGATTCCGTCGCATTCGCGAACCTCGGATTCGTAGTGGTAGACGAGCAACACCGATTCTGAGTCGAGCAAAGAAAGGTGCTCGAGGAGTATTGTTCACCAAAACGCCTCATCCCTAGCCCTTCTCCTAAAGGAGAAGGGAATGGTACAATGCACAACAGTGCACTAAGAGGCCTATATACTCTCGCAAATGAAATGCGGAAAAATCCAACACAAACCGAAGAACTCGTTTGGGAGATATTGAAAAACAAAGGAATATTTGAGTTAAAATTTAGAAGACAGCATCCTTTTTCTACATATATTGCTGATTTTTATTGTCATGAAAAAAAAATTGTCATCGAGATTGATGGCGAGATTCATGAAAAACAAAAGGAATATGATCAGAATAGAGATGATGAAATGAGGAGGAAGTGAATCAATATTTTTCGGTTCACTAATGAAGAAGTTCTCGATATCGCAAATTTTATCAAAAAACTTGAGAGAATTTTGGCTCCCCTCTCTGAAGGAGAGGGGCTGGGGGTGAGGCATATCGTCCCCCACCGCCTCAATATGTCTGCGACCCCGATCCCTCGTACGCTTGCGCTCACGATCTATGGCGATCAGGATGTCTCAGTCCTCGATGAGTACCCAGCAGGACGCAAGCCTATCCATACGCGAGTGATCCGGGAAGAGCAGCGTATAGAGGTCTATAGATTCGTAGAAGAGGAAGTGCGCCAAGGCAGACAAGTCTACTGGATATCTCCGCTGGTCGAAGAGTCAGAGACACTCGAAGTCGCGAGTGCGGTCGAGATGCAGGTGACACTTTCTGCTGTCTTTCCGAAACTCTCTGTCGGACTCATCCACGGGAAGATGAGTGGGAAAGAAAAGGATCGTATCATGCAAGAGTTCTATGAGAATAAGATTCAGATACTCTCTTCTACTTCTGTCGTCGAAGTAGGGGTAAATAATCCCAATGCCACCATCATGTGTATCGAAGCGGCAGAGAGATTCTGACTGTCTCAGTTGCATCAGTTCCGAGGGCGAGTCGGACGCGGAGATGATCAGTCATACTGCTACCTCTTCACGACCAAGGAGTACAAGACTGATAGACTTCGCGCGATGGAACAGACGGGTGATGGCTTCGAGCTTGCGGAGATCGACCTGGAGCTCAGATGACCAGGTGAAGTCTACGGCGTACGCCAGTCAGGAGTACCAGACTTCCACTTCGCTGATCTCCGAGACGTCGGTCTCATATCAGAAATCCGAGAAGATATAGAAGAATGGATAAAATGAAAAAAGAAGTTGTAATTTTATTTTTCTCTATAAAATATAAGAAAGTAAATATCATAAAATGACCTTACAGCTAGTAAATCAACGTGTACCGAAAGATAATACTCTTGTTTTGCTAAACTGAGCTTCGAATAGCAAAAGACCGAGTGTCCAATGACTATCAGAAGAATACAGGCGGATACTAGTATCTCTCCTCTGAAGAAATCACTTACAGAATGGCTTACACGAGATTGTTTCATTTAACAGTAAAGTCTTAACTCAGAGCTTTATGGATAAGTTCTATGCTATATTTCGAAATCGTAATCTACCAGTATTCTATGATGGATCTGAGATTTCTAATAAAGGTGTTATAGAGGATATGAGAGGACGCCCTCTCATAAAAGTATACTCGAGATGGCATAAAATGATAACAAAACATCATATGGTGCCTGGGAGTCGATGAGGAGTAAGTGCGGATAGCAATTATCGATATATACCTCATACCCTTCATAGTAGATTTCATCGGATTTTTTCGAATAAAACACCGTTAGAACAACTCGCTTACCTTATTCTCTTAGAAAGAAATAGTTATAATCCATGATTTATAGAAGACATAGCCGATCTTCTTTTGTGAGAAAATCAAGAAAAGGCCTATAAAAAACGAATTATTCCTTCTGGAAGACTTACTTACTAATCCATTTCCATGAAAAACCTCTCTACCTTTATCGCGCTTGCGATGAGTGCTTGCGTGGCAGAAGCTCAAGCAACTGAAGCTGCAAAAAACAACTGAAGCGTAACTGCCTGTGCTACTATTTGTAGGTGAACACAAAAACAAGTTGAAAATATTTTTTGAATCCCGCAAAATACTGAAAGCGGTAAATATGCAAGAGAGCTACGATGACTACAAGAGGCAATTACTGGTGAAAAATGAAAATGGATAGGAGGAACATGGTACATACAAAACACTCCCAACAACAATAATCTTGTACCGTACGTATGAGCGTCTCCGAAAGAGAACGGTGGTGCAAATAGGATACGTTTTGGTATATGACTACAATGAACTTTTAAGTAAATATGATGGATCTTGCTACTTATCTCCTCGAACTGAAAAAATCCTGACTCGAGCGAAAAATCCCGAATATTTCAGAGAATAATGCCCTCTTCCTGAAAGAGCTTATCCGAGCGAGAAGACCGAAACATCTTCTCGAGATCGGTACGGCGAATGGCTACTCGACACTTCAGTTCGCTTCTGTGATGTTTTGTTCTGAATCTCCCCTCTCTGAAGGAGAGGGGCTAGGGGTGAGTTCGATCACGACGCTCGAATACGCGGAGAATGCCTATACCGAAGCACAGATTCATTTCGAGAAGACAGCGATGACTGGACATATCACGAGTCTCTTCGGTGATGCGAAGACTCTCCTTCCCACTCTTCCTGACGATCATTTCGACTTCGTATTCATCGACGCGATGAAGCGAGAGTACCTCGACTATCTCCTTCTCTCACTTCCGAAGATGACTTCTGATGCACTTATCGTGATCGATGATGTAGAGAAATTCCGACCGAAGATGGAAAATCTCTATACGTTTCTCGAAGAGAAAAAAATTCCCTACCGTCTCGAAAAAACTGATCCTGATGATAGCATAATGATCATAAAGGTAGAGGATATGCGGAAAGTTCTTGCATAATTTCGCAAAAAGCATAAAATCCTCTCGTGCTTCGCACAGTTTATCCTTTTCTTTTTCCCTATGGCTACTGTCAATATGCTCGCGCGCATCTTGCTCATCGTCGGAGGTTTGAATTGGGGTTTCGTCGCTTTCGGATACAATCCTGTGGAAATGCTCCTCGGATCATGGCCACAAGTCCTGATGATCGTCTATGTACTTGTCGGACTAGCTGCCCTCTGGGAAGCATATAACTGGTGCATGAACTGCAAAAAATAAAAAATATCGAATATATCTCCCCCGCTCTTCATCAGATGGGGAGATTTTTATTATGAGAATTATTCTCACTATTCGTCTTGCTTTTTTCTGAGATTTTTCTATAATCTTTTTCGAGAAATTCCCTCAATATTCGTAATTGTTTTATTCGTAATTCGTAATTTTCCTACTATATGTCTACTCTCGTTTCTACCGATGCTGACTTCGCTGCCAATATCGCCTCTGGCGTCACTCTCGTTGATTTCTGGGCTGAGTGGTGCGGACCTTGCCAGATCATGCTTCCTCGCCTCGAAGAGCTCGCGAGCAAAGTCGAAGGGAAAGCGAAAATCATGAAGCACGATGTCGATGCACACTCTGCGACTCCGAGTCAGTTCCGTATCATGAGTATCCCGACGATTATCGTATTCAAGGATGGACAACCCGTAGAGAAATTCGTCGGTGTCCAGGATACATCAGTCCTCGAAGCAGCGATCGCAAAACACATTTAATTCCGAGAAACACAAACAGTCACACAAACACATTGGAATTTGTGCACTTATACAAAGTCCAGTGTGTCTTCTGTTTGTGTCTGTGTAACTTTTTCTATGCAATTCGAATACTATAGCATCCTCGAGATTTCTCGTGAAGCGACTCCCGAAGAAATAAAAAAAGCCTATCGAAAAAAAGCGATGGAACTCCATCCTGATCGTCATGACGGAGATAAAGGAAAGGAAGCCGAGTTCAAAAAGCTCAATGAGGCCTACTCTACGCTCTCTGATGATGGGAAAAAAGCGTACTATGATCGTCATGGAACCATGGACAACCACGGACAGTGAGGCGGGTTCGGGGGATTTCAGTGAGGATTCGATGCGGGCGATATCGGAGATATTTTCTCATCATTTTTTGGTGGAGGATTCGGTGGTGGAGGTGGACGACAGAGAGCTGATATCGGGGAGGATATCGAGATCCGTATGAGTATTTCTCTCGAAGATGCGATCCGAGGCAATAGTCGCAAAGTCGAGTACAAGCGTCGAGTGAGCTGTGATACGTGTCATGGAAAGTGAGGAAAGACGACCAAGTGTACGACATGTAACGGTATGGGACAGGTCCGCGAACAGATGCGGACGGTATTTGGTGTCATCGAGCAGGCTCGCGCGTGTAGTCGCTGTGATGGTACGGGTGAGATGATCACGGAGAAATGCGGAACATGTCATGGGAAGAAATACAACGAAACCACGATCAAAAAAGATATCGAGATCCCTGCAGGAATAGAGGATGGTATGAGCGTGAAGATGCGAAATGAGGGACACGCGGGACGCGATGGAAACGGTGATCTCTATATCACGTTCTCAGTGCCAAATCGTGAAGGTGGGCTCGAGCGCGATGGTTATACTCTCCACTATAGCGTGCGCATTTCTCCAGCCGAGGCGACACTCGGAGGGAGCAAGGATATCGAGATCCCGATCATCGGGAAGAAAACTCTCCAAGTAGAGAAATGAACACAGTGAGATGATACCCTGAAGTTCTCGGGTGAATGACTCACGCGTCTCGATCGTAAATGAACGAAAGGGGATCTCATCATCCACTATGTGATCGATATCTCGACCAAGGTATCAGCTGATGAGAAGAAACTCTACTCTGCACTGCTCGAGCTCCAGTGAGGGAAAAAACCACCAAAAGGCTTTCTCGAAAGTATTTTTGAATAGTTTTTTCTGTACTTCTTTTGCCATTCCGTAGGTATCCCTTTCAAAATCATCTTATGAGAATTGGGTGATTTCATTATCGTAAGGGAAAGGGAAAGAGATTTCTCCGCTACGCTATGAAATGACAAAAAAGATGAACTTGCTCATTTTTTGCTTCTTTCTTGAGTGCAGTTTTGTGATTTTTTCGACGAGATTTCTGTAAAAAATCCGAAACTGTTTGAGCTGTAGGCGAGTTTTTCGGATTTAAGAAATCGAGTCGAATACAAAATCCAAAACAAGCTCACCAAAGAAGGACCTTTTGTTTCTTTTCAGTCATGAAAAGAAAAGCATAAAACACTCTCTTGCAATCTCCCTAAAATCTCTATAATCGAAATATGTCTACTTCCTACACCGATCTCGTAAATGTCCCTTCTTTTGGGAAAAAACGCGAAAACAACTTCAATCCTGAACGCGGAGATATCGGATTTTTTTGTCGCGAGTGCTGGAAACAGGTCGATGCGATCCACCTCGAACCACAGAAAGTCGGCAAACAAGTAAGAGAGAATCTCTACGAATGTCCGATCTGTCATGGGAAGCGTATCGCAGTCGGGACGATCGAAGGACTCAAGGAGCACTACGATCGAAAGAAATAATTTTTAAAAATAAAAAACTCTCTCTTGTCGAGAGTTTTTTATTTGCATTCAAAATGTATACATATATACTCTTTTGTATACATTGTATGTAACTTTTATTTTTATGGAACTCCTCACTCGCAAAGAGCAACTCGTCTTCCAGAAAGTCCGTGACTTCATATCACAGGGAGAGAAACTCACGATCCGTGCCCTCCAGGCAGCTCTGGGATACGCCTCTCCTCGCTCGATATCGGTCATGCTCGACCAGATCATGGCGAAGGGATGGCTCTACAGAGACTCCCTCGAGCAGATACGCATATCACCTCAGTACAAGACGGATAGTTACGAGGTTCGCTCTATCCCTCTCATATGAGCTATTGCTTGCGGTATGCCTATCTTCGCCGAGGAGAACATCGAGACCAAGATACCCATCTCGACCAAGCTCCTCTCCCCCTCGGACGAATACTTCTTCCTCAGAGCCGAGTGAGACTCCATGAATCAGAAATGAGTAGAAAGTGGTGATCTCGTCCTGATCAAACGAACTGATATTCCCGAAGATGGGAAAATCGTCGTCGCACTGATCAATGATGAAGCAACACTCAAAGAATACAAAAAAATCGGTGATTCTGTCTATCTCATACCCCACTCGGATAATCCGAAACATCGACCTATTATCTTGGGTGAATCTGATGGGAACATCATGATCCAGTGAATCTTTGTCCGCGCATTTCCAGGAGATCTCTTTACCTAATCTACTATGACACTCACACTTCTCACATACACGAACTACTTCCTCTGTCTCGTCACGACTCTTACGCTCGTATCACTCCTGATATAGGCTACATTACTTTCACTTTTATACAGTCCCCGTCATTGCCTCTCGAAGGCAGGAATCTACAAACCATAATCTTTACACTTTACATTAACCCCTATGACTGATAACCGCAAAGATGCTCTCGCATCAGCCCTCTCGATGATCGAAAAACAATTTGGTGCTGGATCCGTGATGAAGCTCGGTGAAAAATCTCATATGAAAGTCGAGACTTGCTGATCTGGATCTATCGCTCTCGATGAGGCTCTCGGTGGTGGATACGCGAAAGGGCGTATCGTCGAGATCTATGGACCTGAGTCATCAGGAAAGACGACACTCGCACTTCATGCTATCGCTGAGTGCCAGAAGGCAGGAGGGACAGCAGCATTCGTCGATGCTGAGCATGCACTCGATCCTGCCTATGCGAAAGCTATCGGAGTCAATATCGATGAGCTCATCATCTCTCAGCCAGACTATGGTGAGCAAGCACTTGAGATCGTCGATGCACTCGTACGATCAGGAGCAGTCGACCTTATCGTCGTAGACTCCGTCGCTGCACTCACGCCAAAGGCTGAGATCGAAGGAAATATGGGAGACTCATTTATGGGACTCCAGGCTCGTCTCATGTCTCAGGCACTTCGTAAAGTCACTGGTGTGATCTGAAAGTCGAACTCTACCGTGATATTTATCAATCAGATCCGTATGAAAATCGGTGTCATGTTCGGGAATCCAGAGACGACGACAGGAGGAAACGCTCTGAAGTTCTATGCTTCTCAGCGTCTCGACATCAGACGCAAGGAAAAACTCGAAACTGGTACCGGAGATGATAAAGAAGCATATGGAAATAAGGTGAAAGTGAAAGTGGTAAAAAATAAGATTGCTCCGCCTTTCCGTGAGGTAGAGATCGATGTGCTCTTCAATGAAGGAATTTCTCACGCCGGAGAACTTCTCGATATCGGAGCGGCACGCGGGATTATCAAAAAAGCAGGAGCATTTTACTCATACGGTGAAACTCGTCTCGGACAAGGACGAGAAAATGCTCGTGACTTCCTCAAAGAAAATGAAAAAATGATGAAAGAGATCGATAAAGAAGTCAGAAAAGAGAAGGCTGACCGTGTCGAGTCAGGAAAAAAGGCAGGAAAAAGTGAAAAAAAAGATGAAATACTCGATGAAATAGACGAATAATTTGCATGAAATAGAATCTATGCTATAATAATGGCATAGATTCTATTATGTCTGAAAATCCAATTTTTACATCACTTGCACAAAGGATAAGACCCCTTAATCCTCTCAAAGAGGCGTGGTTATGATTCGCATGAATCATGTGAATATGAAATACAAAAACTGATGTACTACGAATAGTAGATCAGCCGACTGCGGAAAGTATAACAAAGGGGCTTCAGGCAAATGCTCAAGTAAGCTCTATTATTGGAAATACTATAAGCGCTAATGACGGAACAAATGTAGACTCAGAGTTTCTAAAAAGGGCTGCTTAATTCCCTCTTGAAAAAATTGAAAATCTCCCCATCCTAGGGGAGATTTTTTATGCTTCGCACTTCTTTCACCCTCATCTCGAAACGAGAACTCACACACGATGTCTATGAGCTCTCATACTCATGTAGCGATATGAGTAAAGAACTTCCAAAGCCAGGACAATATGCGATGTTCCAGCTCGTACCAGGACTCTCTCGTGCCTATTCGATCGCATTTTTCTCGGATATCGGGTTCACTCTCATCATCAAGCGTATCGCAGATGGTCGATGAAGTCCGATGATCTGTGATGCAGATGTCGATACAGTATTCACAGGAATGATCCCTCTCGGACACTTCACCCTTCGAGATACTACGAACAATAAGTGCTTCATCGGAACTGGTACGGGATTTGCTCCACTCTACTGTCAGATGCTCGCATGTGCTCAGCCCCCCTGAGAAGGGGGGATTAAGGGGGGTTTTGCACTATGCCCAAAGATAGCATTTATCTTCTGAGTACGAGAGAATGTTGATACGTTCTACAGAGATGAGATTACCTCTCTCGGAGAGAAGTTCCTTGATTTCACCTATGTACCCTACCTCTCACGATGAGATCTTCCCTGATATGAGAAGAGGTACGTCACCGACTGGATCACTTCAGAGAATATAGCTCTATACCAAGAGTTCTATATATGTGGTTCACCCTCGATGGTCGAGAGTGCTCGGAATAAGCTGGGAGCGCTCGGGATTACGAAAGAGCAGATATTTTGGGAGCAGTACTAATATTTCCCTATGAAATCTTGCCCATCCTTCCCCCACTTGTCCTCATCAGCACTCTCATCGAAGTTATTCATGACATCTTGTGTCCAGCGAGACATCGCGTAGAGATTGTCATTGAGGCTCATATTGCGCCAGTCGATGATGAAGTCATCATCTGAGTTCTCTGCCTCAGACCCACCGATATAGTACGCCATCATGACCGAGTAGCCCTGCTCTTCGGCGATTTGGTTGATCCGTTTGATATATTCCTGGACTTTATCAGTGAAGTCCTCTCGTGACATGCTCGCCATAGAAAGAGAAAGTTAATATACGCGAGTATATAGAAAATAGGAATATTTCCAAGAAAATACTATACTGAATCGGATTTATTGTTCATATCAGTAGGTTTTTCTGGAACAATAAAAGATACTACTTTTCCCCCTGATTCTCTTTGTTTATATACAGGATAGCTTATTCATGGAGTATCTATACGAATATCATACGGTCATATTAATCACTTAAGTGTATCCATTCTATAAAAAGTAAGGATGCCCTTATCGGAACGAAGTACTTGATATTCATAAGCTCATAGGGGGGCTTCGAGAGCAAGACTTGCCTTAAACCAATGCCCTCACTGCAAAACACGAAGATCTATGGCACCTTCCATAATTTCTTCTATAATAGCCCCTGTTTGATCCAGAAATTCTAGCAATTCAGCTTGAGACGTTGCTGGCATTTTTGTTCTTGCTACTACTTTTGTCATTGGCTCTTCGTCTCATGACGATCTGGGTATGGCGGTATCTATAGCTAACATAGAAAAATAATACCACACTTCACAAAAATACACAAAAAATCTCACATTTCTGTGAGATTTTTCTAAGAATTCGGGAATCTCCTCTATCGTTTCTTCCAGACGATCACATCACCCTTACGAGTCGTGATCGTGAGAGTCGTATCTCCGACCATAAATCGGGAAAGTGTGAGATGACTCATAGCGTTCTCTACTGTCATGATATCACTCTCACAGTACATCTTCGTAGAGATGACACGGCGAGCGATAAGGATATCTCCTCTGAGCGTTCCGTACTGTCCAGAGAGGGTATTGCAGAGTTTCGCAGAAAAGGTGTTTCTCGAAAAAGTGAGGCTTCCTGAAGCACTGATAGGTTTACCATTGAGCGTCGAGACTCACCAAATACCATTTTGCAGGGCAACACGAGGACTCATCTTGACTGGGGCAGACTCACAGGCTCAGGGAGTCACGTTGGTCGCGCCTCTCGCAGATGCCATACAGCTATTCGAGAAGGTCTCACGCACAGGATAGCATGGAGCTGCGAAACACTGGACCTGCACTGATCCACATACAGGAGCATACTCCATAGTACACGCTGTCGGCTCTGCCGCTGACACGGTGAGTACCGAGAACGAGAGTCCGAGGAGAGAGAGGAATAGAGAGAAATATTTCATGACAAAATGGGTAAATGATAAATTAAAGCTCTGACCAAGCATCTATAAGACGAGTATATGATAAGATCGTGACAAAAGAAAAGGAAAATCCCTCCGAAGTGGGGGGATTATAAAAATAACTCATCAAGATTTTTCATAAAATCTGTAGTATCTCAAAAATAGTTCGGATAAGCTTTTTTTAGATTCTTAGCTGATTCAAGAGAAAAAAGTACAATTTGCTTATCTTGCAACTCCTGATTTTTTTCTTCATAACTAGCATATAAGTCTGTCGCTGATTCAATCTGATCTTCAGAAAATCACCTTAGCTGTATTGTGTGTTCTTTTGTATCTAATATCAAAAGTATGTACCCCTCTTTCTGTTCAAGTTTCTCGACAAGCTTCACAGTATGAGAGAATCAAGCTAGGGTCTCCCGAATATGAAGCTTTCCCATATATACATCTATTGATTGTTTTAGTGATTCTTTTGTATCAGGAAGATCTGGTATGAGATTTTGTCATTCTTTGAGTGCAAACCAATTTGATACGAGACGGAAAAAATTTTGCCAATCTTCACTTCATTGACTGGATTTGAGTGCTTGTCATGTAAAAATACCAACTGTTTCAACAGCAGTAGCCCAATAATGCTGCAGTCTTGTCCGAAGTTGAACTTCCACAAGCATACCATTATATTGACTATATGATTTCGATTTTGACTGGAACTCATATACCATATGGATACCTCGATATCAGGATTTTTTCGGAGATTCTATATAATCATATACTCGCTTAGGTGGATTATGACTCATTCTTCTTGCATTTCTCATCGCATTCAGGCATCCGTATACCTCAGAAACGCTTGAAAAAATAGCCCTACATCACCCGATATCTTGCATTCTTGATAAATCCATTCACCTTTCTCTTACAAGTTTTGAAAGAATCGAAGGAATTCTCTTTAATCGCTGAGAGATGATAACTAACTTTTCTCATGAGACATCTTTTGCTTTTTTACGAAGGTTATCTTGTATAGCATTAAGTGGATATACATGAGCACTACGAAAATCTGCAAGCATTCTCAAAGACTCTTGATCAGTTGGGTTATTGCGTAAAATTTCACCTGCTTTTTCTATCTGCTTTTTCGAGAGTGTAAATTGTATCCATCTCATAGGCACATTATATGGAATTTAAGGTTAAAAAGCAAGAAAAAGTCCTCTCATGAGGACCTTTCTAATTCATTCCTACTTTTACTTCTCCTCTACATCCGCCTCGACACTTCCATCTTCATTTTTTCACGAAGTGTCCGCCGAAGCATCTGCGGAGGCGGATTCTCCAGCTTTCGCTGGATCTCCTGCGTGTGAGTAGATCGCTTGTCCGACTTTCATCATGACATCAGAGAGAGACTTGGTAGCGCCTTCGAGAGTGTCCTTATCTGCTTCAGCATTCGCGAGGACAGCCTTGAGCTCTTCGAGTTTTACTTTTGCTTCTTCTCCATCTTTCTCTTCGTATTTTCCCTTATTCTCTTCGAGGGTCTTCTCGGTCTGGTAGACCAGAGAATCCGCGTGGTTACGAGCTTCGATAGATTCTTTTTTCTTCTTATCGGTTTCACGATTGGCCTCAGCATCTTTCACGAGCTTCTCGACTTCGTCGTCCGACATACCGGTGCTTCCCTGCACGGTGATCTTCTGTTCCTTCCCTGTGCCCTTATCCTTCGCGGTGACATGGAGGACACCAGAGGCGTCGATGTCGAGAGTGACCTCGATCTGTGGGATACCACGAGGAGCATTGGCGATTCCCGAGAGGACGAATCTTCCGAGTGACTTGTTGTCATTCGCCATCTCACGCTCACCCTGGAGGATATGGATCTCTACGGATTCCTGGTTATCTGCAGCCGTCGAGTAGACCTGAGACTTCGATGAAGGGATCGTCGTGTTTCGCTCGACCATGCGAGTCATGACACCACCAAGCGTCTCGATACCGAGAGAAAGTGGAGTGACATCGAGGAGGAGGACATCCTTCACATCTCACTGGATGATACCAGCCTGGATAGCGGCACCGAGGGCAACTGCTTCATCTGGATTCACTGTCTCATTGGGTTTTTTCTTGAAAAATTGTTCTACCTTACTCTTGATCATCGGGACACGAGTCGATCCACCGACGAGGATGACTTCGTTGATCGCATCGACCGAGAGTCCTGCATCTTTCATGACCTTTCGGCATGGCTCCATAGAGCGCTCGACGAGATCAGCGATGAGCTCTTCGAACTTCGCACGAGTGATCGTGATATTCATGTTGCTTGGTACTCCATCATTCATCGCGATAAATGGCTCATTGATCTCGGTACTCGTAGCCGATGAGAGCTCGATCTTTGCCTTCTCTGCGGCAGAGCGGACACGCTGGACTGCCATAGCATCCTTACGGAGGTCGATCCCCGTCTCTTTCTGGAACTCCGCCATCACATACTCGAATATCTTTTGATCGAAGTCGTCACCACCGAGGTGAGTATCACCATTGGTCGCGAGCACTTCGAATGTCCCTTCGCTTCCGATCTCGAGGATCGAGATATCGAACGTCCCTCCACCGAAGTCATAGACTGCGATCTTCTGGTCTTTATTTTTATCTGCTCCGTATGCGAGGGCTGCGGCTGTCGGCTCATTGACGATACGCTTCACATCGAGTCATGCGATCTTTCCTGCGTTTATCGTCGCTTGGCGCTCTGCATCGTTGAAGTAGGCAGGCACAGTGATGACCGCTTCTGTGATCTTCTGTCCGAGGAATTTCTCTGCATCTTCCTTGAGTTTCTCGAGGACTTTTGCTGAGATCTCTTCTGGCCGGACGGGAGTCCCATTCCACTCGATCATACATCCACCATCAGAGCCCTTCGTGACCTTAAACGGTACACTTTTGAGCTCCTCAGTCACTTCCGAGAACTTGCGTCCGATGAAGCGTTTTGCTGAGTAGATCGTATTGGCTGGATTGGTGACGGCTTGGCGGCGTGCGGGCATACCGACGAGAGTTTCACCATCTTTCTTGAGTGCGACGACCGACGGAGTCGTGCGTCCCCCTTCTGCATTCGGGATGACTTTTGGTTGTCCACCTTCCATGAAGGCGACACATGAGTTCGTGGTTCCGAGGTCGATACCGATGATTTTTCACATAGTTACAAAGTTATAAGATATAAATTATGAGTTATAAATGAAGGAAATTGGTTCCTGTCATTGCGAGGAACGAAGCAATCCATGCTCCGATACTCGAACTTACAAAGCATTTTATCAGAATTTTTTCTCCTGTCAAAACTTTTTTAGCACTTTTTATATGAGAGTGCTAATTTTGATTTTATAAATAAAAACTTGAAAAAAGGAAATAGAGGATATAATTCTCTACTATGCACTGAAATGAATGATTCCAGCCATTCCCAAAAAGAACTAGGGTTACGGAAGATAATGTCTTTCGTAAACAGACAGAAAATACGGTTATAGATAAATGAGTGAGTGTAAGAAAAGCCACAAGAGAAGTAATATCCTGAATAGGAGAATTGCCGAAACACATGGAATATTTGCATTTATGGCTCAGGGATAATACTCAGTCTGCAGAAGCACTCAGTAGTATGGTAAAAAATCTTTGGAGTGCTCAGACTGGATTATGAAAAAATGAAGCTATAGCTGAAGGAAGGGAACTCTATTGAAAAATTCAAACTCATAATCCATAACTTTGATATATGAACCTCTCTCCCTATCTCCAGAAATCCGAGAAGACACTCCTCTACTTCTACCCGAAGGATAATACCCCTGGCTGTACTCTCGAGGCCCAGGACTTCACTCGACTCAAGTGAGAGTTCGCGAAACTCGGTATCCATATCATCGGAGTATCGAAAGACTCAGAAGCCAGTCATGAAACATTCACGACTTCCTGTGGTCTCGGGATCGATCTCATCTCAGATACTAATGGCAGTCTTCATGAGCAATTCTGAGTTATCGGAGAGAAGAAAAACTATGGAAAAGTCTATATTGGCGTCATCCGTTCGACATTTCTCCTCGACTCTACGTGAAAAATTCTCCAAGAATGGAGAAATGTAAAAGCCACAGGACACGCGGAGAAGATACTCAAGGAACTTTCACTATAAACTTGATTAGCACCACTACCTCTTTCTTGTCATGCTGACGAAGGAAGCATCTGCTCAGAGGAAGAATAAGGGCAGATCCCTCGTACCTCGAGATGACAAAAGATATGTGTTATTTAGGTTAAAGTATCATAAGTTATTTTATGATCGCATAATATTGACCACTTCCTTTGACGATATTATTTCTCAGAGTAGTGAATGCTGATTGATTGAGCGTTCCTGTGAGTCAGGCGATACTTCCTGTATTGAAGTTTCCTCCACTTAAGTTTTCCATCTTTGCGAATAGTGCAAATTCATCAGTACTCGTTATCATAAGAGCGCTTGATCCGTATGCATATTTTTGGTTTTGTCCGCACCCATTGTCATTGGTAGTACTTGGATCCACTGGTATCGTACCATATCGGGAAAGTGCTGTCTCATCTACACATCAGAGAGCGTGATTCGGATAGTCTTCTTTATCGAGAAAGTGACTATTGAGCATCTTTCAGAGTGAGGTCATATGAGAAAGTCGTGCGACATCCCTGCCTCGTCTCTGGTAGGCAGTGAAACTTGGTAAGAGTGCTGTTATGAGGATACCGAGCGCGGTGATAGCGAGTATGATCTCCATAAGAGTAAATCCCCGACGAGAAGATATTCGCATAAGCAATATATAAAATTATTAAAAATAGTATATAGAGAAATAGACCGTGGTCAAAAGAATTTTTTGGAAGCGGGGAAAATATCCATATACTGAAAAATCATTTTTCTTCTATGTCAGAAATCTTCAAGCTCCACTCCCCCTACAATCCCACTGGCGATCAGCCGAAAGCCATAGCAAAACTCCTCGAGAGTATAGACTCTGGGAATCAGTACCAGACACTTCTCGGTGTTACTGGATCTGGGAAGACTTTTACTATGGCGAACCTGATCGCGAAGCTCCAGCGACCAGCACTGATCCTCGCACACAACAAGACCCTTGCCGCACAACTCGCACAAGAGTTCAAAGAGTTTTTTCCAGAAAATGCGGTACACTACTTCGTCTCCTACTATGACTATTATCAGCCTGAGGCATTTGTCGTGAAGACAGGATCCTATATAGAAAAAGAAGCGACGATAAATGAAGAAATAGATCGCCTGAGGCATGCTGCGACTGAGAGCCTTCTCACGAGAAAAGATGTCATCATCGTGGCATCAGTATCGTGTATCTACGGTATCGGTGAAGTCGATGAGTATGAGAAGCAGTGTCTGCGCTTCAAAACCGATGAAGAGTATACGATCGAAGCGATCATCGCGAGCCTCGTGAATCTCCAGTTCAGGCGTTCTACTGCTGACTTCAAAAGTGGGATGTTCCGCGTGATCGGAGATACTCTCGAGATCTGGCCGAGTTCGAGCGAGGAGATCTGGCGACTCGAGTTCTTCGGAGATACTCTCGAGCGTATATCGAAAGTAGAATATCTCACGTATAGGATGATAGAAGAGAAACATGAGATCGTCGTATTTCCAGCCAAGCATTTCGTCACGTCGAAATCCGTCGTCGAAGAAGTATTGCCGAAGATAAAAGCCGAGATGGAAACGCAAGTCGAGTATTTCCAAAGTGTCGGAAAGCTCGTCGAAGCGGAGCGTATCAAGATGCGTGTCGAGTATGATATGGAGATGCTCGGCGAGGTCGGCTATGTGAACGGGATAGAGAACTACTCCATGTATCTCTCGAACCGAAAAGTCGGTGATCCCGCATCGACCCTTATGGACTTCTTTCCGAAGGACTACCTCACTTTCGTCGATGAGTCCCATATCACGATCCCCCAGATAGGCGGGATGTATGCAGGTGATAGAGCGAGGAAAGAGAACCTCGTGAACTACTGATTCCGTCTGCCATCCGCGCTCGAGAATCGTCCACTCAGATTTCCAGAATTCGAACAGAAATCTGGACAGACTCTCTATATCTCCGCCACCCCGAGCAAATTCGAACTCGAAAAGAGTGAGGTCATCGCTGAGCAAGTGATACGCCCGACAGGGCTCCTCGACCCGCATATCACTATCGAAGATATGGAGTATATGGTGGACTCGATCATGCGACATATCAGGCAGGCACGATCTCGTGGGGAACGTGCGATCATCACGACCATCACGAAGAAATCATCGGAAGACCTCGCAGCGTACCTGGCAGAGAACGGGCTCAAAGTCCGCTATCTCCACTCGGAGATCGAGACGCTCGAACGACTCGAGATCCTTCGCGACTATCGTATGGGTGTCATCGATGTGATCGTCGGAGTCAATCTCATGCGAGAAGGACTCGATCTCCCTGAGACGAGCTTCATAGGAATCCTCGACGCGGAAAAAATCGGATTCCTCCGCTCCAAGACTTCCCTCCTCCAGATCATCGGACGTGCGGCGAGAAATGTGAATGGCTATGTGGTGATGTACTCTCACGGGAAGAAAGAGTCTATCGCCATGCGAGACGCGATCGATGAGACGGATAGGCGTAGAAAAGTCCAAGAAGACTACAATACGAAACATGGTATCACCCCGAAGACTATCATCTCAGGGATCAAGGAAATCGGTATCCCTTCGAAGAAAAAGGATGCCTTCGATGGAGGACATATCGCCAACATCGAAGTCTATATAAAAAGGCTCGAACTCGAGATGGATGTCGCTGCCGCGAACCTCGACTACGAGCGTGCGGCGGAGATACGAGATGAGCTCATGAGTGCGAGAAAGAAGCGATAGGGTGTCATTTCTATAAGTTCCACTTGTATCTGTCATTTCGAGTGTCTCGGTCATTTCGACGAAGGAGAAATCTTGCCCTGAATCCTCCATTATGCAGAAACTCTATTTTGTATACATCCTTACAAATCCTTCTCATACAGTATTTTATACTGGTATGACCAATAACTTGATGCGAAGAATATGAGAACACAAAGAAAAACTGAATTCAAAATCATTCACAGCAAAATATAACTGTATAAAACTCGTATATTTTGAATCTGGGGAAAGCTCGATATGAGCAATCGAAAGAGAAAAAATGATTAAAGATATGCGTCGTGAGAGAAAAATAGAGCTTATAGAAACTATGAATCCGAAATGGGAAGATCTCTCTGAAAGATTAGGATAATCAGAGCAAGATGTCTCATACTTCGACATCACAGGAATATAACAGAGGGCTATGCTACTCCATCATTTGGGGTCTCCGTCATTTCGAGGAACGAGAAATCCTGCTCAGGAAAATCAGAGCAAGATGTCTCATACTTCGACATGACAGGAGCAAAAATCCCTCCGTATTAGAGGGATTTTTATATACTTATTAAGCGAGATAACGAGTAAAATCCTCACTTGTAGGTCTTCCTCCAGGACCTGAGAATCCTGTAAGATCATTTGGAGCTCGAGATTCAAATCATGTTAAATCTACTGGTTTTTCTACAGGCAACGATAAAACTTTATTGGATCAGTCTGTAACAAATCATGATACCCTTTTTGTGCCAGCTAAAACTGTAGTAAAATCCTCACTTGTAGGTCTTCCTCCAGGACCTGAGAATCCTGTAAGATCATTTGGTCACATGTATGTATCTTTTTCTCCTACCATAATATTAAAAGTTAAGAATATAAATTACCGTACCACTCGACTGACACTATAGTTGTTCAGGAAGTTCGAGAGAAGTGGTGGAGGGTTCACGAGAGCACGATTCGAGTACGAGAGGATCACTCCTGTCGTGAGGATGTCATAGGCATTGGTACCACGGACATAGAGACGAGAGCTGAAGAGTGGAGTCGCATTTCCATACATGCTTCCATCGAGACGGAGAATAGCGGTAGTGGTAGCAGCACCATCGAATGTGAGATTTCCACCTGTAGTAACCGGTATAGCTACATAGACTCATGCGAGATTGGTTACCGCTCATACATTCGGTATACCTGCTCCATTATAGATTTTGATATCACCATTTTTCGTGATAAATGCCCAGCTCGAGGTTGTATCTGCATATTGGATGTTACACTTGATGATGAGAGTCCCTTCGACGATGAGTGTACGGACTCCATCGAGAATAAATGTATTATTTGGACAGTTTTCGATAGTGACAGTCCCTCGTACTGAGAAGATATTCGAGTTTCCGTTCAGCTTGTAGGGAGAGAGATTTGCTACCGAAGTGATAGTAAGTCCACCAACTGGCACTACGGTATTACCTATAGAGATAGGAGTGTAGGTAGCTCCTATAGAGCTAGTGGTAACTGTAGTAGTCGTCGTACGTGCAGAGAACCTAGAAAGAAATGCTTGGATCGCAGAATCTGGTCTAAAGTACTGAGATATTGTACGGTTCACTGTACTCGAAGTACCACCCACCATCACAGAGGAAACACGCACCTGGAAGACTGCCATATCGATAGCTGCTGTCGGTTCTGTGATAGGATTTTTATTGAAGAGTGTCATAGCATCATTTCAGAGAGTATTACCTATAAATGCATCCTTCAGTCGTGACGAGTTTGTTGGATATGTAGTAGAGTCAGAGCCCTTAAAGAGGGTTACTGTATCGCCTATTGGTCATGTTAATGAGATATTTCGATATGTTCCATTGGAAAGTCTTTCTTGTGCATATCCACCATTTATCACAACATACTGTGATCAATTCAGAATAATTGCAGGATTATAGCGAGAAAGTGTATTACAAACAGTGGCCGAAGAAATGGATGTTCCTAGAGATTTCAGGCACATTTCTCTGTCTGCAGGAAGGAGAAGTGCTCCAGCATACCTAGTATCTACATCGAGTGTGACCTTGTCTGCGATCGTGAAGACTCTGGTATTTTTTCCTACGACGACACTATTTTGAGTAAATGGCTTTTTAAGAAAAGTAGAAGCCCCGAGATTCCCAAATCCTGGAATTGATATAGAAATACCTGTGATAGGATTGGCTCATGGATTAGTCAAGAGTCTGATTTTACAAGCATCTACGTCTCATCTTTGCCCACACCATGGTGCACCTACCACATCACATTCTTCCCCTGCAGAAGATCCGAGAACCCCATCACCACAGAACCCACCACCACCTCCAGAACAACTCGGACCACTACATCATCCCCCTGGACCACTACAGGTGAGAGTATTACCATCATTACATTCAGCAAGTGTTTCATAACAACTAATTCCGCCGTTATAGGTGCTACATACTCCCTTACTTGGATGTCATTGCGTAGAACATGCCCGTATACCATTAGCACATGTCGGTACATAGTATGTAGGAGTGCCTACCCCATCTCGTGTCGTGATAGACACTCGACATGCACCGATTTCTGATCCTGAGAAGAGAACATTTGGATTAGATTTTTCTCGTACAGCACAGGTCGTGATCTGTGTCGTGCTCGTCGCATTCGGGAGATCACAGATACGACTACTCACTCCGGTAAATGCTGAGCCAGAGCTCGTGTCTCCTAGTCCACACTTGATCGAGTATTCGAGATTCGCGGTCGTTCCAGTATATCAGAGAGCGACACATGAGTATGTGATAGGTGTACGTGGACTCTGAGGACTGATACCAGGAGAAGCTGTGAGAGTCCCACAGTTCGCACCGATCATGATTTCGATATTGGCAGGATCAGTATTGTTGGTAGGATTGGTATCTCATGGATTCCTCACTGTTGCGACATTGGAGTACTCTCCTGCTGGGATAGTAGTCACTGTATCAGCGAGGACGACGATATCTGGGAATGATTCTGTCATAGCGAGATCTGTAGAGCGAGTACAGATAAATGATCGAGAATTATTTCCAGAGATAGCACAGCTCCAGCCTGTACCTGTCACCGAAGTGATAGTGGTACCATTTGGAAGGGTATCTTCGACGGTCGTCAGTCCAGTAGCCGTCACAGGACCGAGATTTTGTACCTTGAAAGTATACTGTAGTTTTCCTCATTGTGGAACTGTGAGGATATCACGCTCTGGATCTGAGCCGTCATTGGACGTCTGATGATCACCATAACGCTGTGGCAGTCCACCTACCATTTCTGCGACATATTTTTTGATCGCGAGGTCAAATGAGTTCGGAGGTACGATCACGACGATTACTGGATCACAGTTATTCACTTTATAAAATCCATTATCCGGATCAAAGAGTGCGTTATTATTGGGATCTCCTGCATTTTCGAGACAGGCGATATTTCGATACTGTCCTGGGAGCAGAGTAGGCGCGATATTTGCCGTGAGAGTGATGACTGAGCTGTATTCACCTTTTGCGAGGATACGATCTGTAGTACATGAGAAGGATTTATTGTCTCCTGCTTTTGTACATGTCCAGTCACCCTGAGGTGATGCCATGGAAGCGATCGTGATACCAGAGGCAAAATCAGAATCTGTGACCGTGATACGCCCACTCGATGATTTTTCTCCGAGATTTTGTACGATAAATGTATAGACGACCGTACCTCAAGTGAGAACTTTCGTAGCCTCATCATCACCGTTAGCAAATTTTTTGATGCGCAGATCAAATCCATCTGGATTCGGAGGATTCACGGTAGCAGGGTCAGAGTTCTGGAGATCCACGGTACATCGAGATTCAGTCCCTGTAGGTATAGCATTATTGGCGAGACATGTCTTTCCTGGAGCTTCAGAAGGATTATGGACAAATGCCCTATTCACATATCCTTCTGCCTTAAATGCGACACTATTTGCCTTCACAGGGACAGTAATCACGGGAAATACTTGGTTGGCTTCGATGGTTGCAGTAGTCGTACACATGAATCTATCACCTCACACTACCCCCAAACATGTCCATCCATTTCCAGATGGTACATCTCGAAGAACTATCGGAGATGGGAGGATATCGATGACAGTCGTCACTCCAGTACTCGTCTCTGGTCATACATTTTGGACGACGATATTATAGTTATAGTCTTCTGTCGGAAGGATAGAGGCAAATACATCTTCTCCTTTCGCGTATTTCTTGATACGAAGATCGAAATTCTTGGTCTCGACTGGAGGCGTATAGCTCGCACGACATTCAGGTGAAGTCTGTCCACCAGCGGTACAGTTCCATGTATACTGGAAGTTTTCGATATTAAAACTCGGATCGAAACCAAAAGTCTGAGTAAATCCTGTGACTGTCCCGACACTACAGAGTCATGGAGTCGATGAGATGATCGGTGCAGAAAGTGCTCATGAGATTGTCGAACTACATAGTGGAGTATTTACGAGGGATACAGTGATAAATGCAGGATCAGAATTTGTCGTATCCTGTGTACAGCTCGCTGTATCGGTAGTCGGGAGAGAACCATCAGCATTACAACGATTCGTCTCATTTGGATTATCGACAGAGGCGATATTTTTTATCGTTCCTGTGGTCGCTGTGACTCGGAATGGTACTTCGATATCAGGAGCAAATCCACCAGTATGCGCTATAGAAGAGATAGTGGTACAATTCAGTACACGTCCTGAGACACTACATGTCCAGAAACCATTTCCATTTACTGTTCCAGTATAGTCTACACCTGCGGGAAGGATATCTCGAACGGTAGTGATTCCAGTAGTAGCAGACGGTCCATTATTGATCACACGGAGTGTATACTTATACGTAGCTCAGTTATTGACCGATATACCTGGTGCGAAGTTGGCATCATCAGAGAAATTAAAATATTTCCTAATCGAAAGATCGAATCCTGTAGAAACAGGAGGAGTCACTGAGAATACTGCTGGATCTGAATTATTATTACCATAGTTATTCGCAGGGTTCTCATCTGGATTGGATACAGTACCGATATTCGTGACAGTTCCAGTCGTAGCCGTGACGACTACTGGTACAGAGATATTTGGGTATGTTTGTCCAAAAGGGAGACTATCCGATCGACTACATGTGATCGTCGAAGCGACTGGAGCTCCGTTACATGACCATCCTGGAGCTGAGATATTTCCGTTTGGATTGACTCCGAGTGGGAAAGTATCGGTTACAGTCGTCGTATTCGAAGTGCTCGCTAGACCTTCATTTTTCACACGGATAATATAAGTAAAGGCATTACCTGTATTTTTGGCAATCCCTGGAGCTGTCTGAGCATCACCTACAGCGTCGACTGTATCGATATATTTCTTCAGAGATAAGTCAAATGTCGAAGGAGTAGGTGTTCCTGTAGGATTTACTGGAGTATTACAGTTCTGGATGCGCGAAGGACTGAAATCATCAGATACACACTGTACTGTATAGCTTCCTGCCGTTGCATATGTACATACTCCATTCGCAGCATTCACTGTCTGACCGTTTCCACAGTCGATCGTGACGGGAGAGACAGGGTTAGATATATTACAAGCGACACTATAACTTGCCGGAAGAGTATTCACCGCTGTCGTACGAGTCGCTGTAGCGCTTACACAGGCTGGAGGAGGAATATAAATATTTACTGGCTGACAAGAAGTATTACATCCTGGAGTCGCCGTTCCCCATCCATTACGAGTCGTATCTGTCGGATCACAGAGCTCAGCTCCATTTCTCACACCATCACCACACTGTGGTCATACCACAGGAGGAGTATAGCTAGTCGTACAGCTCGGGCTCGATC
The DNA here is from genome assembly GCA_031375155.1 of Candidatus Altimarinota bacterium. Taxonomy (GTDB): domain Bacteria; phylum Patescibacteriota; class Gracilibacteria; order BD1-5; family UBA2023; genus JAGOMW01. The sequence goes on from JANMHM010000057.1 coordinate 27,152, forward strand.
CTCCTGGACCGACACAGTTCCATGCATAGACGATAGGACTCGATCCTGTAGTCTGGAATCCTGCAACACTTGTCCCTGCTGCACAGAGTCCTGGAGACTGGAAGGTAATAGGAGATGAGCTCACAGCAGGTAGAGTCGTAGGACATACCGGTGGTGGGGTGACTACTGGTGGAGTATAGCTCGTAGTACAGCTCGGGCTCGATCCTCCTGGACCGACACAGTTCCATGCATAGACGATAGGACTCGATCCTGTAGTCTGAAATCATGCAACACTTGTCCCTGCAGCACAGAGTCCTGGCGACTGAAATGTGATAGGAGAGGAGCTCACAGCAGGTATAGTCGTAGGACATATTGGAGCAACTGGAGGAGGGGTCGGTCCGACAGCACCACACGTGATAGCCGTACCACTGGTACAGGTCCATGTCGCGGTGACTGTATTGTTCCAGAGTCCAGAGATATCTGGACTCGTACGACCATCGGTAGCGGTACCGACAGCACAGAGGTCTGTCCATATACGAGTCGCCGCTACAGTGACGAGAGGATTGGCAGCTTGGACGCTATACGGAAGAGTAGGGTCACCGAGTGGTCCACATACTGGCGGAGGAGTGACTGGTGGTATATAATCTGCCATACATGATGGACTCGATCCATTCGCATTACTACAAGTCCAAGAGTAATTTATGGGATTTGTCCCTGTTGCCTGAAATCCTGTAACATTTGATCATGACGGACAGAGACCTCATGCACTCGAAGTAATAGATGTTGTCTGATTTCATACAGTAGATCCACATACGGGAGGTGGAGTGACTGCGACTGGCTGACATGTCGCACTACAAGTCGATCCTGTCTGACCATTCTGAGCACCGAGATCACACTGTTCACCGTCAACTACATCAACAACTCCATCACCACACCAGGTAACTTCATATGGTTGACACTCGTTATGAACATATGGTCCGACGAGACTAGATCATCGAATCTCACCATACATGACACTATAGCGAATATCTATAGCATTCGTTCTTCGTTGAGCTCATGTGCTAGGAGTAGGAACAACATAAGCAGAACTCGCTATGATTCTCGAGCTTTGTCCTGCTCAGACTATCTGATTTGCACTCACTGCTCGAAATACTGGTCAAGAGCCACCGTACATACTCGAGAAGTTTACAGCCGATCAGCCATCATCGATTTGGATGGAATATGGCGATCCATTGGTCAGATCGTCAGAAAAATATATTGTCTGACCCGCACGGATTTTTTCCGAAGGAAAGCTCTGGTCACATACAGCTGCATAAGCACTTGTATGGAAAGTGATGAGAGCAAGAGCAGAGAGGGCAAGAGAGAAGTATGTTCTCATAGAGAAATAGTGAAGAGGTGAAATAAGTCTAGATTCTATATTTATTTGAGTGTGCTTCCTGAAGTATCACCAGGCGTGTTATATTTGAGGGTTTCTCCAGGGATTTCTTGAGTTGTATACGCCCTGTTTTCGTCATTCATTTTATTCTTATTTTGGATAAACAGATATACTCATCCTGCGATGATGGTAACTGTAAGTACGATGAGAAGAGTGATTTTCATAAGAAAAATATTGAAGATAAATTATTTTTTAGCTGGTGGATTCTCTGGTTGCCCGAATTTCTTCTCTTCTATCTTTCAGGTCTCCCAAGGGGAAGGTCATATAGATGACGTATTGAGATTTGCCCCTATTTGGTATGCATTTGCCGCGGCACCAGTCATATTGTATACAAGAGGCTGTACAGAGGGAGTGGGAGGAGGACCATAACTCAGTCCTTGTCCTGTACCGATAACACCTCCTGTAGTAGTTGTCCCTGTAGTCGAGACGTTTGGATCTGTGGTGACTCTACCAGTATTTGGTTTCGTCGTGATGCCACCATCGCGAGTGATCCCACCAGCACCAAGCGTGAGGATATCTGGAGTCCACATTGGATTGCCACCGAATGTTACTTCTTCGGTAACTGTACGAGTAGATTCTTGCTTATCGACGACTGATCTTGTAGTAGTACCTGGAACACCTGGGACGTCTTCTTTAGAAATTCTAGAGATATTTGGTGGATTGAGAGCAAATCACAGGTTGAAACACTCTGCGTGTTTTTCGAATGAGAGAAATGCGTTGAGACGATCTGCTCAGAGAGTTACAGAGTAGCCAAGTTCCTTCATATCAGGTGTAAGTTCTCAGTATACTATGAGTTTCTTTATATCAGCATCTCATACGCTCTGAGGGAAATTAAGATTCGGGTTTTTACGGTATCTATCCACGGTAGCTTGAGACATATTCGTCTCGATATTTGCGAGGATCTTATTCTTCATGCTAGCATCAGTAACGACTGATGGAATACCTATGACACGAGTATTAGAGTAGGATGTATCTCGGATATCCTTATATCCTTGTTGTCCATTTCCTTGAAGCTGATTGAAAGTGATGACAGCCGTAAATCCTCATTTGAAAATATCACCAAGATTATTTACATTTGCCTTATCTATATTTCAGATACTCGAAACAATCTGCATAACTTCAGCTTTCGATAAACCATACTGCACAGCAAATTGCTCAGCGAGACTTCCACTCTTTCCACGAGCTTTTTCATAGTATGATTTGATTTTTTGTTGATTTGGATCATCTGCGAGTTCGCGAGATTCCCGTCATCCAGAAGAGAGAAATACCACTGCGTCGAAAAACTGTTGAAGATTCGTATTTGTATCATTCATTTTTTCGAGAAGAAGAGCCCTCTCAGGAATATTTTCATATGTCTTCAGAAGACCAATAAATAGTCTCTTTGCCTCAGTAGACTGATTATTTTTGGAAAGAGTTTGTATATTTGTCATTGTCTTTTCATCGAGACGAAGCTCATAGATATAATCTGCGAGTCACTTTTGCATGGTCTTAAGACTCTCTGCAACATCGTTTTTCTGTGATGAAAGTGCAACATCTTTCTGTACGTCTTTTTTAGAAGGTGTCCCTGGTATCGTTTCTGTAAGGGTCGTATATGTTGCTGGGATAGTTTCCGTCTTTGTAACAGTAGCAACCTTTGCCTCACTATATTTGAGATTCATCTGATACCATTCGAGATAAGCAAGAGGGATCTTGAATCCTGGCGCAATAGAAAGTCAGATACCCCCACCTGAGAAATCTCGGTTATTTTTGGTACGATTTGCTTCATTTACGACAGTATTCTCGAGTTCCGCTTCGAGGAGCCCGAATATTGCTCCTGCACGTTTCTGAAGAGTATCTGCATTTGCTCCTGAGAATCAGTGTCGGTTATATGTAGCCTTGAGCTTCTCTGAGAATACTTGGAGATTGACATCATCGACTCCTGCAGGGAATGCTTTTTCTAAGATTTTTTTGAGTTCGTCCTTTTCTGAAGATACACTAGAGAGATCCTTCGCGAGAGACTGGAGACGAGCATAGGTATCACCGATCTCACGAGCACGATCGACAGAATGTCAGAGCATCACTGTGAGGTTTCCTGTACCCGCTGTCACAGAAAGAGTCGTATTTCCTATATCTCCGCTTCATCCGAGTTGCATAGCACGAACTTTATCTTCGAGTCTGAGTGCGAGAGAACCGAAAGGATGAAAACTTGGCTGTGGAGTAAACTGTGCCCCAACACCGACTCATGCACTCAGAAATGCACTCTTCTTATCGGTCGATCCTACAGCAAAACGAGAGATAATTGGATAATACATTGTAATTCCAGGAACAAATGCTGTCTTTCCTCACTCATTGATACTCGTGAGTCCTACAGAAGCCTTCATACCACTCAGCATACCATCGACCTTCGTGAAGTCTATACTTCCATTGGCTCCATACATACCACTTCCTCCGAGAGCCCAGAGATGCTCACCACTACGCATCCATGTAGAGAGAAAGCTTGTTTCTGTAAGTTCTTTTGCTGCTTTTTCGAGGGCTTTTCTCTTTGTTGCATCAGTCTCTACACTTGCTTGCTTCGTGAGGTCTGCACAGAGAGTAACATATTGGTCTTTTCATGCTGCTTCGAGCTTTGCCCGAACATCACTCGACATAAGTGCATCTCCGACTTTCAGAAGTCGATTATTTATTTCTGTCTTGTCATTGCGGAGAAATCCTTCGAGCGATACACCGAGAGCTAGTGATTCATTCATAGCCTGAAAGAATCTTGCTTTTGCTGTCGGGTCTTTCCATGATTCTATATTGCCCTGTACGCCAGCTGCTTGGGAAAGGGTAGTAAGGGTGACATTGGTATTTTGAAGAGCTTTTTCGAGACGAGCCTTATCCATGCGACCTTCTTGGAAGTCGGAAAGATATGTTCTTAGAGAAGTGATATCTGTAAGTTTTGAAGCGCCGTCGAGAGCCTTACGAGCATCGAGTGCAGTAAGTCCGTTATCATAGTATGCTTGCATAGTTCTGAGCTCTGTTTGGATAGTTGGATCTGCCTTCATGCTACCATTCGACTGATAGTATCTCTCGAGGAATGACTGTATACCCTCTTTTTCTCTTGAACCAAATACTCCATCAGGAGTATAGCTTTTGATAATTTTCTCTGCTTGCGCTGCACATGATCGTTGATCTTGAGGTTCTCGTATAGGGCTATTTGCTTCTGTGAGATTGTAGAGAAGATCTTTTTTATCTGTCTCCGTCATACGACCGACCATCATATAGAGTGATCTCATGTTGGTATCACCAAGGGTTCCTTTCTCGAAAAACCCACGTTCAGTTTTTGCTCATGTAACAGCCTTGTACTGATCACCGAGCTCTGTAGTCCCGCGAATATTACGTTCTGGTTTTTTGGGCGTATCTACTTTCTTTGGTTCAACTTTACTGTCGACTACTCATGTATATTTTCTTTTGAGTACATTCACCATTTTATAATATTCAGAAACCTGTGGAGACTGTTTTTTATCATATTCTTCAGCTTTCTTGAGGAGAATATCGAATCCTCCCTTACTCAGTCATGCGAGTTCTTTTGGAATGACATTATCTTTATCATCACACTCATATGCTGTCGTAACTTTTGTGAATTTTCAGTCGAGAGTTTCTGTAGTTTCTGTAGCCTGAGCTGGTTTCGGTGCTTCTGCTACTTTTGGTTCTGTATAATTTGCCTTGAGAACAGACTCAAAAGATCGCTGTAATACTCAGACAGGATTGTGTGAGTCGTATATCTTTGCTTTCTCGATAAGCTGAGCAAAGTCTTCTTTGCTCACTCATATAAGGTCTGTACAGATATCTGTAGGCTTATCCTGAGTATAGAGTGTTTGTAGTTTTAGATACTTCTGTCACATGGCTGAAGTATCTTTTGCAATAGCTTCTCTCTCAGTATAACGCTTCTTTGCATCTGCATATTTTTTCTCTATATCTCCCTTAAAGGTTTTATAAGCCTCTTTATCTCTTTCTGAGCAATTTGGGGAAGCTATGGCTTCATCGATTGCTGATATAAGTGCTTTTTTATTTTCTATATTCTCTGTAGCAAGCTTCTCGATGAGTGCTTTTACTTTTTCTGCATTCCCAAAACCATCCCACAGAGTCTTGAGTTCCTTGAGAAGAGTCTCGGTTTTTGGCTTATCTACAGGTGAAGGTGGCTGTGTCAGCGTATCACCATTTAGCATCACCCTCACCTTCCCGAGATTTTTTATACCATTGATCGTAAACATATATAAGAAATTAAGATATAGGAAGCGTTTTTTTCGCTTATCCTACGTACGATATCATATTTATTCGATTTTTGCAAAAAATAGGAACTTTTCGTGATAGGGCATCTATTGAAAATCATTTTATGAAATAAAAATACTTTGTCAATATAAGTTTGACTATTCACGGAAAACTCACTAAAAAAAGACCAGCTGAATAGTCCTTTTAAGATTCTTAACAGGGTTTACCTACGTGGATATTTCGGTACAAAAGACTGTACATCCTCACCGTCTTTTCCAAGCTGATCAGCTATATGAGTAAAGGCCTGATGCAGGAGTGTGCGTACCTGAGCATCATTACTTCGCATCTCATCTTGCAGATCGAGCACGACTCATTCAAGTGAATCAAATCGAGAATCTACTTTCTGAAATCCAGATTTCATTTCAGATGTAAGATCGAGAATCATTTGTTCTAATTTTGTAGTATCTGGCATGTGAATATGCATTATAGATAAATATATAGGAATAGTGTACTCCTCTTTTTTGGGAAATCAAAAATGTCGAACCATTTTGGCTCGACATTGAGAAAATATATTTTGTATACTTTGTATGTATTATACTCGTCTTCGAAGTGTGAACATCAATCCAAATGCTATGAAGAATGCTGCAGCTATAAGAAGAAGTGTCTCAGGACCTGTCTCAGTTTTCGTGATATCTTTCGGAGGTACTGGCTTCGGAGTGACAGGAGTCACTGGAGTAGCCGGAGTGACTGCTGGAGCATCGAGCTTATAGGCGACACACTCGTAGTGAGTAGTAGCAGGACTCTCGAGAGCTGTAGCAAGATCGATAGAATGAGCTACTGTAGGGAATCTGAGAATACCGACCATTTCACCATTTTTTTTATCTGTCTTATCGAGTGTATATCCTGCTCAGAGGTCTGCTTCGAGAAATCTTACCTTTGTTCCAGGGGAAAGAGGAAAGTTGGATCTTGATCCTGTACCTGTAGCTGACCACTGGATGTCACTCGAGTATTTCCATACACCTGCTTCACTGGCTGGAGTAGTCGTCCATACAGAGTTTCCAAATTTTACCATATTTGGAGTCTTTTGCTCATCTTTATACGCAATGAGAATATTCGCAGTAGTGTTGGTCCAGCTGTCGAAAAGTCCAGTCATACGACTTCCGACTTTTACACTTCATCCGTCGAAACACTGATCACAGCTATTGACACCAAAGGCTGAATTCGAACCACAACTCACTATCTTGTACTCACCGAGAACACCTCCAGCAGAAGGACTCAGAGATGCAGATGTAGTAGCAGGCGCAGCAGAGAGAGAAGCAGAGAGTGCAGAAGAGACACTTGCGTCAGCAGCAGTCGTCGTACTCGGAGAAGTAGCACCAGTGACAGCATCAGCCGCCGAGAGAGAAGCGACAGGAGCCATCATCATGATGGCCATCATACAGAGAGAGAGTGATCTCATAAGTAGGAGAAGATAGAAAATAAATATACTCGGGCATGATATACTAGAGCGAAACTTTGTCAAAAAAAAGCTTGTATAAAGGCTTATTTTGAATACACTATTTGTACATTTGTATTCTAATTAATTTATCACTATGCTAGAGAATCTTCAACAAGAGCTCCATAAAGCCCAAGAACACTACAAGAATGAGCTTGCGAAACTCCAGGCCTGACGAGCGAACCCTGCTATAGTCGAAGGTGTCTTCATTATGGCATATGGATCGAGTCAACCCCTGCGAAACGTAGCAGCAGTATCGACTCTTGACTCTCAGACAATATCTATCCAGCCATGGGATAAGTCGATAATCCGTGATATAGAAAAAGGTATCAGTGATGCGAATCTTGGCCTTAATCCAAATAACAATGGAGAAATGATCATGATCCACATCCCACCTCTCACTGAGGAGCGGCGTCGTGATCTGACGAAGATAGCGAGTAAGATGACGGAAGAAGGAAAAGTCTCTATTCGCAATATCCGTCAAGACTATAAGAAAAAGCTCGATATGGCAAAATCAGAAAAAACAATGAGTGAAGATATACTCAAGTGATACGAGGAGGATCTCCAAAAAGATGTCGATCGAGCGATCAAAGAAATCGATACACTTCTCAGTCATAAAGAAGCAGAAATCATGAAGGTATAAATAATGATCTATAGTCCTATACCACATACGACAAGTGCTCTTTTTCTTTCTGGAAAATGGATCGAAGATCACCAAAAAACGATTATTATCGTCGATAATAAAAAGGTTTTTGAAGAGATCAAGACACTTGGACCCTCTATTTTTGGAAAAAATATCTCCCCTCTCGCACTTCTTGGGGAAGTTTTTTGTATAGAAGAAAGTACGGAAGATGTATTTCTCATGCATACCGATCTCCTGCGTGGTACTGGTAATCTCGAGGAAAATCGGAGAAACTCTACGAGAAGCTGGAGTCTCGGCGAGACTATACCCCCATGAGACCTGATAGAAAGCCTTCTCATACTCGGGTATACGCAGGCGAGCCACCCATGAGAGTCTCTCACCTACAGACGAGATGGATCACTCATACGGATCTGGCGCGATGCGAGTGAGTACATGATCGAGTACTTCGACGATACGATCGAGGGCATCATGGAAAAGCGAGATGGAGTGCTTCATCACCGTCAGACTCTTACTCTTCCTTCTGAGAAAGTCAGAGATCCATATGATAGTACCCATATAAACACCGCACTTTTCCCTCTTTTCTCACCCAGAGTAGGTGTATTTATTTCTTGCGAATTTTTGCAAGAGAAAGAAGAACTCTCAAAAAGTATGATATCTGTACTCGAGCTCTCCTCGCTGAGCGTAGAAGGAAGTACAAAACTCGATATAGATACACCCTCGATAGATGATCTCGAGTGACTTCGCGCCCTCCTCTCTTCCCATGACTCACCTATCGTGATCACGAGATACGCGAAGAGAGTCCGAGAATTTGCAGCAGAAAATCATCTCTCTCATGTGAAAATACAAGAATCTCGTCATATTCATGAAAGCTTTTCTCTTTCAGGAAAGAGAGCACTCCTCTGAAAAAATAAAGGAGAAACAGGATCATTTCTCCTCATAGGGGACGACATCATAGGGAAGATATTTATCCAAAACCGCGTCAGAAAATGAAGTGTCAAAAATCTCGACCTTCTCCTCTCTATCCGTCCTGGGGATCATGTCGTCCATAGGGAACATGGGATCGGAAAATATCGAGAAATACTCAAAAAACGTATCGGACTCATCGAACGAGAATATATGGAGATCGAGTATGCATTGGGGGATAAGGTATTTGTCCCACTTACTGAGCTCACCCGAGTGACCAAGTATATCGGTGAAGAAAATCCATCTCTGATGAAGCTCGAATGAAAAGAGTGGGAAAAAGCACTCTCAAAAACAGATGAAGAGATCGTGATCATCGCAGGAGAAATACTCCTCACTGATGCAAAAAGACGCCTAGAAAAATGAATCCAGTTTAAGAGCTTTCCTCTCGAAGAGAAAAAATTCGAAAAAGCCTTTGCTCATATACACACACTCGATCAAACATCTATCATAGAAGAGATACGCCACGATATGGAAGATAGTACACCTATGGATCGACTTATCTCAGGAGATGTCGGGTTCGGGAAGACCGAAGTCGCGATGAATGCTATCTATAAGGCTGTACTCTCTGGCATGCAGGTGGCCTGTATTTCTCCACTTCTCATACTCGCCGAAGAGCACAGAGAAACTTTCGAAGAGAGACTCTCTGCCTTCTGAGTGCGTGTAGCATCACTCACTCGCATGACGAGTAAGAAAGAAGAGAAAGCTATCCTAAAAGCTATGCAGGAAGGGACTGTCGACGTCGTCGTCGGTACCCATAGACTCCTCTCAGAAGATGTACACTTTCGTAGACTCGGGCTTCTCGTGATCGATGAGGAGCACCGATTTGGTGTATCGCAAAAAGAAGCTATCAAAAAACTTAAAACCCATATCGACATCCTCTCCTTATCGGCGACACCGATACCAAGAAGTATGAATCTCGCACTCTCGGGACTCAAAAAAATATCCATCCTCGCCACTCCTCCTCGCGCGAAAAAGCCCATAGATACTATCATAACTCGCTGGGATGAACACATCATAAAACGGGCAATAGAAAAAGAAATGAGTCGATGAGGTCAAGTGATCATCCTCCATAATCGTATCCGATCGCTTCCGATGATCGAGAAAGAAATCGAAGAAATCACAGAAAAAAAGGCTCGCATCATCACCCTTCATGGTCGTATGACATGAGAAGAGATAGAAGATCGCATACACGCATTTAAAAAAGGAGAGTACGATATCCTCCTATCGACGACTGTCATAGAGAATGGGGTCAATTTTCTCTCTGCGAACACTATGATCATCTCCGATGCAGAGGAATTCGGACTCGCACAGCTCCATCAGATCAGATGAAGAGTCGGACGAAAAGATATAGCATGAGTGTGCTATCTCACCTATCGTAAACATGAGCTCTCGAGTGATGAGCGTGAACGGATGATGGTACTCGCAGAAAATAGTAGTCTCGGAAGTGGATTCGAGATCGCGATGCGAGATATGCAGATCCGTGGTACAGGAGATATCCTCGGATTTCGTCAGTCAGGAAAGACGAAAGAAGTCGGTATATCTCTCTACTTCCAGCTCCTCGAGGAGAAAGTCGAAGAGCTCAGAAATGGAAAAAAAACAGATGACCGATGTAAAATCGAGCTTGAACTCTCGTATGTGATCGAGGACGATTTCTTTGACTCTGAGCTGGATAAAGTATCATTTTTCCGAGATATCGACTCGATCGAGACGCTTCCTGATCTCGACTATGCAGAGGCGACTTTCGGTGGGAGAGAAATGCCTGAAAGTATGGGAAATCTCTTCCTCTCACTGAGATCCAGTATCATCCTCACTGGGTACAGTGTGAAAAAAGTCTCAAAAATAGGAAATAACTATCACTTCGATTTTCATGAATGAACTCGTCCTGACGATCTGCGAAGATTCATGGATCGTTTCGACTCCTGAGGTGATATGATCATCGTATCTATCACGAAAATCCGCGTCGAGACAGGCCTTTGGAAAGGGGTGAGGGAGTTTCTCGAGAGTATTGTAGGATAAAGAAATCAGTGCATATATAGTATACTCATCATAGTGCTCAAAATTTGCTTCTTTACTTTTCAGGTGTTACAGAACGACGAATGAGTGGGGGATCGGGGGTGGCAATGATCTGAAAATCAAATATCGGGAAATAGCATGTGAAAACTCCGTTGCCACCCCCGAAACTTTTGCATACTTTTGGTTACAAAAGTATATTCAAAAACACCTAACCTCAAGTGGAGAGATCCCTCGACTCCATTTCATTTCGCTCGGGATAATTATTTTGTATCGGATCGTTCTACGAACTCTCGGACAAAATAATTATTTATGTGTCATCTTATACACTCCTCCTTCGACTGTGATATCTCACTTCAATATCTCGACACAGCGCATCGCCATGACACGCGACGGCGCATCATCTGTCATATTTTTTTCGAATAACTGCCCTGCTTCGAGATACTTCCCTGTGAAGTAGAGAGCGAGTGCTTCTTCATAGCGAAGATATTTTGTACGGTCGAGAGTGGTATCACTGTTTTTCGCGAGGAGCTCGTAGATCATCACTCACTCAGTTTTTCCCTTTACCGCGACTCGATCGAGTGCACGAGCATAGTACTCATCCTTTACAGATTCATAAGTCGGTCATGCGATGATAGTATGAGTGCTATATTCTTTCGATGTAGCTTCGAGACGAGAAGCGAGATTCACCGTATCTCAGAGGACTGTATAGTTAAATCTATCATGTGACCCGATATTCCCGACGAGGACTTCCCCGCTCGCGATCCCGATACGGAAGTCGATCGGATCAAGCCCTCGAGACGTGATTTCAGCATTGAACTCTGGAAGTGCCGCTCGCATAGCGAGCGCTGTTGCGCAGGCGCGCTTCGCGTGATCAGGAATGGGGAGTGGCGCTCAGAAAAATCCCATTACCGCGTCTCCTATATATTTATCCAGTGTCCCTCCGTGACTCGTGAGTATCCCGGTCATACGGGTGAGGTACGACGACATGAGTGAGAAGAGATCCATAGGAGCGAGTTTCTCGGATATAGTCGTGAATCCTGCGATATCCGAAAAGAGTATCGAGAGTTCACGTGACTCTCCCCCGAGGTTGATCTCTCCTGATTTCTCTGCGATCTCAGAAACGAGAGTCGGATCGACATAGTGAGCAAATGCCGAGGTGATCATACGTTTCTCACGGTCGATGATGAAGAATCGGTAGATGAAAGTGATCGGAAATGAGAATATGCCAACCGCAAGAAGAACAGGAAATATCTCGATGACGAGAGCATATTGGAAGTAGAGATATCGACAGAGAAATGCTGTGAAGATGAGTAATATAAGAGCAACGAGGGGGCTCACGAATTTCGGAAGGAAGAGGTAGAGAACAACCACGAACAATACAAGAAATAGAAGAGTTACGAAAAGAAGTGGGTGTGTAGTGTTGATATCCCGTAGGATACGATTCTGGAGAAATCCATCGAGCATATGTGCATGAGACTCGACTCCATCCATCATCATCCCTGATACTGGCGAAACAAACTGATCATGGATGAGCGTACCTGACTCACCGATAAAAATGTATTTCCCAGCAAAATTCGCTATAAGATCAAGTTTATTTGCAGAGATAACATCAGAGAGTGAAACCGCACCATAGCTCCCTGGTTTTCCAAAAAATGGGGAGAGATGAGATATATTGTTCTCGGTCACTCCAGTGTAGGTATTGGTTTTTTTATATAGAGAGAGCGGGAGCGTATCGACCACACTCGATACTGTTTCAGTGGAAAAAACTCTCCGATCTCCTCTCTTTCCCACAGCAACATCTCAGACTGTTGTCTCACTATAGACTGACCGGGGTCTTCATTCACAGGTTACATAAACACTATCCTGGTCTTTCGAACACTCGCCATTTTCTGTAGTCGTCGCGATCACGACATTCGTATATTTCTTCATCGTCTCTGCGAATTTCTCTTCATCAGGATCCTTATTTTGAAACACTATATCGAACGCTATTCCCTTCACTCCCACTCCTTCAAGTCGTTCTATGAGATCGGTATAGACTGACTTCGGTATCGTAAGCATTTTTTGGTCGCTTTTTGCCTGGAGAGCATTCAGTGAGGCATCATCGATCGCTATGATCGCGATATCTTTCGATGGTTTGAAGTCGTATATGTAGAGCTTCGACTGTACTCCTGTCTCACGATAGACGAAAAAATGTGTAATGGGAATCAGGAAATCTGCACCAAAAAGTCGCACCACCCCAAAAATGAGAGTGAGTGTGATCGCCCATATCGCGAAAATGTGCTTGAGATTTCGAGTGAATTGCATATGATTTCGCTTAAGAGTATCTTATCATGTATTTCTTTTTTATGCAAAAATCCTTCGTTTCCTGAATCATCGCATGAGTGGTCATAACTCTCATGAGTATATCGACGGTCGCACATGCGGCAAGTGGAGGACTCTTCGGCGAGATCCTCGCGAAGATCCTCGGTATCTCATCAGCAAATGTCCTGAGTTATAATGGAGATGGTACAGTGGCAAATGCACAGATGCTCTCTGGGATAACAGCAGATCAGTTCCAAAAAGTAAATCCAGGTCAATCGTGCGGTGGAGGAAAGTGCATAGCAGGATTCGATACGAGTGGGAATGTACTCTGTCGATAAGAGAAGACTAGTTGCTAGAGGTCTAGTCCGAAAAATAATCCCTGCATACCTCTAGTCCTCTAGACTTCTAATTCCTCCTCCCATGCCTCACTACGAAAAACTCCAAATCTGGACTAGATCGGTCGCTTGCACAGAGCATATTTATAAAATCATTAGAAATAGTACAGAATTTTGTAAAGATTTTTGACTGAGAGACCAGATACAAAGGTCGAGCGTAAGTATAGCAAGTAATATCGCTGAATGAAGTGAAAGAGAAACAAAAATAGAGTTTATTAGATATCTTATAATATCGAGGTGAAGTATAGCAGAATGCAGAACCCAAATTCTTATAGCAAAAAATATTGGTTATATTGGAGAGGATGATTATAATGAGTTGGAAAAGGAGTTTTCAGAAATACATAAAATGATCAACGGACTCATAACATCTCTTCGAAATAAATAATTTTACTTCTTACTAAACTTCTAGATATCTCGTCTTCTCGACCGCTTCTTTATCTCTTTTTATTTCTTACTAGGATTCTAGGCATCTAGTCTTCTAGACTTCTCTTTCCTATGCGCAAACTCGTCATACTTATCTGCATCCTCATCACAGGTGGTGCTGTCTATGCTCTCGTTCCGAACCTCTTCCCTGATAACTCACTCTTCCCTCGTGTTCCGACGGCTGAGGGAACGATCGGAAATATCCTCGAGAAGCTCCTCGTGCGGACGATCACTGATGCGAGTCAGGATGGCACTGTGAAAAATAGCATGAAGCTCGATAATAGAACTGCGACAGGATATCTCAAAAGAATGAACTGCTCGGGAACTCAGGTATGGACAGGGATCACTGCAGATGGTACTCCGAACTGTGCCGATACGGCGATACTGCTTGCCGACTATGGTACTATCTCCGAGCAAGGATGTGCCGCTACGGTATACCATGCAGATGGAACATTCACTAGTACGAGTAATACAGGAGATACGCTGAAATCAGGAGATATAGTAAAAACCCAGAACCTTCCGAACTGTACTCTCACTATCGCCTTCGCAGACCTCTCGATCCTCCGTCTCGATATCGATACGACGGTATCTCTGGATCTCTTCGAGAGACCATCTGAGCCAGGAAAGACGATCGCCAGTGCCATCCTCGAGAATGGCTCACTTTGGGGACGCATCCTCACAGATACCGGATCCTACTCGATCGGGACAGATAAGATCGTCGCATGAGTCCGCGGGACGAGTATCGCACTCGTCTCGACAGGAAATACGCTCATCATCTGAAGTACGATGAGTACAGCAAGTGGGTGGATCATATCAAAAACTCCGACCCCGAACTACAATACTGAACTCGTGATCGTGGATAGTATCAATACTACCTCACCGGATAACCCTGCTGCGACCGTCTACTGTCGTGGGACGGGTGGAACTGCGACACCACTGAATAATATGGATCCCGAGAACCAGTACACTATAGCAACTTCATGAGCATGATGTCTCCCTGCAGGACCACCTCGAGCCCTCACGAGTAGTGCTGCTACCCTCTACGCTCGCTCACCATGGATCAGGAGAAATACACAAAAAGATGTGAACTATATGTATCGCCTGCTTGCGCGCTCTGGAAGTAGTCTATCATTACCTCGTTTCTATAAGATCAATAACGAGCTCACTCTCTCACAACCTCCAGATAGTCCACTTGATTCTGAGAACAAAAATATCTGTGAATCAGGGCAAAAATGGTGGACTCCACGATATGGATGTCAGCCAAATACTCTCTATGCAATAGCAGACTATACACTTCCTATAATATCAGGTGTTTCACAATCATCTACGCCTTTTGTGGGCACCCCGACTACACTTATCTATTCAGGCTCATCTAGTCTAATAGGGTTACCAGAAATGCCTGGATCAAAATCTGCAGGAGTAAATGGCGTGGAAATCACACAAGTAGGGCAATATATACAATACTATCCCGATCCGAATTTCACTGGAGGGCTTATGGGAGGAGTAATGACAATAGAACTAGCAAGTCCCGTATGATCAAGTGTGCCCAATCCTTTAGGAAATAAATGGTATGTTGCTGATTTAGGAACAAGTACAAGTAGATTCTTCGTTTGGAAGAATACTAATTGCTCAGGTACTTCAACAACAGGTATCAACTGGTTATGCCCCTCAAACATTGATGTTACAAATTCCCTTACTATAAGTATTCCACTAAGTACCTCTACTATAGCTGCTATATGAAATATATGGTTGCCGAGCAATACATCAATTCATTTAAAGGGACCTATCTGAACAAGTATTAAAAAATTGACTATATCTAACTAGCCATCGTTTCTCATACTGATAGTAAATGCTTTTGAAATTGATTTTCAGCCATTAGTAGCAGTAACAATCACACTAAATGGTGATGTTACTATTGCATCATATGTTCATGTAATAGCTCAAGTTGCTGTATTAATAGAAAGAGATCATACTCATACTCATACTACAGTAGTCGGAAGTCATGTAGCAGAATATGTAATTGCTCTACCTAGTGGGTCAGAAACTCCCCCGGTATTTATTGGGATAATTGGAGTAAATCAAGCATTATCACTCACGGTCATATCCCCAAGATTCGCAAAAGCTGATCCTACTGGAGCCACTGGAGCCACATCATTTACAGTGATAGTCGCTGTTTTTGCTACTGGGGTGCTCTTCCCATCTGTAACCGTATAGATAAAGCTATATGTCCCTGGCATGACTCTTCCTGTATAGGTGAAGGCTCCCGTCGCATTCGTAGAGAGAGTTCCTGCACTTGGTTGTGCGGTGATAGCATAGGTGAGAGTATCTCCAGGATTGGGATCGCTAGCCGTAAGTTGTCCTGAAGTACTGAGCGTGAGACTCGCATCCACAGTGAATCCTGAAAATATCGGAGTCGGCGCTACGTTTGCTGGAGCATCGAGAGTCGTGATATCGAAACTATCAGATATTCATCAGACAGTGAGAGTCACAGAAGTTTTCGTACTATTGAGAGAAGAAGAAGTTCACTGAACACGGACAGTTTGACCATTGGTGATTGTACCAGCAGTACTCGTGAATGCTCATGAATTGATACTGTATGCTCATCATGTCACAGAAATAGGTGCAGGTTGGTTGATGCCTGAGATGTTTATAGGCGCTGAAGTAGTGAGAGTACTGAGAGCTACTCCTGTCTGATCCGCAAAAGTAAATGCATCTGGAGTAGTATCTGGATTTACTGTAAAATTCAGTGTCTGGTTAGCACTTACTGGGTTGATTCCCTGAGCCTTTACTCGAACCAAAACAGTCTGAACTCATGGGTATACAGTAGTAGGACTAAAGTCTGACCACGATGTTCCACCATTCGTAGAAACCTCAAGTGTCGATGACACAAGCGATCCACAGTTTATCGTATTAGCTACATCATCGACCGTACAAGTGGGAGTTGGAGGTGTCACTGGAAGTACTGGTGCTGCCGTGACCGTAATAGTGACTGTCGCTGGCCTGAGCGAATTTGTCTGCCCATCGAAAGCGTAATACGTAAATGAATCTGTTCCCACATATCATGCTGCCGGAGTATAGCGTATCTTTCCGGATTCCATAGTAGCGATACCATGTGCTGGCTGGGTGATAGCTCATATACTCAGAGTATTTCTATCAGCATCTGTATCATTCAGAAGGACATCTATGAGAGTACTAGTACCAGACTGGAGAGAAGTAGTATCATTATTTGCTACTGGAGGATTATTTACCGGTACAGTGATAACTGTACAAGCACCATTTCGTGTAGCTTTATAGGTAATTTCTCATGTTTGATGGTTCACTGTTGCCTCGAGTTTCTGTAGAGCTGCATTTGGATTCGGGCTAGTGATAGACCAAGTTTGCACCATAATACCAGTTGCTGCCTGCACTTCATTTATAGAAAGTGCTCAGAACGTTCATGCTGATCAGAGAGCCATGAAGAGTGCTGCAGCATCTTTTTTATTTTTTGTCAGTGCTGTCACGACCGCTCCTGATCATACCACAAGAGCCATGAGGAGCATGAGCATACGTCCATCAAGTGTAGGAACTACGACCACAGTCTGCGCTGTTATTTGCTGATAGACATCCTTCGGGATAGCGAGAGTGAGTCCGTCGAGACTACAATTCAGAGTTCCAGCTTCGGGAGTAGGTGTTACTTTGAGTACAAGATTACTCTTCATATTGGCTCACACCTGGAAAGTCCCATTTGCATTATTATCGGATGAAAATGATACTTGCCTTCCTCATACAGTTGTCGCATCTGGCATGGTAAGTATAGCATCAGCTCTGGCTGGAAATGGTGATGATGTCTGTGCTCCGGCATCTGGCGCTCATCCGAGTGCGAGAGCAGTACTAGCAGCAGCGAGACTTGATTGTAGCTTAGTCATATAGGACAATATTAAAAAAATACCCCTTCATTATACGAGAAGAGATATTTTGTCAAATAGAATTTGTTTTTTTGTGTTTATCTCTTCGAGGACTTCCATGCTGGGATGGTTTCAGCACGGATATCAGATATATCATGGAATGCCTGGTTCGAGAGCTTCCACATGGTATTATTGTAGTCTTCTTGATTTGCTCGAAATTCTCGGAGCTCTGAAGAAAGAGTATCTACTTTTCACTCCAGCCCATCGAATCGTCACTCGAACCCGTCGAATCGTCATTCTAGTCCATCGAATCTTCATTCGAGAGAGTGAAATCAAGCCTTCATAGCCTTCATTTCTTCGAGCATTGTTTGTTGGAATTCTGTATCTGTCATACTGCGATATTATAAAAAGAATTACTTCGCCATCCGTGCCTTCCATGGCGGGAGGACTTCTCTACTGATTTCATTGATACTATTAAATGCCTGATTGTTTAGGTTCCAGATAGCAGAGTTGAATGCCTCTTGGTTAGCATTGAATGCCTCTTGGTTAGACTTAAAACTCGTGAGCTCTTCATGGATAGCCTGTTGTCAGGCTTCGAGAGATTTCTGTCACACTTCGAGAGAGCTCATTTTTTCGAGCATTGTTTGTTGGAATTCTGTATCAGTCATATGAAAAAATAAAGGATATATACAGAGTATACACGATTTTTCTATTTTGCAAAAATATTTTATAGGATTCTTGAGTGGATATGCTTCTTTTGTTCGAGAGAAATTCATTTTTGCACACATATTTTGCTCAATACACATCAAAATATCCTATTTTTCATAGAATTTTGTGTATGTCAAAAATGTGATCTCGCCGATAGCAGGAACGAAGGTCGGCACTATAGTGAGATCGCCTGCGAAAGCAAATGAGAAAAAGTGGAATCACTTGACGCACGAGGTGCTATAAGGTAAAATATGCTCGTAATCGCGAAAATTATCTTTTTCTAACTTTCTCGAATATGGCAGGCAATACTCCAACATCAGCAATCCCACAAAGCCTCGAAACACCAAAAAATATAAATGTGTCGAAAGTGTCAGCAGCAGTTACTGCTGTTATTCTAGCGTTCCATTTGCAGCTCGCCAATGCCCAAACAGCAGTTGCCATGAATACAGCTTCTGGAACTCTCTCATCCACCTCCGCTAGCACTGCGGGGGACAAAAAAAATGGTTGACAAATCTTAAGAAAAGCCGATGGTTCGATTGATTTTTGAGGATGGCTATCGGGGAAAACTCCAGAAGAGATAAAAAAGATGGTAAAATGATTGACTGACTCAGAATATGATAGTTATCTGGAGTGGAAGACAAATAAAAATAATCAGAAAGTTGCGACAGGACAAAAATTGGATGCGACAAATGAACAAAAAATTGCGACGATATGAAGTGGAAATCAAGATTTGCAAAAATTGGATTCAACGAATGAGCAAAAGGTTGCGACGATATCAGCGTATGAGATAATAGACCAATATCAGAAAGTACTTTTAGCCTGATGATACCTAAAGCCTGATGATAAAGTGACTCTAAGGAGAGCATTAGATACACCAGGAATTGACTGAAATCTCAAAGAAAAGCTCAAACAATATACACTTTAGTAGATTTTTGCAAAAATTCTCACTATATGATACCATACTTATCACTAGTATGGTATTTTTATGCCTCCTGAATCCCTCTCCACATCACCCGAACAGACACAACAACCAATTCTCTCACCAGAACAGGCAGATTTCGCTATACAAAGTCTCAGAATCCCTAGAGAAAAGCTTGATGAGCTAACAAAAAACCCAGAATTCCAAAAAGACCTAAAGATTCTCCAAGATAATCCATGAAATACTACTGAGCATGGGGAATTTCTGAAAAAATATCTATCGACGATAGATAAAAAAGATGGTTGACAAATCTTAAGAAAAGCCGATGGTTCGATTGATTTTTGAGGATGGCTATCGGGGAAAACTCCAGAAGAGCTGAAAAAGATGGTAAAATGATTGACTCGTGATGAAAAAGAATCCTACGGAATATATGTGGAAAATGAATGAAAAAAATTGGATGCGAAAAATGAACAAAAAATTGCGACAGGACAAAAATTGGATGCGACGATATCAGATATTAATCAAAAGAAAGTAGAAAAAATTGCGACAGGACAAAAATTGGATGCGACGATATCAAAACAGTTTGAGCAATGTACAGAACAACAAGTCCAACTCGAAAAATCTCTCTCAGAAGAAGGAAAACTTGCTCTCAAGTGAGATGTAGTCTCCATCAAGAATAATCCAAGTTCCCTAGAATACCAGGAACTGATCCTAAAATGAGTGACTGAAGAACAAATCAAGTCAGGCAAAGCAGACTCGATGATCACAGCTCTCTATACCTATAATAATCAAGCAAAATTCTTAGAAAAAGGGTGGGTGGAGAAATGAAAAGAAGCCGACTTCCAGAAGACAGTCGATAATTTCTCAGATATACTTGGAAAAGATCGAAGAAATCTCTGAGATATACCAAAATTCGTAGGGAACACACTCATCTCATGAGAACGCAAAGAAATGGTGCTCCAATGAGTCGACAAGCTAGTAAATTCTGGTAAATACAACCTCTCGCAAACTACCTATAATGCCGAAAGTGGCTATATCACTTTTTATGGAGAGAGAAAGGGTGAGTCTACTCGTATCGATACCTCGAAAAATCCTCCAGTTCTCGAATACCAAAAAAATGGACTCTCAATAGGAAAGATCATAGAAAAACAAGAGCTATCGGATGAGGAGAAGTCCCGAGAAGCTGGTATAGAACGTGAACATAAGAATTTTTCTGAAAATAAGAATACTACTCGCACTGCTCTTTTGCAAAATTGATACCAAATACTCATAGACCCCTCAGAAGAAGGGAAAAAATTTATCGAAAAATACCAAAATTTCTCATTCTCTGATTCTTTGAATCCACAAAAAAAAGCAGAAATGCTTACTGCAATCAATACCGAAAAAATACGAGTAAAGTGACTTCCATGAGATACAAGTAATACGGAACTCGATAAAAAACAAAAGGCTGCGCAATCCAGTATAGAAAAATCACTCGATAGCTTCAAGGAAGCAATAGATATTACTGTAAAAAATATTGATACTCTTCCGAAAATTCCAAAAGATTCAAATACAACTTTTGAAAGAACAGCAGAATATAATCTCAATTTCCTTACATATATCTGATATGACACCATCGGTCAAGAAAATATGGAGAAAGTTATACGTACTCTCAATAGTCCTGAGAACCCGAAACGAAGTGAGATAGGAGAAATAAATCTGAATGAAAAACTCGATACCCTAAAAACCCAAGCACTTACTCTCGCCATCGCAAATCTCGTCCGTGCAGGAAGGAAAGAAAATATTCAAACCGTACCAACAGAAAAGGATATGAAAAATGAGGCCACGCAAAAATCATGGGATGATGTAGATAAAAAAAACCATATCATAGCTGCGCGACAAACACAATCACTTTGATTCCGAGAGGCACTTATGGTAGTTAAGAGAAATATGATGAATGAATGAGGAAGCCTAAAAACTGAAGCGAGTATCAAGAGTGTTCTACTTTAAAACAATATAACAAAAATCCGAAACCCCCTAGGTCTCGGATTTTTATATTTCTATCGCACGAGCAAGGAGAAATGACTTCACTTCCGCGTCCGAAGGTGGATCAGGGATGAGGTATTCGACTCTTTCTGTATAGTTGATATCGTCATGATATGCGAGCTGTTCGACGAACTGGGCTGACTGGAAGAGCGAACCAAATATTTTTTCCGCATGTCGAGATATCGTATCTATAGTATAGTGATCTCGTATGATGAAGTAGAGATCGACATAGTCTTTCCACTTCGCGCGTCTCCCCATAGCAAAAGCCTTCATAGCAGCAAGTGAGAGAAGATCAGGGATCTTGATAGCATCTTTCACCTCGACGGTGGCTTCGATAGGATAGGGATAGTAGAAAAAGGTAGTCTGTACTCATCCGATCATGCCATGATATTGTCACTCTTCAGCGACATAGAGAGTTTGCCATCGGACTTTGGCATCATCGAGAGTAGATTGGATGATATTCGAGCGAAACTTCGTGGCACGAAAAAGATCAAAATCAATACTCTTTCTATGTCAGAGATGGAGAGAAATCGCTGTTCCTCAGACCATATAAAAACTCCTCTTGCGGGCAGCACGCAGAAGATGAAAAAGGTCTATCTGTGTATCGGAGAGGATTTCTTTATGCATGATGAAGCGAGAGATAGTGTGACCAGTATGATATAGTACGCGGTTCGAGATTGAGTGCTCTACGACTATGGATAATAGTATCGAATTCTTTTTGGAATTGAGCGTGACCGAGTATAGCTATGAGTTCTTTTTTTTCTTCCATTTTTCCATAGGTGAGGGTAGCTTCTACTATGGCACTATCATCGAGCCCGTCGAGATCACTTACCCACCAGAGAAATCCTGGATGTTTCTTGATAAATGATTGTGGCGTTTCTATTTTTTTCATATTTTTATTATATTGATATTTATGAGAAAATCCACTGATTTCCACGAATATTTCCCTTATTTCTCTTTCTATTTCACCTCCATATCTTTTCTAGAATCTGTGATCTAAAATCTAAGATCTAACTCCTACTTCCCCACTCCCGGTGGCGGATCAGAGAGGATACGTCCATCGTACTCGATGATCAGCGCAACCTCTGGATGTGCGAGAGCGGTCGGACTCGAAGCTTTAAATCCTGGAGTCGTGAGATAGTCGCCACGGATCTTCTCGAAATCGTACTTTTCTGCATCACTTGGACCACTACAGTCAGATGTCTTCACATAGTACGGGCAGAGTCATGCGAGTGTATCACCAGTCGTATTCGCTGATATGAGTGAGCCATGGATATAGAGCTGACTATCCCCACTCGAGAGGACACTATGCTCAGCAAAGAGTGAGGCTTCGATATCAGTGACAATTGGGTCGATACGGATATTACCACCGATTCCATCTTCATCAGCGAGAGCGATGATCGAGAGGGGACGATCTCGCTTCACTATATTTCCTGTGATAGTCACATCTGCACCGATGACGATGATCGATCGTTTCGAGGCAAATGAAGCATTCACAATAGAAAGACTTCCTGTCGATACGAGGTAGTCGACATCATCGTAGTTGGTACGGTTTCGCGAGAGGAGTGCTACAGACTTGCGGATCGTATTCCAGAGATTCGACTTTGCTCAGGTCTGGAGACCATTGTACTGCATACCGACATTGTTTTGCCCGAGGATGAGGAGTGCCGATTGCCCATATTTTGATCATCAGAGTGATCCTGCAGTACTCGGATAGAGGACTCGAGTACCAGAGACGACATAGGTAATATAGCTCTCGTAGGAGACGGACTCGAGTGGAGGATCTGCGACAGTGGGTGTGTAGAGTCCAGAGAAGCTCGATCATGGTGTCGAGACGATGACAGGTCCTGATCAGAAATCAAACCAGTTACACTCATTGGATCCAGATCATTGAGAGTATTTCGTACACGATATACTATCTCACTGAAAACTCTTAAACGAAGCGAGGAGATTATCAGGACCGATCTGGATATGATAGAGAGCTGTCGCGGTAGGCTCGACCTCTACAGAGGCATGAGTAAGTGCACCAGAGAATTCGACTCCAGAGCCGACGATGATATCTCCATTTACCGAAAGCAGAGAGCTATACCATGGAGTGAATATAAGAGGCGTCTCCCAAGCGCTTTGTGTAATATCACTCGTCACTCCGAGTGCATCAGTATAGAGAATGCCTGAAAGACTCATACTCTCTCATGCTGATGTAGGTGCTATCGAGGCAATACTGTAAGTCACATCTCAGATAATATCAATAGGGAGCGATGTGAGGGCTCTTCCATCTAACTGATCATCAAGGATACTTCAGGAATGGATAACTGCACTTCCCAAAAAAGAGATTGGATACTCTAACATTTCGAGTGAATCTACTTGATTGGCACGAGTCTCTGTCACATACCCTATCTCTATTTTTCCTCCGCTTGTCATATTCCCATAACGATCACGTATACGTAAGCGAAAATGATAAAACTCTTTTCCATTGGCGACGAGATTATTTCCTGATTTTATGAGTGACATCGACTCGAGAGTCGCACCATCAGGACACAAAGCAGGAGAGGCATTACAAAAAGACTGACGAATAGTAGAAGCGATCGACGCATCGAGAGAAATGCTTGGGATATTTGGCGATACTCTATAGTTAGAAAAAAGTGTCCTGCTTCCATTTGGATCAGTGATCTCGACAGTATAGTCACTCGCATGGGAAAGATCTACGGAAGAAAGTGAGCTATATATCGCTGGAGTATGTCATGTAGGCCAGAATACATAGTTCCATGAACCAGTACCATAATACCGAGTCGATCACGAGATCGAGAGTATCTGAGCATGATCTGCGAGTGATCCTGTCCCTTCTGAGAACTCTGCAGAAAGGAGTGGCAGGATGATGCCTGAGAGCGAATAGTCACCGACATAGGTCGACATCGTGCCAGAGAGGAGAGCTGTATATGGATCAAACTGGATTTTCCCGTCTTCGAAGATGACATCTCCGATCATCTCACCCCACGCTGTACCAGAGAGTGTACAAGGAGTAGTAAGTGAGCTTAGTGACTGACTACAGTTGAAATCGACACGATATGATCCCGTATCGAAGAGCACCCACCCCGCTCCAGAGAGATAAAATGCTCAGGAAAAAGTCTCTGTAGCTGTCTCGAGAGTAGGGTATTTATCTGTGATTCCACTGCCATAGAGGACCTCTCGAACACTGAAAAATACACCATCACTCGATCCTGTCATCGCGATAGACGGACCAGGGGTGAAGGTATAGGCATATGTCTCGAGAGAGATCGAGAGAGATACTAAAATAACTGAGATGAGAAAAAGAAATCGCCACATCATACCTCTATGATAGCACTTCTTCATTCACCGAGCGAATATCGGAAAGAGAATATGATCTATTTTCCCTTGCAGAAAAAGAAATCTATTTCCCAGTGAGTTTCATACAGCGATCGATCGTTCCTGTAGCGATGAGCATATCACAGAGGGATGTGTCACCGAGTTCACGGACATTCCTGATGACTACCATATCATGACACTGATCGCGGTACTTCGAGGTCGAAAGTGTCTCACAGTCATCGAGCGTCCCACTCGATATGAGCGACTGGAGTTTCATAGCATCACTACGAGATCCGAGATTGGATTTGCAGGTGTCTGATTTCGCACTATCAGTGATCTCAGCACAGAGAGATATATCAGAGTCCGTCACTGCTTTCTGAAAGAGGATAGTATCGCGACAGACACTACGAAGTTTCTCATCTGCGATGACATCACAGGAAGTGAGACTCCTGGACGCTATGGCTTCACGATAGATAGAGCTATCATCCTTCTGTATGAGTAGTCTCTGGCATTCTCAAGCTATACTACTTTCGAATGTCGCACAGATACTACTCGAGATCGATCCCGATGCGTTCGCGAGGACAAAGAGGGATTTTTCGACTGATTCGATACAGTTTTTTGCTATATTTTCATCCTGTATGCTCCGACATGATTCTTTATTATTTTTTTCTGTCGAGAGAGAGTAGTAGATATTATCCTGACAACGAACGATCATCCCTGATGATGAGAGTACGCTACATTTTTCGATATTTTTCTCATCGAGTGCGAGAGTAGCTCCGATCATATCGAGACATGATTTTTTTTGCCCTATATCTCCTATAGTGAGACAGAGCTCACTACTACGGTTTTTGATGGCTTCATTATAGATTGCTATATCTTTTTCTGCTTGGTCAGCACTATTTTTTAGCACCTCGTCATAGGGAGGATTTTGGACTTCTTTTCGGAACATCCATCTATTTCCTGTTTCTGATTCAGGAGCAAGATAGCTATAGAGAAAGTAAAATCCCAGAAAAACGGCAATAATAATAACGATATTGATGATATTTTTCTGCATAAAAAAAGATATGAGCTAATGCTCACATCTTAAGAAAAATAATGAGAAATGCAATCTCTTTCTACCTTCGTATACATCTCACATTCGCTATCTCTGTCTCCTCGCCACCGACGAGCTCCAGACCATTTTCTCCATACTGGAATTTGCGAGACTCCTCACTATAAGACCCATCGGTACTATCGAGACGATATCCACTCGAGTTACCTCAGAGATGGAGGACGATCGGTCGAGCTCCCCATATATCTTCATAGGTCGATGTCCAGTAGGCTCCGAGAATATCTGAGCGTGACTCGACCATGACATCAGCATCACTATCTCGAAATATCCGGTACCCTCCATTGTAAGGGAGGTTGAGGAGTCGTGAAAGACTTACATTATTGAGTCGAGAGTAGTATATAACTACTTCCCATTCTCCACGATTTGGTACTCGGTATCCTTTCGCACACGGACCAGTATAGATGTCTGTCGGAGAGGTCTTTCGCTGGAACTCGAGACGGCTTCCGACACCGTTATTCGAGAGAAATGTAGAGACCGTATCCCCTGCAGAAAACCATCCAGATTTGGTCGTGGATCCTTTATTTTTCGAGAGAGAATTGCATGATGCCCATGCCTGTCAGCCGACGATGATATCACTATAGCTACATCCTGGATAGGCGAACGTCGAAAATGGAACTATGAGAGAAAGGCTACAGGCGAGAAGAAGAAATTTTCGCATAAAAGAAAAGTGAAAAAATACTGTTAACAGTTATATAATACTAGTTAATTATAATTGTCAATACTTTTTCTAAGAATCTTCTCAGATATTTCTCTTCGCTTGTCCTGATCATGAAACTTGAGTATATTTCGAGTGATGATCACGCCTTCGGGTTTTCACTTTTTCTTATATGACATCTTTGCTTTCCACTCTCAGAGTGGGCGAATAAGACTATCGAAAAAAGTACCAAATATATCTCACAAGGTTATTCGCAAAGGGAGAGAGAGAAATGGTGTTTTTTTCTCCGATTTGACCCAAGTATTGTGAACTAGAAAATGATCCCACGTATCACCCACCACGAGTATTGGCTTCATATAGTAGATCCAGTAGAAGAGATATATATCATCCTCTAGAGCGATCTGAGAGATATCCATTGCGTCCTCTTCTATGAAAAATGAGAGGCAGAAATTCCCCGCTATGTCTTCCCCACGTCGCCAAACGCCATACATCCAGAAAGCAAGCGTCATAAGTACTCGTACGAACCACATGCGATCTTTCGCAGTGATGACGAAAAGATCGATATCTGAGTTCTCGTGTGTGGCATACATCGAGAGTGAGTTCACGACTGCCACCATACGAAGTCCTGGGATCCACGATATTTTTCGGATATATTTCTCTGCGCGAACAAAGAGCACTTTCTCATGCTCGTTTGGCTCAGGTTTGACTCCCATGAGAGTATCGAAAGATGATTTATAGTCGAGAAAGTGCATATATACTATTGCGAAAGTTTCTTGATCGCTTCGATCGTACGGATCTCGAGAGAGCTCTCCGGGTCGAGATCGTGGATGATCTCTTCTACTCGAGATTTATCATATCCCATCTGGACGAGAGAGGAGATGAGTGTCATGTCGGAAGTGTTTTTTTGTTTCGAGTTCGATCACGAGTGCTTCGAGAAATCGATCGAACCCTTGAGGTCCACGATGATCTTCTGAGCTGTCTTCTTGCCGATCCCAGGGACAGAAGAGATCAGCTTATCATCTTCGAATTGGATCGCCTTGAGAAGAGCATCTCACCCAAGACCAAGGAGATTCAGTGCAGTTTTTCCTCAGACTCCATTCACCTTGAGAAGCTGACGAAAGAGATCTTTTTCGCTACGATCGACAAATCAAAATAAAGTTTCTCATGCATCATTGATGTTATGATGGAGGTAGATTTCTGATTTCTCTCAGATGCGGATGTTCGCGATAAGGAGTGGAGAGGCAAATATCTCGAGCCCGAGACCAGTCCCATCGACGAGACAAGTGATCTGGATATTATCGAGAGAGAGGATTTTACCGTAGATATAAGAAAACATTTCTTTGTGGTTTGGAAAAGTAGGAACTCTTGCATTTTACAGAAAGACTCTAGAATAACAACATGAAAAGAGAAAGTATTGATATATTTTTGGACATCATCGATAACTACGGCGATATGTGATGGGTACTCGAGTGTATGCTGATGAGTGGTATAGATGTGGAGTGGCGTATCGTGACCGATGCGCCTCTGAAGATACGAGTATTTCTCGAGAAAAGTGGATGCGAGTGACTCAGCTACGAGCTCATCGAGAAATCACACTATGATTATCAGGCATCATCGAAAGTCATATTTCTCACCCTTCATGCTCAAGTAGATATTTCGAAATTTGGCGATGGGAGAGTTTTTTTTAGGATCAACTATCTCTCCTTCGATCCCTGGTATACGAGAGTACATCTCCAGGAACATATCGCATCGACGAGAGAAAAAAAAATCATCGAACTCACCTACTCACCCCTCGCGTGAACATGAGGCATCTGGAAATACTCGAAAACTGAGATCACGAGATGAGTCTGGCTCGATCGTATGGGACTCGATAAAGCTCTCGAGAAAAAAATATGGATTCCGATTTTTGCCTATGAGAAAACTCTCGGTATGCTCGAGCATATGGAAATAAATGACGATATCGTCATATTTCAAGTCAGTGGTAAAATAAGGATACCGTGAGCCATATACTTCGACTACCTCACGAGAGAAGACTTCTGGAGTCTGGTCGATCTCTCTGATATCAGTATCGTTAGAGGAGAAATCTCGATGGTGCGAGCGATCTCGAGTGAGAAACCATTTCTCTGGGATATGTATAAAGAACTCGGTGGGTGGAATAAGGAAGAGTCGAAAGGATATCTCGACTGGCAAAATAGAGGAGATCACTATGGGGCTATCCATACTGATCTCAACGAAGGAAAACAACTTCACTACGTAGATATACTCTCTGTGATGAGAGAATGGGAAAAGAAAAAAAGTCTACCTTTTCCTAATTTCTGAGAAACTCTCCAAAAAACTCTTGACAAGATCGGTATTTCCCTATAATCACCGAGCGTCTAGATCCATTTGCCAATGTAGCTCAGCTGGTTAGAGCACGGGACTCATAACCCCGAGGTCGGTGGTTCGAGCCCACTCATTGGCACCATTCTTCGCTCTAGGAGCTTCGAATGGCGCAAGCCAAAATGCTCTAATAGAAACCCAGAATCTCTCTAGTAGAAACATTGTACCAGTATATCGCGGAGTAGAGCAGTGGTAGCTCGCAAGGCTCATAACCTTGAGGTCGTATGTTCGATTCATACCTCCGCAACCATAAAAATCTGAAAATTCCATATAAAAGTGGAATTTTTATTTGTGTTTTTGCGTGATTTCGGATAAAATGCAAGAGAAAATAACTTATCCAAATATGACACTCAATAACTCATCAGAATCTGTTCGAGAATCCAGCGAGCAAAGCACTCCTAAGAATCAAAAAAATATTATGGAGCTCGCAAGTGATGCCGTCTATAAAAAAGTACAATCACACCAATATGATGAGGCGACATTGCTCACAGAGATCAATAAAAAAGATCCTAGCGAGATACTCAGAGCAACTCGAGAAACAATGAGAGTTCTCTGTACTGAGTCTCCGAGTGACTACTCAAGTCTCACTGAAGAGGATATTAAGAATAAAGTATCCAACGCATCTATCATAGAAATGTATAGGAAAATTCTCTGTAACCTCAAGAAGTCTCAGGAGCAACTCAAAAATAGAGTTATCGGTCAATATGCATCTGATACCTTTATCACGACGACACGGTCTGGTCAAGAAAATATAACTCTTCTTGACGAATGGGTAGATGGTCAAAATGAGTATGATATCATACATATGCTTAAATCAAGGGCTCGTCTCGAAAAAGCACTAAAACTGGCATTTGGACACAAACTGGAGACATTCACTACCAAAGAAGAAAGTATCGAAAACTATCTCGAAATCCTCGGAGTAACACCGAATGATCTTCCCGTAAAAGTACAGAACTCTTGGTATAATCTCACTACAAAAGATAAGTATGCAACACCCAAAGATGCTGTTGTATTTATGGATTTTGTGCGCGATGCCCCTTGCTCGATGCACGAGAAAAGAAAAATAATCACAGACCTTCTTTCTCTCCACTTTCCTGACGGGATGAATATGAAGGAAGCTGTAAGACTCGGTTTTATCGACACAAAAGAGGCTCTACGTATCACAAAAAAACAGCTAGCAAAATGGCTTCAAGATAGCGCTTACTTCGATATAAGTGATCCTGAGATAAAGCGCGAACGTGAAACTTGGGCATGAAGAATTCTTACGGACACGACTATGAGCACCTATGCTCTTTCGGAAATCCTTTCGAACGATGCACATCTCGATAAATTTCTCGAGAAAGATATCCATGGACGTCCCAATATACTCGAAGAAGCTCTGGCAAAAGGAGTAGAAGACAATAAAAGTGAGTATGAATCTCATAAATTCAACGATGATGCATTCGCAGGTGAACTCGATACGGCAGACTGGCATGGGTCTTTCCGAAAATCAGTCAAAAAAATACAGACAAAAGAATGAGGGGAAAAGATTAAGAATATAGATGCGCGTATCCCTGGATCAGTACTCCACTTCACGGTCGATGATGGAAACGGTAAAAGTGATGAAGTATATTTTCAGATCGAAGAAGTGGATGTAGAAATGAATGAACTCTATAAGATAGTAGATAAAGATGGTGAGAAAACTCCACTCAAACACAGAGGGATGAGAATGCTCAACATGACTCGAGAGTGAGGAATCGGTCCAAAATGAAGCTGGAAACCGAGAGAAGAGACGTATACAAAACTCATTGGCTGGATGCGTGGGAATGATGTTTCTAGTGGAGAGGTACTCTCTTGAGAAGAGTTTGCCGAAAGAAAAAATTCATCAGAGAGCGATAAAATACCCACGGTCTACGATGAAGATGAAGATGTGATCGATAGCATAGAAAAACTTGAGGGTGCTATCTGATTTCGACCGCAGAAAGATATGATGCTCTCGTTCGAGTATGAGAAAGGTCGACCAGAAAGGGTGCGTATCACTAGGATAGATGAAGTCAATGGAACGATCACGCTTACCGATGATATAGAGTCTCAACAGATAAGTTTTGCCCAATTTACAACTTTTTGTCGAAAGTACTCTCTAAGAAAGGGTACGACGCTCGGAAATGTGGATGACTTCTCTAATATTATCAAGGAGATGAGTGGATTCTCCGACGTTGTGATCGATGGATGAGTACTGTATCAAGTGACAAAGGATAAAGGAGCCGAAAAAAGAATACCCATTACACATCTTAGCAATAATGCGGGGGAAGTCATGGAGATAGAAAGTATTGGAAATGATGGGTTTTCTTTTAAGTACGGGAAGATCGAAAAATCCGAGGATACAAAATGAAATCCAAAGATAAAAAAAATGAAGGGAGACTCTCAGAAGGCCTGATTTGTACAGTTCCTGAAATTTATTGACTCCAGTGGAGAAGGATTTACACCGTATTTTGCTACCGATAAAAAGGAGCTTGATGTCGAGCCGAGTACTCATCTGCATGGGTACTGGTTGACCAAATTTCTTTCTGGTACGAGTATCAATGATATGACAAAGGGGTTCGAAATTTTTACTCATGCTATAGAACACAAACTCGAGAAAAATTCAAAATTTAACTCTGCGAAATTCGCTGATCGATATCTCTCTCGATTCATGCCAGAGAGTTTTCGTGGTCAGCTCAAAAGTGAAATGTATTCAGTCCAAAATGAAGCTATGGAGAGCATATTGAAGATGCTCGAAGATACTATGAGTGGAAAAGAAGCTCGTATATACGTAAGAAAAAAGATCCTACTTAATAAAGATGCTCGATTCGAGGAAGTCCTCGCTGGTATGCTCTACTTAGCGAAGAAGACTGGGCAACTCTACTCAGAAGAAAACTCTGATCTCGCGAACTCAAAACTCTGGTTCCACCAGCTCGCTCGTACTTCTGGATATACGACCGCGCAAAGTAGAAATGATCTCTGGAAGAAAGCAGCAGCAAAAAGTCCAAAATGAGAATTTGCAGTCGAGACAGACGTGATCGAACGCGTATTGAAGCTGTTTGAAGGTCAACAAATGCGTATACCTCCGAATATTGCACCGAAATTCGCAGGATATATCGCAGAGGGAATCTCAGGTCAGGAAGAAAAATGAGAAAAAGAGGTCAACATGCTCTCCAATATCGACCAAATGAATGACTATGCGATGTCCAAGCTCAATGTATGAGAAGGATATAAGGCAGCAAAATGTCTGGATCGTATTTATGGCAAGAATGGTGATCCTATAAAACTTAATACGATACCCTTTACTCTGGTCATGTCGAATATGCCAGAGCTTCTCGGAACCGACTTCGGAAAGAAACTCCATAGCCAAGCTGTAGGAGAGCAGATCCGTACGAGCCATGCATTGGCATTCGGGAATGATGTCAATAAGGTGAAAATGTATCGTGCAATGGTATGGGAGGCAGCTGAGGAACTCAAACGGAGATGAAGTCCGGATGTCCTCAGTGACCTCAGAACGTTAGAAGATGAACGGTCTCATGTTGGAGAGGAGTCTCATATCGAAGGAAAGACCGAAGACGGTCAAAAGCAATTTATCAATAATATAGCCCTCTTCTGGAAAAAACACGGGGGGGCACTTCATCCTATACTCCAGATGACAGATCCGTATATCAAGACTCACCTCGATAATAAAGTCTGTAAAGACTATGCTAGTCGTATAGGAATGATCACCGGGATGCAACGAAGGCGAGATAATATACTCAAAACAGACCAAATGGGGGAAGGAAACTGGAAGTATGATCATACTCCTCCAATGGACTTCAAAAATCTTGTATATGCCTCCGTGCGAAGTATAAGTAGTCACGATAAGAGCATGTCAAACGATATGTATGAGCAAGGTTTTGTACCAGGAGTACTTTGAGCAATGAATAAACTCAGGGTAATGAGTACGTCTGATTTTCCAGAATGGAATGGTCTTCCAGAGACAGAAAAACAAACAAGGCTCGAAAAAAAGCAAAAAGAAATTTTTACTGAATACTATATTACTCTTATATATTATCTTCGATCAAGTATTAATAAGGAATATTATGATAGGAGTGCTAAAGATCGAAACTACATTCGTGATCTAGCAGATCAGTGAATACAACTTAAATCAGAAGATTTTAGAATTCCCAGACATACGAAACCTGCTGATATTCATGATGGTGATGATGAAAAAGCTGAACGTAATGCTCAAGAGCTCGATAATTATGATGCTTCTCGTATCGAGGAATCCTTTAGGGCTTTCCTTTCTGCTGAGCCTGACAGACGACGCGGAGTCTATGCGACTATGCGAGATTCTCGGGAGGGTGTGGTAAAATGACTCGATAATAAGATCCACTGAAGAAGACTCGACTATGATAATGAGGGCGCTTAGACCTCCACTCCCCTCACATGCCAGAGTCGGTGCCCGATGGTACCGTCTTTTTTCGGCATGATACCGATAAAGTCGATACGAGCAGACTCTTCAGAAACACCCTTCATCATGAGATAGTGCATCACCGTCCGCTTCATCACTCGACGTTTCATAGGAGTGAATGTATCGAGCGGATGTGCATGGGTCTCATCGAAGCGATACCTGACTTCGACGAACACGAAAATATCATCCTCTTTCGCGATGATATCGATCTCTCCTCATCGGATAGTATGATTGGTCGCGATGATCTCATATCCTTTCTCCTCGAGATAGCGTCTCGCGATGAGCTCTCCCTGATCTCAGATACTCCGACGAGAAGGTTTTTTGGTATCGGTCATTACTAGAAATAATGCTAGAGAGAACTCACTCTTTTTTTCAGGAACTCGAGAAGCTGAGGGCCGAGATCTTCGCGTGCGAGTGCATAGTCGATCGTCGCCTTCAGAAAGCCAAACTTATCTCCCGTATCATAGCGATCTCCCTCGATCTCGAGTCCGTAGAGAGCCTTATCATCGGCGAGCATCCGAGCAAAGGCGTCAGCAAGACGGATCTCTCCATCCTTACTCGCACTTGTCGCGTCCATCTCGAGATAGCGAAAAACTTCAGGAGTGATGACGTACTTCCCGATCACACCGAGTCGAGATGTCGTCTCTTCTGGTTTTGGTTTTTCGAGAAATTTCGATACCGAGAAGAGTCTCCCTTCCTGTGATGATGACTCGATGATACCGTATGATGAGACACGTTTATCCCCTACTCGCTCGAGAGCGATGATAGGAGTATGCTTCTCCTCATAGGCTCGGATAAGCTGACTCGCTCATGACTCTTCTCCACGGATGAGATCGTCTCCGAAAAGGACGAGACATGGCTCATCTCCGATCCACTCTCGAGCTCGCAGGAGAGCATCACCATCTCCACGAGGGATAGGCTGACGCACATAGGCGATACGAGCGAGATTCGATACTTTTTCGACTTCTGCGAGTTCCCTCGTTTTTCCTTTTTCCACGAGTGTCTTCTCGAGCTCGTAGGACACATCGAAGTGATCCTCGATCGATCTCTTCCCACGACCTGTGATGATGATGATATCCGTAATCCCTGCAGATACTGCTTCTTCTACGAGATACTGGATGACAGGCTTATCGACGATCGGAAGCATTTCTTTTGGCTGAGCCTTGGTCGCTGGGAGAAATCGTGTCCCAAAACCAGCCGCAGGAATAATACACTTTCTTATAAGAGACATAAAAATCTATAGATATTAGTTAATATCAGCAGTTGGAAGTCTCTGTGACTGACTTTTTGCGAGAGACTGGCACATATTTTTCATAGGAACGCTTTTTATCTCATCGCAGTCATCTTCATTCACTGGATTTTTTTGAGTGATGATGCTCATTTTGCATCCGTCGATACGATCCTGTGACTGTGTATCTCCAGGAGTCATGGATTTTGGATATTCAGAAGCGAGGAGATCACATTTTTTGAGATTCGAAGTAGTGACTGCATCAGACTGCATGATACTGATACGACACTCTCTCTTATAGGTATCTACGAGTGTATCACAGATCTTGATATCAGCAGATTCCATCGCTTGTATACTGATAACACCGTACTTGCAGGCATCACGACCGGAACTATCAGGAAGCTCTTCGCAGAAAGTGACAGATTTTTGTGCACGAGCAAGGGCATTCCCTACTTGAGACACACACATATTGATATTTGGCTTCATACAGTCTTCGAACTCTTTCGTATCTTTTATCTTTGATGATGCCTTTTCGAGAGTCTCTACATATCCTCACTGAAAATCTCATGCGAGAGGGGTATCGCTTTTTTCTGTAGCACAGCTCGAGAGGAGAAGAAGTGAGGAAAGAAGGAGAAA
This sequence comes from Candidatus Altimarinota bacterium, assembly GCA_031375155.1. Classification (GTDB taxonomy): domain Bacteria; phylum Patescibacteriota; class Gracilibacteria; order BD1-5; family UBA2023; genus JAGOMW01. The sequence goes on from JANMHM010000057.1 coordinate 62,354, forward strand.
TATATATGTACGCATAAAAGAAAAAGAAAAATACTCTTCTAGTATATAAAAAAATGAATACGAACAAAAAATAAATACTTGCCAAATAGAAGGAATATTCTTTTTCTATAGGAAGTTATTGTCACGCTGCTTTTTCGAGCTTCGCTGTCTGATCAGCGATCGCGAGTGCATCTATGATATCACCGAGGTCACCCATCATGATCGTGGGAAGATTGGAAAAATTCGCATTGATACGATGATCGGTGATACGGTCTTGGGGAAAGTTATAGGTGCGGATCTTCTCGCTGCGATCACCAGTTCCGACTTGGGCGAGTCGGGCTGCACCCTCGGAGTCAGCTTTTTTTTGCTCTTCCTGAGCATAGAGACGTGCCTTCAGGACTGAGATCGCTTTTATCTTATTTTGGAGCTGGGACCTCTCATCCTGACACTCGACTGCGAGACCTGATGGGAGGTGGACGACGCGGATAGCTGAGTTTGTTTTGTTGACATGCTGACCACCGGCTCCACTCGCGCGACACGCCATGATATCGAGATCTTCTTCTCGGAAGTCGATATCGACATCTTCTGCCTCTGGCATGACAGCGACAGTAGTCGTAGATGTATGGACTCGACCATTTTTCTCAGTCGCAGGGATGCGCTGCACTCGGTGGACTCCATATTCGAACTTAAATCGTGAATACGCTCCGACTCCGTCAATCTTAAAAATGACTTCCTTATATCCTCCTGCATCATTCCACGTCTCACTCATGACTTCTATAGAGAAACCTTCCGTTTTAGCAAAATTCTTATATGCTTCAGCGAGCTCATGAGCAAAAAGCCCCGCCTCATCTCATCCAGCACCAGCACGGATCTCGAGAATGATATTTTTATCATCATTAGGATCTTTCGGAAGGAGAGCGAGCTTCAGAGCTTCTTCGAGTTCGGGGATTTTCTTCTCGGCGATTGCTATATCTCACTTCATCATTTCGAGCATTTCAGCATCTTTCTCATCGATGACGAGCGTCTTTACCTCATCGTAGTTCTCATAGATGAGTTTATATTCACGATAGAGCTCCACGGTTTTTTCCATGGATTTCTTTTTTTGGTTGACAGTTTTAAGTTTTTTCAGATCACTGTAGATCGCTGGATCAGCGAGCTCTCGTTCGAGTGACTCGTAGTCGAGGATGAGATTATCAAGTTGGAATTTCATGGAAAGAAGATTTTAGGAAGGTATTATATGTAAATGTAGGAAAAGTCGAGTGGAAAAAATGTATTCACTCTCAAATATTCTCACTTTGACTTCGCTTCGTTTTTTCATAGTATCTTTCTACTTGCCCAGATGGTGGAATGGTATACACGGAGGTCTCAAAATCCTCTGCCTTCGGGCTTGCGGGTTCAAGTCCCGCTTTGGGCACCAAATAGAACAAAAATGGCTATAAAAAAACGTGTCACATCACCGAAAATGCCACTCGCTGTCAAAAAAACTCTCGGACCATGGCATGACTATATCAATCCTCCTCTGGATGATATCGATATTCTCGTCAAAAAGCATGAGTTCCATGAGCTCGACCGTGAAGCAATACTCGAAGAAAATCAATACGCACGTATCGATACATACGATGACTATCTTTTTCTCGTACTGCATTTTCCGAAATTCGAGCCGAGTACAGAGCGCTATATCCATAATGAGCTCAATATTTTTATCGCAAAAGACTACCTTCTCACATTTCGCTACTATCAGTCGAGTACGATGAAAAAGGTCTACGATCGCTATGAGACAAGTCTCGAGAAATCGGGGCATGTAAGTCCTGCATTTCTCCTCTATGATATCATCGAGAGCTACCTCGATAAGTCGATGCGGATGCTCGAAAGATTCGGCAAAGATCTGAAGTCCATCGAGCGCGACCTCTTCACTGCACGTGGAAATGAGCTCATCAAAAGTATCATGACAAGAAAACGAAATATCATCACGCTCAAGCATATGATGAAGCCTCAGATCGCTGTACTCAAGATGATAGAAATCCGTATGAAAGAGCGGTTTTCTGAAGAAGTAGAGCTCTACTTCGAGAATCTCGAAGATAAGCTCGATAAGATATTCTCAGAGATCCAGCTCCTCCAGGAAAATATCGACTCTATGGAAGATACACTCAAAAGTGTATTCGATCTCGAGACCAATACGACGATCAAATACCTCACGACTTTCTCTGCATTTATGCTCCCACTTACACTTCTCACTGGTGTGTTCGGTATGAATGTCGAAAGTGGGCACTTCAATAACTTTCTCATAATAGCATCCATCGTCGTCGTGACACTCTTTCTCATACTTATCACTCTTCTATTTCGAAAGAAAAAAATACTGTAATCCATGTTTTCTCAGGTACTCAAATATAGTCTCGTCACTCTCATCACTCTCTCCTGAAGTACGAGCTCTCCTGTAGTCGCTCCAGAAAAGGGGAACTTCGAGATGCAGAGAGTGAAAATAGAGATCATTCCTATTATCGAATCCTGAGAAAATAGAGCGTCTGGATCAGACATGTCACTCACAAAGTTTGTCAGTAAAAATATCAGTCTCACTGATACAAGCTATGCTCCTCAGGATCTCGTAAGTATAAGTGGCTCGATCTCTATAAATGAAGCTGGACGTACTCTATTTCTCAGGAAGGAAGCACGTAATGCCCTCTGGATAATGGCTTGAGATTTCTCTCGTGAGTTCGGCGTACCTCTCACTGTCATCAGCGGATATCGCAGTGCTGCCTATCAGCAGCGGATGTGGGATCAGTGAAGATGTACCGATACGCTCTGTGCGCCTCCTGGATACAGCGAACACCAGCTCTGACTGGCTATAGATCTATTCGATGCGACGACAGAGACCGAGTACTATAAAAATGCTCGCTATAGAAAATATATCGCCTGGCTCCAGGCACACGCTCACGAGTATGGCTGGCACCAGAGTTACCAAAAATGAGAATACGTGGATGCTTATGAAGTCGAACCATGGCACTGGAGATATCTCGGTATCGATCTCGCGACTAAGCTCCATAAGCTCGATATGAGTTATACAGAGTATGTGAGATTCACAGGGATATTCGACATAATGCAAAGATAAAAAATCCCGAAACGAATTCGGGATTTTTTATAAGAAAATCTATATTTTTACCAAATCCTTGGTTTCTTTGCACCTATAATATCCTTCATCGCCTGTTCGAAGACATGTCCGACCATCAGGCATTTCTCCTCTCCGAGAAGAGGCCCAAGAATCTGGAGACCCACAGGAAGCTCGATACTCGTATCATCTGGTGGACTCGCATATCCTGCAGGTACAGTAAGTCCTGGGAGTCCTGCGAGAGATGCTGGGATCGTGAAGACATCTTCGAGATAGAGCTTCATCGGATCTCCTGATTTTTCTCCGAGTTTCCACGCGACTGATGGTGTCGTCGGACAAGCGATGACATCCACTTCGGTAAATGCGTGAGCAAAGTCATCACGGATAAGCTGTCGTACTGCAGAAGCTTTTCGATAATACGCGTCGTAAAATCCTGATGAGAGGACATATGATCCCACCATAGATCGACGCTGGACCTCTTTCCCGAGTCACTCGGCACGACTAGTCCCGATATCGAAGGCTCATGTCGTAGTATGTCCATATCGGATACCATCATAGCGAGCCATATTCGATGAGACCTCTGCAGGACAGATAATATAGTAGGCTGATATACCATACTGTGTATGGGGAAGTGATATATCCACGATCTCCGCTCCGAGTGAGCGAAGCGTCTCGATCGCCTCTCGTATCGTCTTCTCGACACCTGGCTCGATCCCGTCGATGAAGTACTCTTTCGGGATACCGACTCTCACTCACTTGAGATCTCTACGACTCCAGATAGAGGGGTCGACCTTTACCGCTTCTCTGAGAGATGTCGCATCAAGTAGATCATGTCCTGCTGTCGTCTCATAGAGCATACTCGCATCTCGCACGGTACGAGTGAAGTATCATGGAGTATCCAGAGATGACGCCATAGAGATGACGCCGTAGCGACTATTGCGTCCATATCATGGTTTCCACCCTACGATTCCACACATACTCGCAGGCTGTCGTATACTCCCTCCAGTATCAGTTCAGAGAGCTGCTGGCACTATCCCAGATGCGACCGCAGCAGCCGATCCAGAGGATGATCCTCAGGGGATACGAGTCGAATCCCAGGGATTTTTGGTCGGACGATACGCACTATTTTCTCCACTTGATCCCATCGCATACTCATCCATATTCGTCTTTCCGAATGGGACAAATCCCGCTTTTTTCATACTATCTGTGACGGTCGACTCATATGGTGGGACAAATCCCTCAAGCATCAGTGATCCTGCCTGCGTGAGTACTCCTGTCTCACAGAATACATCTTTCACTGCGATCGGAAGACCAGAAGCTTGTTGTTCTTTCGGAAGCATATTGAAAGTACCAAGTTCTGCGTCATATTTCTCTGCTCGATCGAGAAAATAGGTATATATATCTTCATAGCTTGCTTCTTTATTTTTGACGAGAGCTTCGAGTTCGAGGAGAGAAAGATTTTTATATTCCATATGGTAATAATTATTCGGATAATAGTTAGTAAGAGGACAGGAACATTGTCGTATTCTTGATAGTCAGCCTTTCTTGGGAGTATAGCAAAAAAAATATGAAAAACAAGTTTTGACAAATAATATTAATATGTATTATACTCTTATAATTTCATAAATATGCTTGTGGCTGATATAGGTAATCGGAACATTCCTCAAAAACCAAGATATACTATAGAAAATTGATTCAATTTTCAGTATAGACTAGGGAGGAGTACTGTCGGTGAGAGTATGAAAGAAATAGAGGATCATATCCATTTTCTTTTCGAAAATAGCTCGAATCCAGCTTTTAGAGATCAGGATAAAACGCTCCTCATATTTTCAAAGTGATCAAAACTAAAAAATGCTAATGAAGAAGCTCATCTTATAGGAACTATTGGGGCTATTATAGCATCTGGTTTATATAAAGGAAGATACGCTATTATCGAGAAAGAGGTCGGTAGATACAATGTTTCTTTCTATGCGGATAGTCCATGATCCCTTCCTCTGAGTGATACGTCCTGAGAAAAAGCTCATACATTTCTCTACAAAGCGATACAAAGTGTTACTATTTCTGATAATCATATCGCTGTCATGGTAGGCATGTCAGAGCGGGCTGGGAATATACACTAAGAGTATGTAGATTTATATATTGAGTAGGTGCGGGTGCTTAATTCTTGCCTTTCTCCCCATTTTCCATATACTCTTCTCTATATAAATGCACGATCTTTGGTCGTGCCATTTTCCTGTTTTTCTTCATTTCGTGAGAACAAAATCTCTCCATTCTGCATCGATCCAGTCGAGATGACAAAAAATACTACTCTTCACTCTAAATTATTAACTCTTCACTCTTATGGAGCTCCCTTCTCGTGTCCGCGGCATGCAAGATATCTTCGGTGAATACCAGAGATATTTCACATTTCTAAAGAAAGTCGCACGCCACGAGTTCCGAACAAATGGATTCACTCGTATCACGACGCCTATCCTCGAGATGAAGTCACTCATCGTCCACTCAAGTGGTGAGGCAAGTGATGTCGTGACGAAAGAGATGTTTGACTTCACCGATAAGTGAGGTCGTGAGGTCGTGATGAAACCTGAGAGTACTCCAGGAGTCATGCGCGCCTACCTCGAGCATATGCTCGAGGAGCCACAGCCGGTATATCTCTACTATATCGAGCCACATTTTCGCTATGATAGACCCCAGAAAGGTCGCTATCGACAGTTCCATCAGATCGGTGCTGAGATCATTGGAGAAGAGGATCCGATCCTCGACGCGAAGACGATCTATATAATGAAAAACATCATGGATGGTATCGGTCTCGCTGGTACCTATACGATCAAAATCAACTCTCTCGGAGTCGCGAAAGAGCGTGAAAAATATCTCCTCGAACTCCAGTCATTTTTCGAAAATAAAAAACACCTTCTCGACGAGACGGATCTCGCACGACTCGAGAAAAATCCGCTTCGCCTACTCGACTCGAAAAATCAGGATGTCCAAGACCTTCTCAAAGTCGCTCCAAAAATGACAGATTTTCTCAAGAAAGATTCTCTCGAATTCTACAACAAAGTGAAGGAATATCTCGAACTTCTGGGTGTTCCCTACGTCGAAGACTCGACGCTCGTACGAGGACTCGACTACTACTCTCATACAGTATGGGAATTCGTCGACTGATCTGGTCGTACTCAGGATGCCTTCGGCGGTGGTGGACGATATGACTCACTCGCGAAAACGATCGGCTGGAAGACGGAAGTCCCTGCAGTCGGTTTTGCCTTCGGTGCTGAGCGCCTCATAGAGGCGATGATGGAACGCGGAGTCAAGCTCAAAAATAAAGACCAGATACACCTCTATATCATGCAGCTCGGTGATGAAGCGAAAAAACTCGCTCTTCCTCTCAATATCGAGTCACGCAAACGAGGACTCAATAGCCTCCTCTCTCTCGGAACTCCAAGTATAAAAGTACAGCTGAAAAAAGCGAACCGCGTCGGTGCGAGATTTGTCATCGTGATCGGTATCATGGAAGCCAAGAAAAAAGTCTGTCAGCTCAAAGATATGGATAAGTGAACCCAAGTCGAAGTCCCGCTCGATGAAGTCATCGGTAAGGTGATCGCTGAAGTCGGAGAAAGTGCTCTGTCATTTTATCACCCCTCACGAGACTTCATCATCAACGAAAGTGTCATGACCACAGAAGAAGCAAAAAAAATCACACTAGACTAAAAAATAATGCATATTATCGTAGATGTCCGCACATCGAGTCCTGATGATGTGAGTACTATCTCCTACGCGACTCTGTGGCGCGATGAGTGGATAGCTTTGCATCCTGATGATCGTATCACATTTCTCGCGTATGAGTGAGATCCTATAGAGCATGATGACGTCATACGACTAATGCGGAGCTGGTATACGAGCAAACGTCTCGCTTCTCATGCTTATGGACCAGATAGGATGATATCATTTTCACGACTGCCTCCGATAGATACGAGCATCCCTCTCATTGCTCATGTATGAGATCTCGCAGATCTTCTCTATCCACGCGCTCCACTCTCACTCTGGTGAAGGAAGATCAGAGAGTATCGCATGAGAAAACTCCTACGAAATGCCAGGATCATCATCATACCACATATGAGTGTGGGGCTCGAGCTCGCTGAGATATTCGATATTCCAGAAAAGAAAATGTCCGTGATTCCCTATCTCATGAGTGAGAAAAAAAGAGAAACAAGAGGACAAAGCATCCTTCCTCATGGGATATACGGAGAATACTATATCACTCCAGCAAGTCCAGGAAATGAGTGGAATCCTCTCGGACTTCTCACTGCTTTCTCGAAATATGTACATATCCTGAAGTGAGAGAAAAAACTCGTCATACACTGAGATATCGGAGAAAATCTCTCCTACATATCCTCTCTGGTACGATCACTCGATCTCTCTCATGCAGTGAAGATATTCTCAGTACTCAGAGAAGATGAAGTCGAACACCTCTATAGTCGTGCAAGTGGCTGGATATACATAGGACCATATTATAGTCGGGGGCATCTGGTGAGTCTCGCAGAGACCCATAGTCTCCCTCTCATTCTTTCTGATATCGAGATACTTCGAGAATATGATGGTATCCATATCCACCCAAATCATATCGACACCCTTCCAGAATTTCTCATGAAAGTAGAAGGAAAAAGGAAAGAGTGAGTCTCAACTTCGAGAAATGAGTCTATCATGAAGGTCTATACACGTCTTATCGCAGAGTGAAACTTGCAAAAGTCATAAGTATGAATAGGATAAAGCTCTAGTAAAATATGCATCTATAGTGATGCACTCACTCTTTAATTTATTTTTTATGTCTAAGATTTTCGGTGTAGGTGGAGCAAAGTCTGCCCCTCTCACATCCCATACAACTCAGAGTCATGAAGATGATGCGCATGAATCCATCTCCGTCGATATCCAGAGTGATCGTGATCACGAGATCGATGTCGGACAGATCGCAGTTGATGTCCTCGACCTCGCAGAGGAGATCATCATCGTCGCTCCTGTCGCATGAGTCGATCCGAGTGAGATCGATATCGCTCTTTCGCGAAATATCCTCACACTTTCTGGAGAACGAAAACATGCTCCTATCTATCTCGATGCGAAGCGAATGCTAGTCGAAGAGTGCTACTATGGACCATTTTCCAGGTCGATCATCCTTCCAGAAAATCTCGCATTTAACAAGATAAAAGCTACCGTCGATCATAATACTATCATGATCCATGTACCAAAAATCACTTTTTTCTCAAAAAGTATAAAAATAGAGGAATAAAAAAACACTATGTTCTTTCGTAAAAACACATCTCTACCGCCAGAAGAAAACGTCGCAAAAAAAAGCATCAAGCATGTCGATACGGTCGTCACTGGTCTGATCCTCTGAGGGCTGATCGCATCTATCTATGGGATCAAAAAACTCAGGAAAGATCACCCTGAAGAAGAGCATGATGAAAAAAAGCAAGAACTCAGTGAAACTCCAGAAAAAATAGGAGAACGAGGACTTCTGCGTCGTATTATATTCGGGAATAAATAATATCTATGTATCGATATTTTCTCATCGTATGTATCGCTATCACTATTCTGGGCATCGAATCAGTATATGCTCTCGTATCACCTGAAAAAGTGATAGTAGAAACCCGTCGATGTATGGATGCTCGAGATAGTCAGACAGAGT
>JANMHM010000010.1:0-89216 GCA_031375155.1 Candidatus Altimarinota bacterium
ATGGAGGCTTTGCTAATAGTCTTAGAGTAGATCAAGTTATAGAGATTCTTAGAAAGAATGCGGGTGGCCTTAAAGCTGATAATACAATGGCAGCAATATGGAATCTTCCCGATGAACTCAGGGATGCACTCATTCTCTACACTCAGGCAATAACTTCCCCGAATCTCCCGCAATGAATTCGTGATACTATAAAAAGATGTCTCGACGACGTAAATGACGCATCTAGTATGACGATAGCAGATGTAGTTATGGTAGAGATAAGTCCTGAATTAAAATCTAGAACACTCAATGCTCTCGAGCTCATCCGTTCTACAAAACGTCGATCAGATCTACAGGCTACAGTATATCTTGCTCTTTCGAAAAATGATATCGTCGGAGCTACAAAACTTGCCAATAGCTTTTCTCAAGATATCCCAGAAGACCAACAATCCGTGACTGATGCACTCGTAAAGATAGAAGAGAAAAAACTCCTCAATGCTTTCTCTGAATTTGCAACGGTATTTTCTCGGACTCCTCGTGACTATACGCTCTGCTTCGATACTCTTGGAAAGCTGACATCATCATCCTCACCACTTGCTCTTCCTCTTGCCACAGAGCTTGCAGCTGTCATCGGAAGAGAGGAGATCGATGCCAATATTTTTCGAATATCGAAGAGTATCGGACTCTCGACTCGTAGACCAGCGGTACTTGCTGAGATAGCGAAACTCCCGATCCGTCCAGATGTAGGGAGTACAAGTCATACAAAATCATATATTGATTTTAAAAATTTCGTAAATGAAACATACGATAAACTCGAGATAATACTCTTATTTTGAGAGATTGATACATTTCGAAAAACTTTCGGTCAACCATATGAGAGAGTACGAGCCTCTATCGATGCACTTCCTGCTGACTCCGATGACGAGAAAGATTTCCGAGAACGTATATATCGAGAGTATAGCATCTATCTCCAGGAAAAGTCACCCGCTATATACCAGCGACAGATCGCAGAACCACTAGTAGAGAAAGCACGAGCAAACCAGAGAAATACATTTCGTCCTGTTCCAGTGTCTCCGAAGAACCGAGAAGCTTTTCGATACCTTCATAGAAGATTTGAACTTGTATTTAAGCCTCTTCTCGGGACATTTGGTGCTGACAGTATTCTCTGACCCATACTCGATAGTTTCCTTCGTGTCGAGAGGTCTCCGGATGGTAGCATTATCTCGAATAAGCAAACTCCCTATCTACAAAAAATCAAAGAACTCGCAAAACAGAGAAAACTGACAAAAATAGAAGAAGAATATCTACGCACAGTAGAGTATCTCACTCATTTCAATCCCTATCTCGTTGCTCTAGCAAATGCAGACCAGGCTGTCGTAAGCGAAATCCTACATCATCATTTCGATACTATCGGTAGTGAGACTCGAGAGTCTCTGACCGATGGAAAGTATGTGCCAGCTATCTGGATCGGTACATGACCGAATGGCCTCGTATGAATGGGTGAAATCGTGAGGAATAATCCTGAGCTCATGAAACAAATGCTCGTCGTAGATGATGCTCAGTATCCTGGAGGACCATTCGCATTACCAAATGGGAAAGCGTGGGAACTCAATAGTGCAAATAGGCGAGGAGGAGCGTGATACACCCTCCCAAAAGTACCAGATAGTACTAATGCTGAACTTAAAACTGTACGAGCTTATGGATCGAGTGTGGGTAGACGGTATCCTGGAGAGCGTGAAGATGGTGCTGATGTACGACAATGATCTATCAACTCCACTGTCGATTATCTTCTCACCCCAGATGATAAATCGGATGCTCGCTACCCGACAAATCAAGATCTTGCAGTTATACTCCAGATGCAGACAGCACTTCTTACGGAAAATATAGCACTAAAAACAAGAATCATAAAGGTGGAACCAAATACAGACACTTCACAAAAATGAGATAAAAAAGTGACCATAGAAATACAAGATACAAAAACTCAAAAGAGGAGAGTTTTTATCTATACTGATGCAGTACTCACAAATGCTTGACTCTGAAAACCTAACTACGGGTTTAAGCTGGAAAATAGTCGAGCAGCCTTAGTATTATCAAAAGAAAGAAAATGATTTCCGAAATTATCGACTACATTGGAGGCATTTCGGGCTTTCGCAGATCGTTCGATAGAGAAAGAATCTCCAGGCAAGACACTTGTCATATATGGAAATGGGAATTCATGTGATACACTTCTCGAATATATAGGTAATCTTTTTGCCTGATGAAATACTGCGGTTCGAGATGTAGAGAAGATATATGTAATAACAACTGGAGACTTCAGTAAACGTCCTCGCTACCGTAAACTCACTGATCTATTTACGAGAAACGGGAAACCAAATCTCGTAGAAGTTATCAAGTCCAGAGTAGGAGATGTATGAGAAGGCAGTAATAGTAAAATGAATGTATATGATGAAAGAGGCAATATTATAATTACCGCATGATGACAAAAAATACTCGCAGATTCCGTCATTGCGGCATCTGGATTTACGCCAATTCTTGATGATATATTTAGTAGTTATCTGCAGCCATGAGAGACATTTCGACCACAAAAATGAGACACCAAAACTCTATCACCTCTCTCCCCGATAGTTCTTCCGACGAATAGAGATGTAGCAGTGGCAGAGTTTCTGAGAGCAGATCCGACTATTGTATTTACGGGTACTGCTTCAAATCCCCGATTCAATCTCGATAAATTTGCCCAGCTTCCAGAAGAGCCACGTAACGCACTTCTAAGAAACGGGGCTGAAAATGCTGTAGCAATAGGCTTTCGCTGACCCGATACACAAGCAGCTATCAATATATGGCTTGCGGAACGAGAGGTAAATATCTGAAAAACTCCAGAGAAGGCAAAGAACATATACACCCTGAATGGTATGGATGGATCTACCGATCCAATAAAAATAGCGTTAATAAAGAATGGACGATACCGGCTACCGAGCGATATTACTCGTTATAAATTCACCCTATCTACTCTTATTAATTATGAATTTGCGAGGTCACAGTATGAGATACAGAATCCTGATATTCAGGAAAATGGAATAGTATTCTCTGTTTCAGAAAGTGAAGATTGACTTATAGTGCTTGATATTTCTTCGGAAATTCCTGAGACACTCAGAAGTGAAATCAAAAGAATATTCAGTCTCGTAGATATCCAAGCATATGTCTATGCAGAACTCAAAACGCTGAGAGGAAAAACTAAAAGACTCAAAACACAACTCTTTTTCAAAAATGGAAAGTTAGATCTTAAAGAAAGTTTTACTGAGAGTGGAATTTAGACTATTCTATATTGAAAATATTATTCAGATTTCAGATATTTCATCGGATCTATCTATGATGTGAGCCTAGCACTCGTAGAAGTATATCCAGAGATATTTATACCGGATCCCTTATGGATATCGAGATGGAGATGCTTTCTCTCACCATCAGTTTCAGTGCTATATCACTTTCCGAGTATGCCGATTTGTTCTCATGAGTCCACGAGAGTACCTATAGATGTAGTGATACTCTCATACTTCAGGTGTCCATAGACTACCGTGACTTCTTGATCCTCTATCGTACATTTTTGTACGGCGACACCGCCATATCCTGTTGCCCATTTTTTGAGAACGAGCGATCCACTACATATTCATCGTATCACGATATCCGTGTCTGCTTCATTCGAGAATGTCTCGAAGTCGACTCCTGTATGATATCAGGTGAATTTCTCAGGAGAGACAGGCGAATCCTTCGGTGATATCTTCATTCAGAATGTTTTCTTCGTCACCCGGCTTAGAGCATCTTCGAGTGGAAGACTGAGTGTTCCAGAAGAAGGAAGTTTGTCTTGTGATATGGGAATATTTTTATCTTGCACTATGGGCACTCATTTTACAGGAGTATCTCTAGGTGGAAGTGAATCACTCGGTGTACATGACGTAATAACTACTATCAGAAAGATGAGAAAGTGAAACCGAAAGGAGTGATGCCCGAAGAAATATATCATAAGAGAATCTTATTAGTGCAGATTTTTTATTATATATGATCTCTCTATTTTTCCAATTCCATTATTCTCAAAGAGAATGTAAAAAACCTCACGATTATATGAGGTTTTTGATATCAAAGTGGTGGGAATGCCGGGGCTCGAACCCGGGACCTTGGCCTTAAAAGGGCCCTGCTCTACCAACTGAGCTACATTCCCAAAATGACTACTTCGGGCGTATAATATAAAAAAAAGAGGCTTTGTCGAATTTATTTTGATTTTTTGTCTCTTTTCCTTTTGCAATAGAGGAAAAAAAGGATATATTTTGGATATATTTTTCGAGTAAAATCTCCAAATCTCAGAAATGCGAAAAAAGAACACCTCGTATACATTCTTTCGTCAGTATACATCAGCGATACTGATTTTTCTGTTATTTATTTCTCAGACGATCCATGTTTCATTTTTCGATCGTGCTTCTGCTGATACGGATGACTATAGGGATGTCGTGTCTATCATCATCGATGATGAGACCTATGATGCACTCGGTGGTAAGGTCAGGACATATGCCAATGATATACAAGAGTATCTCAAAAATACTCGCGTCTCTATCATCGTCACGACAGGAGATACCCCACCAGAAGTGATCGCTGCGAAAAATGAGAAACTCTACTATGAGTGAGATGGTGAAGACGGGGTGTCTCGACTCGTGGGAACTGTCCTGATCGGAAATATCCCACTTCCGATCGTCCATAAGGAGGGTATATCTTTCCCGAGTCTTTATCCATACGTAGATTTCGAAGATAAATCATTTGTCTATAGTGAGCGTTCTGATATCTACGAGTATGCCCCTGATGCTCCATCTACCACAGAGGTGGATATATGGCATGGAGTGATGAATCCTGCTCTCGGAAGAGAGTGGGATAAACAGTCTGATATTCCTAAGATTGGACGGCTTTTGGATAAGACACATGATTTCTATGAAAAGAGAGAAAAATTTGCTCCTTCGACGACACCCCCAAGAGTATTTTACTACGATGGATATGCCGAGAGTCGCTCAGTAGATGCGAGGAGTTTCTATAAGTATGCACTTTTTCTCCAGAATACTGAGAATCTCGTATATCGCCGATTTACTAAATACCTTCTCCGAGATATCTCTACAGCCCTCAGGCAGTATAGTCAGTCTTCTCGATGAGAAGAGGATGATTATCTCAATAACCTCGCTGGATTCGAGGATATACAGCTCTGAGATGATACTCTCACAGATGATACGATAGCAGTCCTCCCCGATATCCAGACAGCGCGTCCTATCGGAAAATATCTCCAGAAATTCCATGAGACGCTGAGTGAAAAAACTCTCGGTGATATCCAAAAATTCGTCCATAATGCAGGGAGATACAATAGTGGTATCACCGTCCGAGTCGATCAGTGAGCACTCCAGATGAGCCTCATGGATGAAGTCGCGATGCGGACGATAAAAGAAGCCAATGACGGACTCGAAAAAGCAATCGATGCTAAAATCAGAGAAACGAACTCTGCGCGGAAAGCCATCCTCTTCGATGGACTCGAGCGACATATCGTATGATCCTGAGTGACTGCAGCAGCGAATACCGTCGTCTGACAGATCATACGAGGACTCAATCTCTTTGGCGATAGTAATGCATGAGTTGCTCCCTCAATCCTTCCAGAGAATCTTCTGTATACAAAACCGTATGCAGGATATTTCTTTGGTCAGAAAACAGGGAATATCACTTCCCCAAATCAGTGTACGATCGCGCGATGAAATAATGAACTCCCTTCTTCATCGACTTTCTGACGATCGGTCCTCGTCGAGGCAAATATCGCCTATGATGTGAAGGGGGTAGAGTCACAGGTCAATCTCCTCACAAATGATACGAGAGCACTCGTCCCTACTTATAGTGCTTGTTTCACTAATACAGGATGAGCGAAGATACAGTCATACTGGTGAGGGAATAGTATCCTCCGTATCGCAGCGAATCAGAGCGCTATCACATCAGTATTCCAGGATCTACCGAGTGGTACAAGTCTCTCTGGATATAGTATGCCGATACTCTCTCTCGGTGGGATGAAGGAGACAAAACGACTCACGCCTCCGACACTCGCGAACTGTCTCGCGTGAAATAGCTATGAGTATGGTCTTCTCCAGCCTTATAGCTATCCTGTGACGATCGAGTGAAATAACAATGATCGTACAGAGATGAGGCAATGGCCAGAAGAACTCTGAAGATTCACTTGTCTTACTCAGCATGTAGAGCTCGATGAGTCTATACGCTCCTTTGCTATGAGTATCGAAGACTACGAGAAGACGGCTTGTCTCCAGTGATGACTTATCCTTGATGGAAAGTATTTCGATGGTACACTGATGACTCCCACTCCTACACTGCTCGGGAGTTCCTGTAAACTCTGATGATCAGAGTCGACAGAGCCAGTCGATAATACACGATATGAAGACAGATACTATCATACGATCGACTCGCTCATGAAGCATGTCTCTCCCACAGAGGCAGAGCTTCAGGCAGCTCTCTCAAATGGTGCTACTCCATCACTCGCAGTCGATGTGATCCGCTCTCTCGAGTTCCTCACGCCGAAAGGGAATATAGCAAAATTTACTTACCCAAACCTCTTTATCGCACCAGCTACAGATATAGCGAGCATGCGAACCTGGCTCAAGACTCTCTCAGAGAGCGAGTGGAATGCTGTGATATCGAGAGAGAATAGTACAACTCTGAGCTCATATGATACGACTGTAAAAAACCTCATATGAGCATCTGCACTTCCCACGAGCCCACTCGACTGGAATACTCTCATATCTGATGATCTCATACTCCAGGTCCTCAGAGCTCGTAACTGGCTCAATCCTGATGTGACGAGAAAATATCAGAGTCTCGTCGAGACCAATCTCTCATACTCCCATGAGTATAGTATAAATAACCCAAAAAATCCACCTATCATCCCTCGAAGTGGAAGTGGATATGATATAGCATATCTTTGATTGACACCATTTATCCCAAAGTGAGAACAGGCGGATGCTACGGATGAGATGGGTGAATATAATCAGAGAATAGCAGCACTCGATGGACTCAATTTCTCAGAAAATGAGCCATGAGATGAGAATCCAAATAATAAAGAAAGTGCAAAATGTGGTCCACCCGAAGGAGTCCCACTCTTTCAGTGGCCTCAGGCAATCGTCTGCTGGATACAGTCGCTCCTCCCACCGAAGATCATCGCATGATCGTGTGGAGCCTCTACTCTCTGACTTCCAGAGAGTCCTGCCGGACTGAGTGGTACCACCCCACTTCCTCCTCTCGCTTGAGATTGCTCGAGTATAGAGTTCTATCCCGTATCCAATACGATCATAGCAGGATCGAGCTCTGTGTGAGTTCTCAGACTTCTCGATGCTACAGGAAAGCCCATGTCACCCAATCTTCATGACGTCACAATCACTGCAGACTGAGGATATCTCCTTGACAGAGATGGACAGCGAGTCTCGACGATGACGCTCTCAGTGATCGAGCCAGAGCAAGTATTCTCCTATGGCTCTGATACACCATGATCGATGACTCTTCGTATATCTCTCGATGGCGATGTCACACCGATCACTACGACTATCCGTATAATCGATACT
Organism: Candidatus Altimarinota bacterium; assembly: GCA_031375155.1. Classification (GTDB taxonomy): domain Bacteria; phylum Patescibacteriota; class Gracilibacteria; order BD1-5; family UBA2023; genus JAGOMW01. Next base: position 7,614 of record JANMHM010000010.1, read on the forward strand.
GCTCAGGTGAAGATCATCCCGAGTACTCCTATGAAAGTATGAGGAGAAAAAGTATCACTCATACTCGAACTCAGAGATGGAAATAACACTCTACTCACTGGCTTTGATTCGGTAGTTTCTTTTGATATTGCAGATGGAGTATGAAGCTTCTCAGGAGAAGTATTCGACATAAAAGATGGGAAAACTGAAAATATATACTTCACACCATGACGCCTCGCATGAGAGCAGAAGATCGCCCTCGATATCCCCTGACTTGGATATATTACAGATGTGCCATTTACCATACTTCCATGAGATCCTTTTTATATAGATGGACGAGTGACTGATACTACTCTGGAATTTGCCTTACGTGATCGCTACGGGAATCTCACATCAGTCACTATGACTGGAACAGTGAAAAAAAATACAGATCCTGCACAAAATATCTCATTCACTAGCGGGAAATTTACAATAAATCCGAAATCTCCATGATATTGGCGGGTCGATGTACCTACTCTTTCGAATATTGTACTCTCCTATAGAGATAGTGAGAATAGTCAGAATCTCACTACAGGAGAAGTCACTACTACAGAGAGAGAGTATACTATGGGAGGTATACCGTTCTATGTCATCCATGTGAGAGAAGAAGTAGGGAAGTATGACTTCCTCCCTGACTATAATGCTCGATATACTGTCCTCGCAGGAGATAGCTATCTCCGAGAGTGAGAAGATATACTCTATGATACTCTTCCATGAGCATCACAGAGCCTTGCTGTAAGCACTGTCCTCACTTCTCCCTATGAGCGATCTCCGATTTTTTCTATATTTCCAGGTGGTGGATACACTATCTCTCAGTCTGCTGATACTGCTCTCGAGTCGGGTATCACTGTAGGGCAGGGTTCTCTCATACTGGATATCTACGATAACGTCTCTCGAGCCCGTGTCGCTCGAGTCTGATATCCGATGAGGGATACTCAGGTAGCTCTCTCTCTCTCTGATCAGTCTGACTATACTCTCTCTACGAGTGGGAATACGAGATCTCTCATGAAAAATACGACCACAAAACTTCGTTTCACAGAAGATCAGTGAGTGACTCTCTCTCCATGAGTGAAGCTCATCCCAATCGAAAATAAGTCTCTATGATTTCTGACACTTGCTATAGTAGATAATGGGACAACTATAGGAGAGATCACTCTCACTACTGATAGAGAGAAAAGTCTCGATGTCGCAGCAAATCTGACGAATCTGACAACCCTCACTCTGTAATCTACACATCTCTATACTCGTATAGATGCCTATTCGAAGACGTATGACACCCGTAGTCGTGGATATAGTATCGTGAAAAATATGAATACTGATATCCTCGAAGAGCGAATGATCGGACAAAATAGTATCGACTCTATCGGATCACTTCGAGAAGTACCATGAGTCGGCTGGCATGATAACAATCGGAGCCTCCTCTCATATGCAGCTGGAGATACTGTCGGAGAGGCGACGCGCTGGAGCCACTCGTATACACTCGTAAATCTCGGAGATCCTGTCACTCATGTCGATCAGGGTGCCCCTGGTACCGAGCTCGAAGGCATCGATCGTACTATAGGAACTCAGATATCTGGATGAGTCCATGGAAGCGCCTCATCCTATGCCCGTCGAGATATGGATGGCGATGGAGATCAGGATATAGTGATCGTCTATGATGATGGATTTCTCGAGCTTCTCCAGAATATCAGTGGAAAATTTCGCCGAAAGCAGATGATCGCCTACCTTCCCAGTACTGGAGACCGTGGTATCGAGCTCGGAGACTTCACTGGAGATCGATATGCGGATATACTCTCCGTCGATAAAGAAGGGAAGTTCTCCCTCGTAGACAATAATCTCCGCCGTCTCCTCCCAAAAGAAATACGTCTCGAAGATAATCTCGCCGCTCCAGTATGAGTCACACAGTATAAGATCTATGATATGGATGCTGATAGGAGGGATGATATCGTCTACCTCACAGAGTGATGAGAGCTCGCTATCCTCTATGGTACTACTACTCCATGAGTATTTACTAAAAAAATCCTCGAGTCCAATCTCGGTATCAGACTCTCGTGAGCGAGCGAGAAATCAGGATGAGCTATCCGTGCTACGACGACACCATCGGCTCTGCCAGTATCTCCAGAGACTACGCCTCCTACTCCCGATGTATGAACGCTCAATGATGAAGTATTCTATGAGCGAGCAACCCCGAGAGCCCCTATAGCATCCCCTCCCCCTATCACTACTGAGACTGACGATGAAGTGTCGACGACTCTCGCGAATGAGGAGGTTATCAATGCTATCTCCTCTACAGTTCTGACTGATCCGAATACTTCACCGAGTAATCCTCTGTCTTCTCCAGAAGGAGAGAGTGATATCTATGTGCGTAGTGAATATGCGAGTGCCTATGGTCTCGAGATCGAGAGAAAATATACCAATACTTCATCAGATGTCATCCATAGTGGAGATAAGATAGAGGCGACTATCACTATAAAAAATACAGGCTCCTCCTCCGCTCAGGCAGTAGAGTATCTCGATACTATACCAAAAATATTCGATGCGAGTGAGACGACACGATATCGTATGACTCTCAGTAGTGGTAGGAGTGAGCAAAAAGACTTTATTTATCTTCCTACAGAGGAGTTCGATGCATATTTCGTACTCGGAGATATCCCTAGAGGGGCGACTCTCACGATCACCTATGATCTCCTCGCACTGCCAGCGAGCTATGGTGAGATGCTCGTCGATAATCTCGAAAAGTGACTCATATGAGATGATATATATGGAGATGTAGGATTCGATACTTCGAATACCTGTGGAGCTGATATCCTTCTCTGGGCATCAGATAATGATATTTTTCGAAAATATGATAGAGGGACACGATCTTTCTGATTGGCTGACCTTCCACCATCACTCGTCGACCGACTCACTGACGTGAGTCCTCAGAATGGCATCCCAGATAGCGTGGAAAATATGAATACAGGAGCCCTCAACGATGCGTATAATGATATGGGAGATGGGACATCACTTCTCCAAAATACCACACTCTTTACGAGCACCTATGATCCATCAGGAAGACTCGCTTCACTCTGATTTTCTCCTACTGCGACACAAGACATAGAGAGTATGGTGCAGGGTCTCGCGAATGGTCTTGCTTGTGGATTTGGCGGTGGGTCATGTATATCTTCTCCTATAAATTGGGCACCTCTCGCACCATGAGGGTCGCTTTCTGTTCTCGGTATTCCAGTCAATCCTTTTGGCATGACGCCCAATGTATGAATTCCAATTTTCTCATGACTTACTGGAATTCAGGCATATTGTGGAGTATCAACATGTTGTATTCCTACAGTATACCCAAGCTCACCACTTGCATTCGTCCCTGGTCCTGTCTGTGGAATCCCTTCTGCATGATGAAGTCTCGGTACGTGGGCACCTACCAATTTTATAAGAGTTTATGTCACGCCGACGCTTACCCTGGGTGTAGGTGCTGCAGTGTGTCTGTGAGGTACTGCGATGACTACATGAACCAATCCACTCTTTCCACTTATGCCTACAGGAAACTGTATCGTCGCGGCGACATCACTTCCTGTCTGTAAGGGTGATGGATCAAGTGATGACGGAAACGTCGCTCTCGTATCCGGACTCGGTACCTCTACTGATGCATGGAATGGTGCGAGCTGTAGTCTGACAGCACGTACTAGGAATGAGGCTGATGATGCGAGTCTGACGAGTGAGATCATCACCTATCTGAAAAATCCTACTCCAGTACGCCTCTCGAGTGTCTATACTGGACTCTCGAGTCGTGGTGGTCGTGGTATCACTGGTGGACCACTTCTCACTCTCGGTGACGGACAGAGTGGTGACACTTCTATAGAGATCAGTATTGATTCTGCGAAGCCATTTAATCTCGGGAATATCATCAAGGTAAAAAATCGTCGTATTTCTGGATTTCCAGAATTTATCATGGACTGGGTAGCTCGCCAGACAGATGAGATTACCAATAAACTCCTCACTCCGCCGAGTCTCGTGATCATACCTCCACGGACTTTCGGACAAAATGTGACACTCGATGGATCATTTTCTGACTTCCTCGGTAAATTTTCGAAAGATCGAATGGAGAAGGGATACGAGGAATTCAAAAAACAAGTCGCATGAGCGTGAAATGTAAATGTCACTGATGCATTCAATAAGCGTACCACAGGAAACACCAGCGCATCGAGTACATACAATAACTGGCTCGATAAAAAGGTGAGTGAAAATAGCTCGACGATAAATCGTGTCGCCGGGTGAGCGAGTCAGATGAAAGCGGCGTACCAATTTATCGGACAACTTCCATTTATCCGTATCGAGCAAGAAGTCATCCCGATCAATATCCCTTGGATTCTCCCTCAAGAACTCGATCGCTACAGTCGAGCCCTCGAGTCCTATAAATCAGAAATAGAAAATGTGAAATGATCATGGTGTGTAGGAAAGACGCCAGCCGAGTGTATAGATCAACATGCCAATCTCTGACTCGGAGCACTCACATCGAGTATCGAAGCCAATCTCAAGCGTCTCGAAGAATACAAAAGATTTCCAGAAAAAATACAAAAATATCTCACCTGGAAAGAGCGCTATATTGCTCAGCTTCTCTGTAATGTCGACTCTCTGGAACAGCTTCTCTGAGGATGGTATCGGGATAATGGTATCCGATTTCGGAAATGGGCAGAGTTCTATGTCCTTCTGAAGGCTATAGTATCGAGCTGGCAGCCACTTCTTGATCTCTTTAAGATCAAGGATGAAGAGTGTGGTGTGTGCCGAAATGAACGATGGGATCTCAAGTATTTTAAATTTAAACTTCTCTCTGCTGTAATCCCACAGCTTCCGATACTCCAGTTTCCGAAGTGGCCTGATATCGTCCTCGATCTTTCTGATATACGTCTTGGTATAGCGATCAAAGTTCCTGATTTCCGATTTAATGTCAATCCTATCCGACTTCCTGATCTCCCGTCTCTCTCTCTTCCTCGTCTCCCGAATGTCAATATAAATCTTCCGAGTATCCCAGTCCTTCCTGCGATCCCTCCTCTTCCTGACCTTCCTGATCTCCCATCACTTCCGAAGATCGCACTCCCATCACTTCCGCCACCGCCGAAGCTTCCGAAGCTTTTCTGAGCGGTCGCATCAGCCCTCAATATCCTCAAACTTTTCATGAAGATATACTGTTTTTACCAAAAAACACCACTTGTTCCTGAAGATACAGTCGGTACTATCATCGCACAGCGCACCGATCGACAGGGCACACTTTCTTTTGACTTTCTGAGTATAAAATTTCCACAGATTTCTATCCCGAGTATCAAAGAGATCCGTGTCTCTACCCATGTCAATCTCGAACTGAAGTCTGACTTCATCGCGGAGTTCGCGAAGAGTGCTGTGAGGCCACTGAATCAATTTGGTGCTGATCTCGGTCGAGGTATCCCAAAGAAAATCGGACCAGATATAAATGTCGAACTTCCAGCAAATATCAATCTCAATCCCCAGAGCTCACTCGATACTCTAGTAGATGCTCGCGGACCCTCTCTCCTCGAGTCTCTCTTATGAGAAGCGCTTGCCGAGATCGAGAAAGATAGAGATACAATGCTCGATATAGAGGACTTCGTCCCGTATTTCAGGAGTCAGCTCGCTCTCGCAGGACAGGATACTCGTACTCTCGATCGTGCCCTCTCGAAAGCGAGACTCGAGTCTGATGCACTCACTCGAAACATGAAAGAAGAGAGTAAAAAAGGATTCTCACTGCTTCGTGAGTATCTCCATACGGAGTCTGCAGAAAATAAAAAACTCCAGAAAACTCTCGATAATCTCGGCGGTACGAGCTTATCTATCCTCAGTGATGCTTCACTTCCTCGGGCTGCTCTGATTTCTCAGCCTCCTGATCTTTCTCGTGAAGCACTCACTCGATATACAGCATGGCAAGATAGCGAGAAAGCATCACTCGCCCTTCCACTCGTTCCTGACTATGAGAGTGAACGTCTCGTCGCCTCTCTCCAGTGACAGGTCAAGCGCCTCGCTGCCCTCAGTGATACGTCTAGTCCTAGTCTGAGCTCTCCGAATACAGCTGCAGGGTATAGCCCGAACTACGAAGGGATCTATATACTTACTCCTATTTCGAAAACACAGACAAGACTCTTCGACTATACCGATCTTATCGCTCCCTCTGATCGAGTGGATGTATACGATATTGATAGTGACTGAGATGAGGACTATATATTCTTCCTCGGAGGGAGGCTCTATATCAAGTACGCTCATAGGAGTGAGCCACAGAGATCTACTGATACAAGTATAAATCGAGAAGATATAGATAGCATGAGTCTCCCTATAGCTCCTGATTTTTTCCACGAGTCTGTCTCGAGTCCATGAAAGATGGAAGTATCATTTTCTCCGGCAGATGCGAGGGAGAAGAGTTTTCGGCTCGAGTTTTTCGATCGATATATCGAGTGGGATAGAGTCACGATCGATGGAAAGGATAGTAGCGATACTCCACGTACAGTCATCGATATGACCACTACTGCAGAGATCAGTCGTAGTGATGGCATCGAAGTGACACCAGTAGAACGCTATCTGAAAAAAGTATATGATACGAGTAGCTTCATACTCGAGTGACAGCAGGTGAATGTCCTTCCTGCATGACAGCCATTCTCTCTCTCAGCAGGAAGAGCTCTTTATACAGGAGTACGCGGCGCATCTCTTCTCTATTCGAGTGGGTCATCGACTGTAGGCCTTTCTCTCGAAGCGTCTCGCCGATACGTTTTTCCATTTGCCCTCTCTGGATCAGTACAGTCAGAGAAGATCTATGTCTTGAGTCCGTCATGAGGGGAGAAGCTCCAGTATTCACCTGATATGATCGGGATGCCACTCCTTCCTGAGACTCGTATACTGAGCGCTGGGAAGGTCGATATCTATGATCAGATAGGTGGCAATCTCCAGAGCCTTCCAGCATGAACCCTCTATCGTCAGATATCACTCTGAGCTCCGAGTGATAGCTATAGAGTGAGTTTTCCATATCCAAACTGATTTTACAGCGCTCGGCTCTATACACCGTCATGAGAGCTCGTGCGTGCATGAGTCACACTGATAGCTCCTCAGGCATCACTCGACTCTAGTCCCCCTGTCGTCGATCTCGGAAAAAATATCCGTATACCCGTCTATCAGTCGAAGTCGATCGATCTCTCTGATGTGATCACGGAAACGAGCTCTTATTCGATAGAGATAGATGCAGATATCACTGTCGATAGTGACGGAAATGGTATATATGATGATGATTTTGCCTCTCAGGGTACAGGATTTCTCCTTTCGAATAGCACACTTACATTCGGTCCGTTCGATACACTTGGATCCCGATTTATGAATATGCGAGTCACAGATCTCTATGGAAATAGCACTCTCGGTATACTCCAGCTCGATGTCTATGCACCGATACCACAGATCCGATCGGTCTCATCTCTCGGATTTCTCACCTGAGCTCTCGATGAGGCACTCTCCCTTGAGCCTATTCACTTCTTTCGTATACGACAGGGTGATGCTCTCGCGAAACTTTTCCCTGAAAAAACTCTTACGAAAGCAGATGGATCATTTGCCACAGGAAGCCTCTTTATCGGAAGTGGTGCGACACTGAGCTACTCTGGAGGCACACTTCGTATCGATGAGAGAAATGGGCTTCCTACTACTTCGAGTATTTCGACCCGATTTTTACCTGCGACTGGTACTGACTCTATGCGTATCGTATTCTCGAGATCAGGAAAAAATATCCTCACAGAAAATATCGTACCACCGGAAATCATCCGCCTCGTGACTACACCTCTCTCACTCGACTCACTCTCACTTCCGAGTGTCATGATAGTAGGAGAGACAGGATACTCTACCGTCCCAGCTTGACTCTCTGACCCGAGTATCCCATGAGGCATATATATTACCGATAGCGCGAAAAAACCTGTATTTACTCTCGATGTGCGGTGACAGATGTATACTGTGCTCGCATGACTCCAGTTCGAGATAGTTCCAGCAAAATACCTCACTATTGTCGTGAAAAATGGGACTACAAAGATCGCTACTATTACGTATAAAGTAGATTTTTTCTATACCGCGAAATAAGGCTCTCTTCTTTCCTTTTTGCTTTTTTCTCTTTTTTTGTTATTGTAGGCGAAAATTTCCTGATTACCCACTTTTCTATGCTCCCACGTATTACCATCGTCGGCCGACCCAATGTCGGTAAATCTAGCCTCTTCAATGCTATGACAGGACATCGTATCGCTATCGTCTCAGATATCGAGAATACGACCCGAGATATCATCGAGTATAAAGTCGTCGATCACGAGCGAGATATTTCCTATATCCTCGCTGACTCGGGCGGTATAGTCGAAGCAGATAATGAGACACTCCTCTCAGATGTCCGTGGTCGTGTGGATGATGCGATCGAGAACTCTGATATCATCATATTTGTCCTCGAGTATGATCGTGTGACCTCTTTCGATGAGCATATTGCTCAGAAGCTTCGTCGTTCTGGAAAGACAGTCATCGTCGTCGGGAATAAGGCAGATAACTCGAAACGTGCTATGGAGTCATATGCACTTCTCGAACTCGGACTCGGAGACGTCATACCGACGAGCCCTATGCAGATGCGTGGTCTCTGAGATCTGAAGGATGCTATCCTCAGAGAGTCACGAGCTCTCTGATTCGAGACTCATGCGGAAGATCAGAGTGAAAGTGACGGTATACTCAAGCTTGCGATCATCGGCCGACCCAATGTCGGAAAATCCTCTCTAGTCAATGCTATATCTGGTACTATCCGCTCGATCGTGAAGGATATGCCAGGAACGACTCGAGATGCGATCGATACGATCATCGAATTTCAGTGAAAAGAGCTCTGTCTCATAGATACTGCTGGTATCCGCCGAGCCGGAAAGATCGGAAGTGGAAATATCGAAGAGTGGAGTGTACTCAGGGCTGAGCGCTCTATAGAACGAGCTGATGTCGTCGCTGTCGTCATGGATGCGTTCGAGGGGATTTCTCATCAGGATGAGCATATCGTCGGTGAGGCGATGAAGGAAAAAAAGGGTATCATCCTCGTCCTGAATAAGTGGGACAAAGTCCTCGCGAAGCCAGATATCGGAAAAGAAACGATCATGGACCGGTATATGCAGTACCTCTCGAAGAAGTTCGACTTCCTTTCCTATGCTCCTGTCGTCTTCACTCAGGCGATAGAAGGGAAACGTATCGATCTCATCCTCGAACATGCTCAGAAGATCCAGATAGAGCGCACTAAGCGTGTGAAAACCTGAGTATTCAATAAATTTCTCGATCAGATCACATATGATCACGCTCCGACAGGAAATAGAAAGTCTCATAAACCAAAAATATACTATGGATCACAGGTCGATATCAATCCTCCTCGATTCGTCGTTTCTGTGAATAACGCTGATCACTTTCACTTTTCTTATAGTCGCTATATAGAGAATAAGATCCGAGAGTTTTTCGGATTCGAGGGGACACCTATAGATCTCGAGCTCCGCTCTCGAAAAAGTATATTCAAAAATAAAGATAAAGATCTCGAGGAGATAGAGGATGAGAAGTCTGATACTGATAAAGTCTTCAAAAGAAATGTCACGAAGCTCCAAGAGCGTCGTATCAAGACAAAAAAATCACAAGAAAATAAGAAAAAGAAAGAAGAAAAAGAGAGTAAGAAAAGTATGAAAAGTAAGAACACACTATAAATGCTATGTCTAAAAAATTTTTAGTCATCACTTCTTTTTTGTCTCTTGTGGGACTTATTTTTCAGTTTTTTCTCACGGGAAGTCTCGGATTTGTACGGGGTATAGTGGATATTCTTTTTCTCGGTATCGTCTTCACTGTGGTATGAGGTTTTTTCCGAAAGAGAGAGACTTCTTTTCGCTTTGCACTAGTGAGAAATAGTCTTATCTTCGGTGCTCTGAGTGGATTTTTCTCGCTTATATTTCTCACTTTCTCCTTCTGGAACAATACCTTTCCATGATCTGTATCGAAAGTCACACTTTCTGATGGGAAAAGGAGTATCGTATTTTTCCAGATGTCGCATATAGCAACGCCTCGATTTTATGAGCAAGTCAGGACTGATCTCGGTCAGCTTAGTATGAGTGGCTATATATTTTATGTCGAGTGAGTGCGGTCAGGAAGTCTCGAAAATCAGAAAAAATTCGAGCAAATGCTCGGGATGAAGTTCGAGAGTGATACATATATTGATCTCGCTGACTCACTTGGTATGACTGCACAGGATGAGTCACTCTTCGATGGTATCGGTAAAAAACAACTGAAAAATGTAGATATCTCCATCGATGATATCGTCACACTTTCTCTTTCCGGTGGATCTATGCTCTCGGGAGAGGCCATACCTGTAGATATGAGTGCTGAACTCGCGAAGATACCTCTTCGCTGAGAGGGGACACTTTTTGCTTATATGATGCGATCTCTGATGAATCTCACTCTCAAATACACGAGCTCCCTCGATATCTCATCACTCGGGATGGATCCGAGACTCTTCGATACGATCGTCGAAAAACGAAATAAGTATGTCGTCGACAGCTATATCGCTTCTGGTCATCAGAAAGTCGTCTTTCTCTACGGAGCACTCCACTTTCAGGGTATGTATGATCTCTTACGTAGGTCGAACCCAGACTGGAATATCCTCACTCTCGAGCCACTCTATCCATATGTTCCCTAGAGGAAGAGTGTCTCTCCTGAAAATATATATCCGTCAAATATTTTCTTCTCGAGAAGATTTGGATATTCCCGTTTTTTTTATATAATTTGCTCGCTTTTTCATATATATAAGAAGCTCTATTATTACTTATTTTCTCATGGCACCAAAAAAACCAAAAAATACTAAAAAAACTCTCCCGAAAGTACCGAAAATCCCAAAAGATGGAAGTGTGAAAATTATCGAGATTACCCCTCGCTTTTTTATCATCCCAGCACTCCTCATAGCACTTATATACATCGCATCTCCATTCGTGACAGGCTATATGAGCGATGAGAAGATCGAAAAAAATGATACAATCGGGCTCAATGAGATCGTCGCTCTCTATAACTCATGAGTGTATGAGGAGATCGTCGTGCGATGAGCTACTCTCGAAGCGAAGAGAAAGGGGGTGGTAAATATCGTAGACACCAAAAAAGTCCGTGCTGTCGATACGACGATGATCCCCGTGAATGTGAAGATCACGGATCTCGGTCTCGGAAATCCAGATATCGCGACGAAAGTCACGATCCGTGAAGAGTGATGGGGCAAGCTCTTCTCTGATCTTCTCCCTTCGCTTATCGGTACGGTCCTCTTCATCGTTCTCCTCTTCTTCCTCATGACCCGTATGGGTGGAGGGGGTATGGGTGGTCCTATGCAGTTCATCCGCTCTCGTGCCCGTGTCTATGACCCAGAGCTCGATGAGAAGGTCACCTTCGAGGATGTCGCTGGATCGGATGAGGAGAAAGCAGACCTCATAGAGATCGTCGACTTCCTGAAGAATCCCTCGAAGTATAAAGACCTGGGTGCGAAGATCCCTCGTGGTATCCTCCTCCAGGGTCCTCCTGGTACGGGAAAGACCCTCCTCGCTCGTGCGGTCGCAGGGGAGTCGGAAGTCCCATTTTTCTCTATCTCTGGTTCTGAGTTCGTCGAGATGTTCGTCGGAGTCGGTGCGAGTCGAGTCAGGGATCTCTTCAAGGAAGCTCGTGAGAAATCTCCGAGTATTATATTCATCGATGAGATTGACGCGATAGGAAAGAAGCGAAGTCCTGGTATCGGTGGTGGACACGATGAACGTGAGCAGACACTCAATCAGATCCTGACAGAGATGGATGGATTCGATAACGAGACCAATGTGATCGTGATGGCCGCGACCAACCGCGCGGATGTCCTCGATAAGGCACTTCTGCGACCTGGAAGATTTGACCGCCGTGTGACGATCAATCTCCCGACCCTCGAAGACCGTAAGAAAATCCTCGAAGTGCATGCGAAGGGAAAGCCATTCGATGACAATGTGAACTGGGATAAGGTCGCGGGTATCACCATAGGATTCTCTGGAGCTGAGCTCGGAAACCTGCTCAATGAAGCCGCTATCCTCGCTGGAAAGGAGAACAAGAAGACTATCTCTATCGCTATGATCCAGAAGTCCGTCGAGAAGGTCGTCATGGGGAATGAGAAGAAATCTCTGCGTATGACCGAGCATGAGAAGAAGCTCACTGCTATACATGAGATCGGACATGCGATCGTCGGGAAGATGCTCGCGCATACTGACCCAGTACACAAGATCTCTATCCTCCCTCGTGGAGGTGCGGGTGGTGTCACGTGGTTCCTCCCGGAGAAAGATCGTACCTACACTTCGAAGGCGAAGTATCTCGATGAGCTCGCGACACTCTACGGAGGACGTGTGGCTGAGGAAGTATTCTTCGGTCCTGAGTATATCACGACCGGTGCGAGCTCAGATATCGAGCGCGCTACAGAGATCGCACGAGCTATGGTCATGAGATTCGGATTTGACTCTGATGTTGGTCCTGAGAACCTCGCTCCCGATATGACGGAGGGGAACTATCTTGGTGCCCAGTCGAATGGGAAGGTGATCTCCGATAAGACACAGGATCTCATTGATATGAAGGTACGAGGACTTCTCCTCACTGCCTATGCACAGGCGAGGAAGATCATCACTGAGAATCGTGATCTCCATGAGAAGATCGCGACCCACCTCCTCACCGTAGAGGAGATGCTCCAGGATGACTTCGATGCCTTCTTCGAAGGAGTGAAGGGGGTGCCGCAGAAGATCGCGATGTAGGAGATTGGTTCCGTCATTCCTGCGAAGGCAGGAATCTAGCGAGAAATCCCTCATGAAAATGGGGGATTTTTTTATTTTCAAAAGGGAAGAATTTTATTATACTATCTTTATGTCTTCTCTACAGCCCTATCTCTCGAAAATCCAATCCTCTCTCGCTTCAGGCCATGCGACAGAGCATACCTATCGTCCAGCACTAGAAGAGCTTTTTAAGTCTCTTACTGGTCTTACAGTCCATAACGAGCCAAAACGAAGCGAGCATGGCGCTCCTGATTTTGTTTTTCTCGATGGTATGATACCTATGATGTATGCGGAAGCGAAAGATATCCATATATCACTCGATAAGATAGAAAAATCGGAACAGCTCGATCGATATTTCTGATATCCAAAACTTATTCTGACTAATGGCATCGAATTTCGGTTTTATAAAAGTGGTATTAGATACGGTGAACCGATCGTTATAGCGAAAAAGGAGGGAAACCTGCTCGATAGTTTTCCTGAGAGATTCGATGTACTCGAGACAGAGATGAAAGCGTTTCAAAATGATTATATCGACCGTATCCGATCTGCTTCTCATCTCGCGAAGATTATGTGAGGAAATGCTCAGAGAATACGCAATAATCTCAGAGAGATGATGAAAAATCTCGAGAAATATATAGATATCGAAGCACTCTATAATGCCTTTCAGAAAGATATCCTCCATGATCTCACGCATGAAGCCTTTGCTGATCTCTATGCTCAGACCCTTGTATATGGACTTTTTGTAGCACGTTATCATGATTCAACTCTTGATACATTTTCTCGTTCAGAAGCTCGAGAACTTATCCCCAAATCTACCCCCCTCCTTCAGCACTTTTTCGATCATATCACAGGACTTAGTTATCAGCCACGACTCGGATATGTGGTCGATGAGCTCTGTAAGATATTCTCTTTTACTGATGTGGCGTCACTCATGCATGGTGTCTACCAGAAGAGCACTCATGACCCAGTCATCCATTTCTATGAGGACTTTCTCGGTGAATACGATAGCGACTTGCGTATGGCGAGAGGAGTTTTCTACACACCAGCTCCTGTCGTGAAGTTTATCATCCGAGCAGTGGATGATGCTCTGAAAAGTCATTTCGGTATATCGAAATGACTTCTCGATGCATCGAAAATCTCTCATAAAAGAGTCCTGAAACAAGATAAAAAAGGGAATGATATCACCGAAACTACCGAAGTTCATAGAGTCCAGATTCTCGATCCTGCGACAGGAACGGGGACATTTCTCGATGAGATCGTTCGTTTTATATATACTAACATGCATTGACAGGCAGGGATGTGGCCGGACTATGTCGAGAATGATCTCCTCCCACGACTTCATGGATTCGAGCTCATGATGGCGAGCTATACTATCGCTCATCTAAAACTCGGACTCACTCTTGCTGAGACAGGAGTAGAAGAAATAAGGAAAAGACTCCAGATATACCTCACGAATTCTCTCGAAGAAGCGACATCGGATCGAGAAATCCAGATGAATGTCTTCTGACTCTCTCAAGCTATCACCAATGAGTGAATCTACGCTGATGAAGTGAAGCGAGATAAACCTGTGATGATCGTCGTGGGGAATCCTCCATATAGTGGTATCTCGACCAATATCTGAGAGTGGATCACGAAGAAAATCGAAGACTATAAATACGTCGATGGTGTACATTTCTGAGAGAAAAAACACTGGCTCCAAGATGACTATGTGAAGTTTTTCCGACTTGGGGAGTCACTCATAGAGAAAAATGGTGAGTGAATACTCGCTTATATCACCAATCATGGATACCTCGATAATCCCACCTTTCGTGGCATGCGGTGGCATCTGCTACAAACTTTCGATCATATCTACATCGTCGATCTTCATGGCAACTCGAAGAAAAAAGAGACTACTCCAGATGGTGGAAAAGATGAAAATGTGTTCGATATCCAACAGGGAACCGCGATATTCATATGAGTGAAAAATGGAAAGAAAAAATCATGAGAGTTCGCGAGAGTCACTCATATCGACCAATATGGGAAAAGACAAGAGAAGTATGATTGGCTTGAAAATAGTGCTCTCGAATGAGGGAATCTTCTCACTCCAGAGAACCCCCATTATTTCTTTGTACCAAAGAATATGATGAATGATAAGGAATATCAACAGGGATTTAATATTAGTAACATTTTTACAACTAATGTTACTGGGGTAGTAACAATGTGAGATAATTTCATTGTGGCGTTTAATGGAGAAGATATCAAAAATCGTCTTGTAAAACTTATTCAACATTGAACTCCAGAGATAGACTATTTTGCAGAATATTCACTAGGGAAAAATTACCCGGAATGGATATATAATTCTTTCAGAAATTGAAAAATAAAAGAGTTTGATAATGGGAAAATTATTTCTTTTTCTTACCGTCCATTTGATATTCGACATACATATTTTGATGATAAGTTTATCTGGAGAACTAGATGAAAGAGTGTAGAAAGTATGATAAAATGAGAAAATATTAGTCTTTCCTGGATTCGTCCGATGACAGATAAATATGAATTTGACATATTTATTACTAGAAATATTATTGATCAATGTTTTGCTTGAAATAAATCAGGCGGTGCTGGAATTAGTTATATGGCACCTCTCTATCTCTACTCCGACTCTGAAAACCTCGAATGAACGACGAAAACTCCGAATCTTGATGCGATTATTTGGCAGAAAATCAACGCAGTAGTCGGTGAGACGCTACCAGAAGAGATACTCGACTATATTTATGCTGTCCTCCACTCACCGAGCTATCGTGAGAAATATAAGGAGTTTCTGAAGATAGATTTTCCACGAGTACCATATCCGAAGAGTCGCGAGTCATTCGATGAACTAGTGAAACTTGGAGGAGAACTCCGTGGACTTCATCTCCTCGAATCACCGAAAGTCGAAGAGTATGTCACGACATTTCCTCTCGCAGGAAGTGGCGCAGTCGAGAAGATATCGTATGTGGATGGACAAGTGTATATTAACCCACTCCAGTACTTCGGTGATGTACCAGAAGTCGCATGGAATTTCTATATCGGAGGATACCAGCCAGCACAGAAGTGGCTCAAGGATCGAAAAGGTCGGATTCTCACCTGGGAAGATATATCACACTATCAGTCGATGATCATAGCACTTACTGAGACGGCGAGAGTGATGGGGGAGGTGGATACGGTTTTGGAAGTTTAATCTTTGAATTTAAATTAAAATAATTCATCTACCTTTTTGTAAGGATTTATAGATAATTTTCTTGAGAAAAAACGGGTATACTATATAATCCCTCTTATTTTATAGAAGAAATGAGTACACTTTATATATTTATCGATGAAAGTGGGGATCTCCAGTTTTCTCCCAAAAACTCTAAGAATTTTTATATGGGCGCGCTTGTAACTCATACTATTTCCGCTGAGTTAATTCACGAGATGTATAAGATTCGCCATAAGCACCTCATATCGGATGATATATACAAGAGTAGGCAAGACAAGGATCTTGAATATTTCCATGCTACTGAGGATTTACAGACGGTGAGAGATGATATTTTTCAGATGATTTCTACAAGTTCGGAAGAAGTCTTGAGATTTTACTCTGTATATACTGAAAAAAATAAGGCAAATCCAATATTTCATACAAAACCTGAAGTATACTATTCGAAGCATATTATGTGGCTTATGAATTCTGTATTATATCGAGAAAATATAGAGACTTATGAGAGGATTATGATATTTTTTGATGGGATGCCAGTATCGAAGAATAAAAAAGCAATGTTTAAATGAATCAAGAAAGAATTATCCATTTTCTTTGAAACGAAGCAAATAAATTTACCATATTTTATTTATAGTCATCAATCAAAGTCACATCATTATCTGCAAATTGCTGATTATATGAACTGGTCTATCAATGTTGCCAATGAACGAGATGAAAAACGACCTCTCATCACAGTGAGCAAATATATAAGGAATATATGGAATCCATTTGAAAAATCAACACGCATATATTTTTAAAAAAATTCCCTTTTGGGGAATTTTTTCGACCTCTCAAGACACTATCCGCAAGCGGAGGGACCCGTGGGTTTTTTCATGAGAGAGGAACCTTTAGAGTGATATCGAGACCCCCGCTCCGCAGTGGTCTCTTATCTAGAATCTAGTATATCATAAAGTGGTATTTTTCCAAAAGAAAAGTATTGAAGATGTATAATAATGTTGTTCTATATAAGTAAAAATATAGTAATTGAAGACTAATAGCTGCCTTGAAGCACATCTACGTATACATTTACTATACAGGAATATTTGGTGTGAAGAATAAATAACTTAACTTATTTTCCTATGTCCTCCTGGCTCATAAAATCTGAGTGGGCTATATTATGTATACAAAGTATACAAAAATAAATACAGTCTGCAAGTGATTTTTCTTGGCGATGGTATGGTTTCGGATATAATAGTACGATATATAACTTCTCTCCCATGAGCCATAATCCTTTCGAATCTATAAAGCATATTCTCGACTGAGGAGAAGTATGGTATGCTCGTGAACTCTATCCGATACTTGGATACACGAACTGGAATAAGTTTCAGGATGTGATATCGCGAGCCAAGGATTCCATAGAGACAAGCGGTACGAGTATAGATGACCATTTTTACCCTGAGGTAAAAATGGTCTCTACTGGAAGTGGAGCCAAAAGAGCTGTAGAAGATATCCGACTGACGCGTCGTGCCTGTTACCAGATAGCTATGAATGGGAATCCTCAGAAAGAGCCTGTTGCCCTTGCGCAGATGTACTTCGCGAGCCAGACTCGTAAGCAAGAACTCATGCAAGAATATCTTGCTGATAAGAGTCGTCTCGAAGAGCGAGAGAAGTATAGTGAGACTGATAAAAATCTCTCGAGCGCACTCTATAGTAAATGACTCACCTCACCTGAAATTGCTACGGTGAAGTCAAAATGACAAAAAGTATTTTATGCTACTCCCCCAGAAAATATGAGGAAGAAATATGGCATCGCTCCAAAGAAACCTATAGTCGATAGAGCCCCTGATATACTTATCACAGCCCAATCACTAGCAAATCAGATGACTGCTATGAATGTGGAGAAAGGCAGGTGACCGAAAGATGAGTTCGCTATTTCATATGAACATATGACGAATAATAAATCTGTGAGAAATACACTTATCGAAAGAGGTATCGTTCCAGAGAATCTCCCGCCAGCAGAAGATACAAAAAAACTTCCAAAGAAGATCCAAAAGTTTGAAGAATGATTGAGCTCGACAGAGTTTTTACCAAAATAACTTCTTTTCTATGAACTCCTCTCTCTTCGACTCTATCCGCCATGTGAATCAATATGATGCCGAGTACTGGTCTGCTCGTGAGCTCGCGAAAGCGCTTTGATACACAGCCTGGAGAAATTTCGAAATTGTGATAGAAAAAGCGATCGTATCGTCTAAGAATACCTGACAGAAGTCAAAAGACCATTTCGCCGGAGCCGGGAAGATGGTTTTTATAAATACATAATTTTGAAATTTCAGAGAGTTTGTACGGTTTTATCGCTTTATATCGTACAAACCCTTAATTTTCTACTATTTCCCTTGCATAAATCATACAAACATAGATACTTTGTATGATTTGACTGTATGAAACCGTACAAACTTTGTGCAGAATATAGTTCACTTATAAAACCCTATGTCCTCCTGGCTCATGAAATCCGAACCATCAGAATACTCGATAGATCACCTCGCACGAGATGGATCGTCGAGCTGGTATGGCGTGCGCAACTATCTCGCTCGCAACTATATGCGAGACTTCATGCAGGTGGGGGATAGAGTCCTCTTCTACCACTCATCGTGTAGAGAGGTCGGAGTCGCAGGGATCGCCCGCGTATCTTCACCCGCTCATCCCGATGAGACACAGTTCACCGTGTGAGACAAGCACTATGACCCGAAGGCGACGCGTGAGAAGCCGATATGGATGTGTGTGGATGTCGAGTATGTGGAGAAGCTCCCGCGTGTCATCTCTATCGCAGAGCTCCGTAGTACTCCAGGACTCGAGAAGATGAAGATACTCGAGAAGGGAAATCGTCTCTCGATCACGCCTCTCACAGAGGATGAGTACCATACTATAGTGCGTCTAGCACACCCTTAGCCTCACGCTTCGAGTATTCTCTGAAGGGGTGCGTTCCTGTCTGTATCTGCGCATTTACTGCGATATAGGGCTTCCCATCCTCAGATAGCCACTTCTTATGCGCTGGACGTACGGAGAGCTCGAGACTATATTTTTCTCGGAATGTATCCTGCACATACTTCCTCGTATCTCGAGAGAGTGATGGTGGGAGGATGAAGGGGGAGTAGACCTCACCCCAGCCCTGCTCTGCTCCAAGTTCGGAAATAGTCGTGCTATCGCACCCCTTTTCTCACTTGTCTCCTAAAGGAGAGGGTGTTTTCTGGTCCTCCTTCTCTGAAGGAGAAGGGGTTAGGGGATGAGGTGAGTAGTAAATCCTATGGTCCTGATGGAGTATGACTACTACTGTCGCATCGGGAGTCGGGAACGACTCTGCCTTCTTCACTTCCTGGGGTTCGAGCGATCCTCGAGTATCGTACCAGAGTCCTGAGTGTATCGGATAGTTCTCCCAGTCGATAATATTCTGGTTTTTCAGATCGACGGTTGCCGCGAAGTCCATGAGAGCATTATTTATGGCTCTCGCAGTATGTTGTTTCTGTCATTCCTGCGTAGGCAGGAATCTCGTATTTTCCGAGTCTGGATTGCTTCGTACCTCGCGAGTGGCGGTACAGAATTCTCTAAAATCTTCTTCTATTTTCGCTTTCTCTCCTTCCGAGAGTTTGTCGAGTCTCGATCCGTGATAGTATCGCGCGAATACTTTTTCCAGATTGGTATCCCACGCCAGATGTGGCTCACCATAGGCGAATGCGAGGATCGCAGAGCTCGTATATCATCATACCCCCGGGAGTTTCTCGAGGAGAGATTTCTCTCTCGGGAATTTTCCACCATATACCTCACTCACGATCTTCGCAGCCGCGAGCATATTGCGTGCACGAGAGTAGTAGCCCATCCCCTGATAGTAGGGGAAGAACTCTTCGTAGCTCGCTCGAGCAAGATGGTGGACGCTAGGATATTTCTCTATGATGCGGACGAAGTATCCTCGTACCCGCTCGACCTGTGTCTGCTGGAGGCATATCTCTGAGAGCCAGACACGATAGGCTCGGATATCGTCACCCATACTATAGTCACGCCACTCGAGATCGTGGCGACCAGACGACTCATACCATGCGAGAAGTGAATCCCAGGGAAATCCTGTAGAACTATCTTTCATATCACGAATATAGTGAAATCTCGATTTTTCGCAAGAGCATGCGCGAATATCTGAACCAATTTTGTCTACAAAACACTATATTTTGTGTTGCAAAGAGGGATCGAACTACTATAATAACTCCATACTCCTTTCTTACCTACTTATGAAAACTCTTTCTCGTCTACTGATAGGGCTTCTCGCCTTTTCTGGAGTAGGGGCTCTCGGCTACTATGCGTATACACTCTCCGCACAGACACTTACTTTTCCATTTCTGGGAATAGAGTCTCAGAAAGGGAATGTGCTGGAGTTCGTCGTATCACCCCCGAGATTTCTCTCTTCTCCAGATGCGCAGGTCCTCGATGCAGATGCCGTGAGGTCATCGCTCTACTATGGTGATGAGCTACTCGTGGGCAATGTAGCCCTCTCTGGAGAGTATAGTGTAGAAATCGATGGTGGCTATGTACGCGTCTGAGGAGATGTGATACAAAAAGATGGAAAACCTATCACCCTGAGTGCTAAAGAATATAATAAGAATAAAAAAACTCTCTATCGCCTTCCTCGTGATATCACTCTCACACCAAGCGATACTCCTCGAGATATCTCACTCTCATCTGTAGGAGAGTCGAGAAATCAGAAATACGACATCAGTATGTATGGATTCGATGAGTATAATCCTGAGAATATAAGATACTATGTACACTATGAGAGTGGTGCTACTTGTGATATATCGAGCTCCTGGGGTACAGATATGCTTCCCCCGTATACTCACTATGAAGATCCAACGAAAGGGAGTGAGAATCCACTCTTTCCGAAACTTCCCCCTGTGCCTCCTATCCGAGATGACGAAGGTATAGCGAAATGGCCATTCGTCAGACTCGATCCTATCCTCCTGCGTCCGAGTGCGAAAGATGGTCAGATATGGATCAGTCAGATCATGCTCCCTTACGATCTCGATGCTCCTCGACTCTGTATTATTGCTGGAGTAGGAGGAGTGTTCCGTACTATCGAAAACCGTACACTTGACCCTTTCACTATCACACCAGCGACTCTCGATACACTCTCTCCAGAATACGATATGAATAGTCAGGTAGAGTTTCGCTTCTCTGAATCTATATATACAGATGAGGGCACGCTCTATAGTAGTGAGTATATAGCACATAGACGCGATGCGAAGACTGATTTCCTGAAGCGACTCGATGTCAGTCCACATATCGATATCACGATAGATGACCTTATCCTTACCCCTGATAGAGCTATATTGACTCTGCCACTCAAAGAGTGAGAAAAGTATAGCTTCTCCCTGCGGGATATTTCTGATATCTATGGAAGAAAAATGAGTATAGCTCATGAGGTACTTCCTAAGAGTGCGCCATTTCTCTCTCTGAAACTCGGCGAAAGTCCAATGATCTATACCAAAAACACTCCTATTCCTGTGAAACTCTACTCTCTCAAAAGTGAGAAGAAACTCTATTCTCTGAGTCTCTGTCGTATCAATCTCGAGTGATATTCTCAGCTCGAGCGGATGTCACTAGATGTAGCGTGAGTTACCAATGATACCCTCTATTCCCTCATCGAAGGGAAGTCGACCTCTAACTGTATAAAAAAAGATGTCGTACCTTCACAGACATGATATACTTCGCCATTTTTCGCGGGCGACTTCGTCTCTGGGCGTACCCTCGACTCTGGTATGTATGTCCTCACTTTTTCAGACAAGTCTGATATCGCATCTCTCGGAAGATTTGTCCGTCCAGTGATATTTTCTGTCATAGATAGCCATATCACTCTGAAGGTCGACTCTAGCGGAAAGATGATGGTACTCGTGACAGATATAGCTACAGGCGAGCCTCTAGCAGATCAGGATATCGTAGTGATGAGAAATATTTCTCGTACCTATATCGAAAAATGGAATCCCGATACAGGAGAATCAGAAAGGACATATCTCCCTCTTTCCACGCAGGCATTTGCCACTGGTATCACTATCGGACGTACAGACGCATCTGGTATGCTCGAGACCAAGATTGATACCCTGAAATGAAATGATGACTATGACTCGAGCGTCTACTGACTCTCGTTCGAAGACTGGTGGGACTATGAGGGTCGCTATGATAGTTTTCTCGTACAGTCTCGATGATCTCTCCGACTCGGTCATGTCGTGAGTACGTGGAATGATGGTATCACAGGATACAATTTTGGTATCGAGGACTCAGACTACTCCTATAGCTCAAAATCACTCTATACCGCATATCTCCATACCGATAGACGACTCTATCTTCCAGGAGAAAAGGTCTATATCCATGCGATCATCCGGAAAAATGAAAAATCTCTCACTATTCCAGCAGATGTACCATTTGATATTATTATCAGTGACCCTACGTGACGTGAGGTGAAAAGAACGACACTAAAGACCAATGATTTCTGATCAATCTCACTCGAACTCGATCTCACGAAAGATGCATCACTCGGATCATACAGTATGACTCTCGCGAGTACTGATAATACTGAGTATATCGAAAATGGATGAGGAAATTTTCAAGTAGAAGTATTCAAAAATCCTACATTTACCGCGAGTGTCAGCCTGAAGAGTCCTGACATCGAATGAGAAACTCTGAAAAACCTCAGAAAAGTCGATAATACGGATCCCTATACACCATGGTATAAGAGTGTTTATACTTCGAACTTTTCTATCGAAGGTATCGTAAAAGCAAAATACTACAATGGTGCAGAGATGAAAAATACAGCATTTACCTACCGTATTTATCGCAGCGAATACTATAGTGACGACTATTGGGGAGATTGTTTTTGGTGATGCTACTATGAGCCACCTATCGAGTTCTATACTGAGGGCACTGGTACGATAGATAGTGATGGATATGGTATATTCCGCGTTCCAGTAGACTATACTTCATACTATAGTGACTATAGATATACTGCTGAGATCACTATCCGTGATGCACTTACTGGAGAAGAGGTCACGACACCTGGGACTCTCCTCGTGAAGCTCCCACTCGAGTACAAAGAGTTTTCTCCAGAAAATCCACTTACCCTTATTCCAAAGAAAAAAATCCTCACTTCTACCGATATTCTTGCCGGAGAGATGAAGCCACTCTATGGAAAATGGTCGAACAATCTCATAGGAAAATATCAGTATGAGATAGTACAAAGAGACTATATCGAGGGATTCGTCGATGATATCCGAGCCGGATCTCTACGCATCACGACACCAGTAGATCGAGTAGTCGCGAGCGGTGCTGTCACATCGAAAGATTTCTCCTATAAGATGATCGCTATGAAGCCGGGAGAGTATCATATGAGAGTATATCCTATAGTGTCTTCTCTTGAGCCACCAGCGTCGAGTATATCAGATGTGGTATTCTATATTTCTGGAGATCTCTCGTCTCTGCGTGATAGTACCTTGCGAGTTATACCAGAGAAGACTGTCTATAGGGCAGGAGAGACAGCGAAAGTCCTCATACAAGTACCTTTTACAGGCTCACATCTCCTCATCACTAAGGAGAAGGGATGAGTCATAGATAAAGAGTATATCTATCTCACAGGAAATACCCTCACCCGAGACATCAAGATCGATGATACCGTCATGCCAAATGCGTATATCGGAGTCGTAGCACTGAAAAAAAATACTTCTTCGACAACTTCACGTAGCTATGCTGTATGATATGGTGAGATCGTCACAGATATCGCAGATAAGAAATCTCTACTTACTGTCACGTCAGATAAGACAACATATAAAAATCGTGAAAATGTAAATATTGATCTCACTCTCACAGATAAGTCTGGTAACCCTCTCCAGTGAGAAGTGACGCTTATGGTCGTCGATGAG
Source organism: Candidatus Altimarinota bacterium (assembly GCA_031375155.1). GTDB lineage: Bacteria > Patescibacteriota > Gracilibacteria > BD1-5 > UBA2023 > JAGOMW01. Next base: position 31,592 of record JANMHM010000010.1, read on the forward strand.
AGCCTCATACGACTTCTCGGGAATATCGATCTCGATATCATACCAAAATTTTATCAGAAATTTCCTTTTACCGTGAAGACCTCACTCTCATATATCGGTATCGAGCGTAACCGTTTTCTCTCTCGAAAATGATCGAATGGAGGTAGTGGTGATAAGTGATGAGGCGGTATAGAGATCGCTTCGAGAATACTTTTCAAAAATACAGCCTACTATAATCCGAGTATCCGTACAGATATTTCTGGAAAGGCAAAAGTGAATTTTAGCCTTCCTGATAATGTCACCGACTATCGTATCATTGCTCTTTCGAATACTCGAGATTCTCGATTTGGCGTCGCTGAGAAGACGATCGAAGTGAGAAAGGATTATGTCGTAGAGGTACATGCTCCTATGATACTCCGAAGTGGTGATATATTTACTCTGACGACAAGCGCGTTCAATAATACAAAGCGTATCACACCTATCGACGTCATAGTGACTCTGGGTACTGGTGCTACGAAGATTACCAAGCAGTCAGCACTTTCTCTAGATATCACTGAGGTAAAGAGTATAGATTTCTCTCTCGCTGTTCTACCTTCATGGAAAGAGAGAGTGACCTATACGGTCGAACTTCGAGAAAAATGAAAACTCCTCGACAGTGTGACGAGCACTATCCGAATACCAGAGACTCCTTTTGTCGGTAAGATTTCCCGCCGTATCGATATTTTTACGGGAACATCATTTATCGGGAAGATCGCGAAAAGTACTCTCGAAAATAGTGATCCGAGCACCTCATGAGTGAGTATCAGTCTATCGACTTCATATGCCACAGAGCTCGTAGGTGCTATGAGCTCACTTCTCCAGTATCCATATGGATGCATAGAACAGACGATCTCTTCTACATTACCCAATGTGATCGCACTTTCTCTCTCGGAGAATATCGGGACGATCATCGATCGAAAGAGGGCTCTCGAAAATACTAAAATAGGTCTAGAAAAAATCCTGCGTATGCAACACTGGAGTGGCTGATGGGTATACTGGGAATGATGAAATGAAGCACATGCTGAGATCACTCCATACGTGATCCGATCTCTTCTCTCGTTTCGAGAGCTCGGGCAAAGTGTCCCAGAGGATGTCATCATCAATGGTACAAACTACATTACTAATAATGAGTCTCTCTATGCGATCGACCCAAATATCTATGCCGAGGCGACATGGACGCTCGCCATGGTAAAAAATGAACAAGCAGCTGAGTGGTGGAAGCGTATCGATCCAAATAAACTCAATCGACATTGATATCTGGCTTATGCTGCAGCAGCAGAGAAACTTTCTCGTTCTACTCCACAGATTATCAAAAATCTCGATAGTATTATGAGCTCAGCAAAAGATGATTATTGGTACTGGAATGCTCGTGCTGATAAGTCACTTTATGTACAGTTCCTCTTTGCTCGAGGTGACACTGATAAGGCGCTCCTCCTCCTAGATGCTCTCGTGAGAGAGACGGATATGAGCTCATACTATGTTTCTACTCAGGAGAAGCTCCAGCTTTTTCTCGCTATCGCTCGAGAAGCTCGTACGAGAGGGAAGCTCGCATCCCCACTTGCTATGTCGCTACGCTCAGATGGAGTGATCGCAGACGTTTCCCTCACTCCAGATAAGTCCTATATAGATATCCTTTCTACACGGAGTAAGATGGGTGATACTTTTTCTCTGAAGAGAGATCAGAGCAATCCACCGATATACGTCACTACTCGTACCGAAGATCGTCCGAAGGATATTTTCCAGATGAAGCCATATAGTACATGAGGGATAGATATAAGTCGTACATTTGATCTTATAGATGAGTCTCGATGAGTCGATTCGGAGTGAGACTTCATCGTCACGACTCCTGTGAAAGACCGTGTATTCAAAAAATGAAAACTCTATCGTGTGACTCTCACGCTCGCACTTCCTGACTACGCCAATAGGAGCTGGTACAATCTCGCTATGGAGGACTATTTTCCAGCAGGATGGAGGCCGATAAATGGTATTTTTCATACTGAAAGTGCGCTGACAAAACAAGAAAGTGAATGATGGTGGGACTATGTCGAGTCACGAGATGATAGGCTTCTCACAAATATTTCCTATGGATACGGAAGGAGTCGTACGTACTCATACTATGTTCGTCCTGAGTCAGTAGGGGAGTACTTGCTTCCGCCAGCGACAGCATATTTCATGTATCGGCCGGAGTATCATACATATACTACTTATGAGAAGATACGAGTTACAGAGTAGTTTTTTTATCCATAAATTTTTCCCCCATGCGATGTCCAAAATGTAAAAATCTCGATACGAAAGTGATCGACTCTCGAAGCACAGAAGATGGAAAGGCCATTCGCCGTCGGCGTGAGTGTGAAAAGTGTGGGGCGAGATTTACGAGTTTTGAGCGACTTGAGTTTGTTTCATTTCTCGTGACGAAATCCTCTGGAGAGAGTGAACCGTATGATCGTACCAAGGTAGCAAACTCTATGATAAAGGCTCTCACAAAGAGAACCTTTAATCCAGAAAAACTCGAGGATATGATCAATACTCTCGAAAATGAATGGGCACAAAATAAGCAAGGTATCACCTCGAAACGTATTGGTCGTGATATCCTTCGAAAACTTCGAGATATCGATGAAGTAGCATTTCTTCGATATGCATCTATCTATCATAATCATGAAAATGTAAAAGGATTTGTGAAATTTATAGAAGATGAACTTGGGTAAAACACTATCTCATCCATGACTTGTGACGCTTGTACCACTTGGTACGAGTTTTGTCCATGCTCCACTCATATCCGACGAGCTTATCACGACACTTTCGGAGACTTTGGAGAAATGATCAAAATCACTCCTACTCTATAATCGTCGAGGCTCGTGACGCGCATGGATCTGTCATGACTGTGGATATTTTCCGCACTGTCCGCACTGTGATATAGCACTCGCTTACCATATATCTCCAGCAAAGCGTCTTATCTGTCATCAGTGCTGATATGTGGATACTATTCCCCTTGTGTGTCCGAAGTGTGCTGGAAGTAGATTTCAGATGGTCGGCGTCGGTATTCAGAGAATCGAATCTGATATTTCTCGTCTCCTTCCTACTGCACGTATTCTCCGGATAGACTCTGATACACAGATAAAAAAATCATCACTCGCGTCATATATAAAAACTTCTGATATTATTCTTGGTACTTATAGTGCCTTGCCTCTTCTCCATCAAGATATCGATGAGATAGTATTTCTTCTTTTTGAGTCAGATCTGACTCTTCCTGACTACCGTATGGAAGAGGATCTCTATCATGCTATCTGATATGCGAAAAAATCAGGGAAACACATACTTATACAGACTTATCTCTCTGCTCATCCACTCCTCTCGCTTCTCATCGAAGGGAATTACCGAGATTTTCTCACCTACATGAGTGATGAGAGAGCACGATTTTCTTATCCACCATATGCAGACTTCGCTCTCCTACATATACGAGATAAAAATAAAGAAAAGGTAAAAGATATCGTCGCTAAACTCGTCAATAAGATAGAAGTCATGAAAACAGAAGACATATTCCTCGCATATGACCGAGATATCTGGGAAAAACTCTCTGGTGAATGGACCCAGAAAATCATCCTAAAGGGGAAGGATCTCTCTGTTATATTTTCTCATCTGGAGGTAGAGATCGTCAGAAATCGAGGTATTTCTCTCGAGTGGAGATAGTGCGTTTTAGAGGAGTATGTCCTCACGTTTCGAGTAGCTCCAGAAAAATACACTGAGTATGATCGTCCCAAATAAGAGGAAGAATCCACCATATCAAAATACTTCTAGGAGAAATCCTCCAGAAATCAGTCCGATGACATTTGCTGCATTTTGAAGTATTTTTATCGGGCCAGCAGATGCATTGGAGTCTATTTCTGTGAGTCACATAGTTTTTGCGTAGATTGCATTATATGAGTCGAGAAATTGGTTTTGGCCGAGTGCCATACCGCATGCATATCCTACACTATTTATTAGAGCAAGTATCATTATGATAGATATAGATGTGATAGAGGTAAAGCCATCACTATAGATTATACTTATTATTCCCATAGCTATGAGTGATACTCCTGAGAGTATAAGTCAGAAAAATGCTACTGTTTTTATTCAGAGCTTTTCTGATATCCTACATGCGAATTCCTGAAGTAATAGTGCTGGTAAAGCTATGATCGCAAGGAGCACATAGCCCCATCCATTTTTTATATTATCGAGAAAACTAATAAGAAATGTCGAAGCAAAAGTATCCCAAAATCAAAAAATAAGTACGAGAGACATCGTCCAGTAGATCATTATATAGATAGGTATATGAGTCATTATCGAAAGGATGATTCGAGCTGTTTTTTTTGTCTCAGAGAGGAGGATTTTCCATTCGAGCTTGCTTTCCTCTTTTTGACGAGGCTTCATAAATATATACTGTGCTTTTTCAAGTATTTTCGGAAGGTCCACAGCTGAGATTTTTTCAGTTATGTATTCTCTTATATTTTCCCGATTGAGTTTTCGTATACCTATAGTAAATGATGTGATATCCTGGAGCGTGACACTCTCATGTGAGTTATCGAAAAATCTGAGCGTAAAAGCAAGAAATCATAGTATAGCTCATCAGAGTACTATGATAGCGAAAGTAGGATTTATCCCGAGTATAAATCCTGAAAATATTAGTCCGAGTAGAGCTCCTACGCCATAGGTGATATTATTTCTCGCGAGGATCCTCCCATACTCACTTGGGTGGGCATGTGAGAGGATATAGCCATAAGTGGATATATCATTTATCTCTTTCGTCAGACCATAGCAGCATGATGCGACGAGTATGAGTACCCAGTTGAGTCCGTTTCCAAAAAACCATCACACAGTACTTTCGAATCCCTCAGGAACGACTATTTTTCCGATAGCTCAGATTTCTGAGAACGTGCCGTAGATGAAGTTAAAAAATATCGCTACCGCTATGAGCTGAGAAAAAGCAGCGATAGAAAAAAGTTTTTTTGTAGAGTAGTATCTCTGAAGTATACCGATAGGAATATCAAGAAAAAATGCGATGAGGTTCGCAATCCCAAGAAATACTCCTACAAGAAAAACACTCTGCAACTGAAATGTGAAGAAAAATACTACAGAAAAATGGAATATCATCCAGACAAATCACTGAAGCCCATTGGTAATATAAAAATTCCTCAGTCTATAGCCATCGAGAGCAGTATTGGCTGATATTATGAGCGTATTTTGCTCTTTAGGGGTTTCTGTTGGGAGTGGGGTGTTGATGTCTGTGGCACGGGTTTCATCCATAGAGTCTTATATAAAAAAATAAGCCGAATGAACGGCTCATATATGATCACGAGTCATTTCTTTACGAGTATTCCTGACCAGGGAACATATATATCCTATCATGTTTCCTTTGCTTTTGCTAAGAAAATATATTGAAATTTATTGTTTTTATGGAGATGATATATTTTCTTCAGGAAATTGTGCTATCGTTCTTATGAGGTTGAGCTTGCTGGCTTGATGATAGGAGTGGATTGAGTCGAGTTCGAGGCGAGTCTGTTTCTGTTTTCGGAATTTCTCCAGTCGCATCTCAGCGTCATGAGCATTTTCAGCATCTTTGAGTGTATCGATCATCTCGAGAGCCTCATCGAGAAGGGCTCTATTAGCACTATCTACTTCTTTTCTCACCATGACCATCTCGACTATATATATATCCCAGTTCTCGAGTATATGATGCCTTCTCTCTTCTGTGAGCGCTTCAAATATCACCATGATATTATGGCGATCCTCGGCTGATAGTGGTGATCTCTCGAGAAGTGTACGGAGGCGTGTGTTGCCCATGATTGAGTACGACAGAGGTGATCAGGGAGGAAAAAAGAAAATCCAATACTTTTATTGTATTGGATTTTAGATATTTGCAAGTTTTTGATTAAGCCGCTAACTTATCTTCTCAGTAGAATGGATCATTTGCCGCTACAGATCATTTTTTCGAATCTCAGATAGCCTCATAAAACGCTTGATGACTAGAAATAATGAGTTTTTGTAAGTCCTCTTTAGTGAAGGAAGGCCCATTAATAATGGGTAATCATACAAAATTTTCACGTCACTCTATAGTGAGCATTGCAGCCTTAATAACTTTGTCTCAGATTGCCTGTAAATCTTCAGGTAATTTTTCCATCCTTCATCTTATGAGATTATATACTTCTGCGTTCGCTGCGATTAAATATGCCGATGAATAAGATAACTCAGGGGTATCCGATCTTTTAGATGTATTTCTCAATAAAGACATATGTTTATATTAGCAGTTATAGTGAAATAATACAAATTTTATAATGATTTTTCTATAAAATGCAAGAGTTTTTCTGAAAATTGATTGGGTGATTATGGACGATTTCACTTTTTTTGCAAGTTTTTCTCCTTGAGAAATTCTAAATTTGGCTTCGGAGAGCCTCTACGAGGGGCTGCAGGCTTACGGGTATTTCTTTTGGCATTTTTGCATCGACGACGACGTACATATCTCCTGTTTTTCATTCGCTCGTGCGTCACTTTCCGGATATTTTGTACTTGGTTCCTGGCTTGGTTCCTGCTTTCATCTTCAGAGTGAGATGTTTCCCATACACGGTACGCACATCGACCGCAGTATCGTAGAGAAATTCCAGAAATGGTATCTCCACCGTTTCTGTGACATCGAGATTTGGCACTTCTTTTTTCCTTGGCTCTTCTTCGAACTCTTCTCTCTGTCATGTCCTTCTCCCTCCTCCCATTCCTGAGAGGATATCCCCGAGATCGAAATCATATCCACCACTCTGCCTTCCTCACCCACCACCAAACTGAGAAAATATATCTTCGAATCATCCAGCAGTTTGCTGACCTCATCTTGATCCACCATACGGATTTCCTCACATACCTCAGAATGGATTTGCGTCTGCAGAGCCAAACTGATCATAGTTTTTCTTTTTTTCCTTATCTCCGAGGACCTGATACGCCTCACTTATTTCCTTGAATTTTGCTTCTGCCTTTTTATCACCCTTATTTCTGTCTGGATGATGCTGCATCGCCATTTTTTTGTATGCTTTTTTTATCTCTGCTTCCGTCGCTCACTTCGCGATTCAGAGACTCGAGTAGTAGTCAGTTTTTGCCATATTTTCTAGGATAAATTATCCCTCACATTTTATCGAAAAAATAGCAGGAGTCAAAGAAAGGTGCTATTTTTTATCCAATTGGTCCATCGAAATTAGTTCTATTCTGTAATGTTTGAATTTCTCTTCTTAGTGCAGTTATTTGCTTTTGATGTATATACAAAACTCATATAACTGCTGCAAAGCCTCTATCTTCGCTCATTTTTATTCTTAAATCAGCCTGAGTCATAGTTCTTATTTCAGGCACAAGGGGCGTTAGAGCTTCTATTGTCGGCATTACCGCATCTAAGATATCAATAGGACTATTTTTTTCACTATTTTTTGGTCTAGTAGGATTGAAGGGCACTTGCCCACTTCTTCCGCTTATATGATCATCAGGACCACCAATTCATGCAGGCATATAGTATAAGTTTAAAAAATAATATATTGATTTTAATTTAAAAGACTTATAAGTCAATTTTTTTCTTGAAAAAATGAAAAAGTCAAAATTTGCTCATTTTTTCTATTTCTATACAATACTTCCTGTGAAAAAAGAAAATCCAGAACACATCGAAAAAATCCTCAAAAATCTCCCAAAATCTCCATGAGTCTACCAGATGAAGGATAAGTGAGGGAAAGTCATGTACGTCGGGAAGGCGAAGAGTCTCGTCTCGCGGGTCAAGAGCTACTTCGTGAAGACGACTGAGCTCTCTCTGGCGAAGCGCCAGATGGTCGGCAAGATCGCAGATATCGAGATCATCACGTGTACGACCGAGGTCGAGGCACTGGTGCTCGAGACTAATCTGATCAAGCATCTCACTCCGAAGTACAATATCCTCATGAAGGATGATAAAAATCTCGCCTATATCAAGATCACCAACTCTCCTATCCCTGAGCTTATCAAGACGAGACAGAAGATCAGAGATGGGGCAGAGTATTTTGGTCCGTATGTCAGTGCGGTCGAGAACTCTGTGAGAGCGCTTCGGAGAATTTTCCGTATCAGGAACTGTCGCATGAAGTTCGCGCAAAAAAACAATGTACTTAGTATCACCGATAAAGCGGGGAGGACAGTTCCATGTATGGACTACTATATAGGACTCTGTCCAGCACCATGTCTCCTCGAAGATGAGAAGATAGCTAGACATAGCGAAAATATGAGTGGTGCCCGTCAGTTCCTCTCGTGAGAAACTCTCGGACTCTTCGATAAGCTCGAAGCTGATATGCGTGAGAAAGCGAAAATATTCGAATTCGAAGAAGCACAGAAAATCAAAGAAACTATCACATCCCTCAAATGACTTTATGAGAAACAGAAGGTAAGGGATATAGTTGAAGGAGATGTCGATATTTTCATACAGTATGAAAAGTATGATAAAGTATACATAGTACTTACACAAGTGAGATCGAGTCAGATAGTCGGAGTATTTCGCCATGAAGTATCGAGTGGACTCGACGAAGATATCCTCGTACAGTTTCTCATGAGACAGTACCTCGATACTGAAGATCTTCCAGATCTTCTCCTCGTTCGTGAGGATATAGTCGATACTGCATTCCTCGAGTTTCTTCGTGAGAATCAGATCACACTCGAATACCCACAAATCTGACCCAAAAATGATCTTCTGGATTTCTCACTCACCCAACTTCGAGAATATGCTTATAAGAGAGAGCTCGCCACCCTCGAAAACAAGACTCTCACTCGGGATCATATGACCCATGTGCTCGACCAACTTGGCTATCCCTATTCGAAAAAATGAGAAATCATCTTCGAATGCTATGATATATCTCATACAGATGGTCACTTTACCTATGCTTCTCGAGTGTGTATCGTGAATGGGAAACCAGATCCATCGAGGTATAAGAGATATAAAATCAAATCTCTCGAAGATGGAGATATCGATGACTTCGCATCCCATAGAGAAGTCATGATGCGCCGTACGATCGAGGGGATTGAGCAAGGGAATTTCCCTCACCTCATCATCATCGACTGAGGCAAATGACAACTTTCGAGTGCTCTTTCTGGGACACGAGAGGGTATATATCACTCAGTGAATCAGGAGTTTGATTACACATCTATACCACTATGCTCTATAGCAAAGAGAGAAGAGGAGATATTTCTCCCTGGTGAGAAAGTGCCTATCCTTTTCGAGAAATGAACTCCTGAGCTCATGGTACTCCAGAAGGCTCGAGATGAGTCCCATAGATTCTCCATCACAGCGAATAGATCTGCTCGTATGAAAAGTATGAAAAAGAATATCCTCGAAGAAATACCCGGAATCGGTCCCGTGACTCGGAAAAAACTCCTCAAACTTGCGGGAAATATCGAAGAAATAAAAAATATCCCCCTTGAAGAAATAGAAAAAATCGCTACAAAGACACAGATTATCGCATTACAAGATCACGGAATTTATTAGACTTATGTATATCCTCGCTTTCGAAACATCCTGTGACGATACCTCAGTAGCACTTATGCGGGATAATGAACTGGTATCTATATCTACTCGTACACAGCTCGAACATGATGTGACTGGAGGAGTCGTGCCAGAAGTAGCAGCTCGCAGCCATGCGAATGCGATATTTCCCTGTATCGAAGATGTGCTTCGAGACTCTGGAATGACACTTGAGCAGATAGACTATTTTGCCTGTACTGAGAAACCGGGACTCCTCCCTTCGCTTCTTACGGGTATGACTGTCGCTAAGACCCTCTCACTCTCTCTCGGTAAGCCACTTCTCTGGATCGACCATATCGAGAGTCATATATTTGCGAATTACCTGGAACGAGATGGGGCAGATATTATTTTTCCTGCAGTTGTACTGACTGTCAGCGGGAGTCATACAGAGATATATATCTGGACTTCTATAGAGGAACTCCAACTCGTAGGTCAGAGTCGAGATGATGCTGCCTGAGAATGCTTCGATAAAGTGGGTAGAATGATGTGACTCGGGTTTCCTGGAGGAGCCAAGATAGCAAAACTCGCAGAAGAATATAGGCAAGTATTAAGAACCAATGGTGATGAGTTATGAGATCTAGAAAAAAGACTCTTTCCTGAAGTACTACTCGAGAAGGATTCTCTGGATTTCTCATTTTCAGGACTCAAAACAGCGGTAAAACGTCAGGTAGATAAAGAAATAGAAAAAAACTGAGTCCTGAGCTCTGATTTCCAGAAATATATTGCCTACGAGTTCGAAGAGACGACTACCGATATCCTTTCCAAAAAACTTATGCGAGCATTCGATAAAACATGAGCCAATATGATGCTCCTTGCGGGGTGAGTGAGTGCTAATACGGTGTTGAAGGAAAAACTTATAAAATTCTCAGAAGAACGAGATATCCGATTTCTCGCGCCAGTCAAAAATCTCTACTCGATGGATAACGCTGCTATGGTAGGAATACGAGCATATTATGAGATGAGGAAGAAATTCTAACCCTAATCTTTCCTTTCTGTCAATAATCTTTCCTTTGATTTCAGGAGTCTTTTCTATACACTTTTTCTATCTCTTAATTATTTTCCTATGCCTGTAGCAAAAAAAGTTCCTCCTTCAGAACATCATATTATCAGTGATGAAATCTATGTAAACACTTCTTCTTCGAGTGTGAGTAACGGAGTTCTCGTATTTGTACTCCTTCTCGTACTTGCTGTAAATTCGCTGATTCTCTACTTCGTCATGTGATATACTCTCTCTCTTACTAATAAGGAGGGTGATGATATCGGTATAAAAAAAGTATTGCTCGACCTCGAATATGAGAAAGTGGGATGAAAAGGAAACTATGATATACTTCAGAAGTACTCTCAAATGCAGATAAAGGAGCAAATATCTAAAATAGAACAATACGTAAACGGTGAAGGTGCAAATCCACAAAATATAGCTCCTACAGAAAAAACAGCTCCGACAGGAACTCTGACACCAGAGGAAGTAAAGAAAATCCTAGATGATGCTTCTATAGAAGGCAACAAACAGGCCTCTATTATTGCAATAGAGTACTCCGATATGGAATGCCCATTTTGTATGAAACAATATCATGATACTAAACTTTTTCCTGAACTCCTCGCTCAGTATGAAGATAAGATATCGGTAGCATTCAAGAATAATCGATGAGTGAACCATAGATGAACAGAAGCAAAGGCTATTGGTGCTCTTTGTGCTGGTAAGATCGGAGGAGATAGTGCCTATCAGAAATTCTATAAAGGAGTTATGGATAAGTCTACGAGTAATGATGTTCTTTTTAATGTAGCAGACCTCTGAAGCCTCGCAAAAACTCTGTGACTCGATGTCACCAAGTGGCAATCTTGTGTTGACTCGAAAGAAACTCTTGCACGATTCACAGCTCAGACAATTGAGGCACAGAAACTTTGACTTGGAGGTACTCCAGGAACTCTCGTTCTAAATACAAAAACAGGGAAATACGCTACTATAGAATGAGCATATCCGATTGCTTCATTTACGGCCAAGATCGATGAGCTCTTGAGATAGATGAGCTTCTCTTTAGTGAAATCCTCCATATTGATCAGACCTCTAGAAAATAGAAACGAAATAAAACCTCGTTTCTATTTTTTTATTTTCTCCGCCAGTCGTGAGGAAAATTATTCGATACTATAGAACCAGAGATCGCTTCCAGGGCAATATCAGTTCCATCATAGGCTACTATAATAGCAGCGCTGTCCTCTATCCTCACTTCGAGGAGCTCTCATCTGAGATATCTGTCTAGTTCTTGCTCATCTTGGAGCTCATATCTCAGTATGTTATGTGTATCGATATATCTATAAGCAAATGGATCGGAAGTGAGAGTATTATTATCATTTTGTCAGATTTTTTCTCAGAATCGCATGAAGTAGTACTGTTTTCTAAGATTTTCGAGTTCTCTATGTTTTTGTACTGCCAGGATTTTTCCTGTATGTTCGTAGAGTGTTATGCCTTCTTGAAGTTTCATTCCAGAAAGGTGTCATTTATAAGTCTTGATTTCCTCATTTGTATGAGTTATATGGGGTTTTTCGTCGATTTCTATATGTGCTATTTTCCGTATTTTTGCTACGAAAAATCCTCCCGTATGGTCAATATGAGGCCAGAAGTGTTTCTGGAAAGTGACCTCGAAAATGCCTGGGTATTTTTTCTCGATGCTTTCGATGACTCATTCATTTTCGAGAAGATTCATGCTGCAGGTCGAGTATACCATTTCGCCTCCCACTTTTAGTGAGATGATTGCTGCGTTGATGAGTTTTTCTTGAAGCCTGGAAATAGTTTTTATATTTTTGATATGCCAGTGCTTCGTCGCGTCAGTACCTTTGTAGAGAGTGCCTTCACCACTACAGGGAGCATCGAGAAGGATACGGTCGAAGATTTCTGGAGTTTTGCTGAAGTACTGTCCTGGATAAAGAGTCACTCATATATTCATGCTTCCCATACGATCGAGATTCTGAAGAAGCTGAGGTATGCGTTCTCGTGTCGGCTCATTAGCAATGATAAATGCATTGGGGTACTGCTCTGAAAGTTGTGTGGTTTTCCCTCCAGGACTTGCTGCCATATCGAGTATGACGAAATCGTCCTCGTGAATCCTCCCTTCTGAGAGTATATGTACTGACGTAGCTGCAGCGAGCTCCTGTATGTAGAAATTACCAACGAGGTGATCTACGGTATATCCGATACGCCGTTCGAGAGGATCGAAGTCTTCTGTTCTCCCGAGGGCAAAAACATTCGGTATGTAGGTTTCTTCGAGAGTGAATCAATATTTCTCGAGCCTGGTCTTCACTTCTTTCTCTTTTCCTGGTTTTATGCGGATCGTACGGGGGATGTTTTTTTCGAGTGATGTGAGAAATTCCACTAATTCTTTAGGCTTGTCACTAAAAAAGGTGTCGCGGAAATACTCGATAAAACGGGGATTGATAGACATGAATTATAGTTTAAATTTTTTTGCTATCTCACGGTCGAGATCTCGCTCTTTGAGAAGACTTTTTTTCTGCCAACTCTTTCGTCACTTAGCCAGAGCGATACGTATTTTTATTAGATTCCCCTTCGTATATACTGATATCGGGACTATAGTAGCTCACATTTCTTTTACTTTTTGGGAGAGTGAGAGTATCTGAGATTTCGATAGTAAGATATCACGATCCCTTTTTGGATCTGCGCCACGGATGCCTCACTTGTACTCACTTATATGCATACCGACGATATGTACGTGGAGATTATTTATAAGTACGTATGAGCCTTTGAGATTTATTCCGCCATTGCGAATACTTTTTACTTCATCACCAAAAAGCTTGACTCCTGCCTCATACTCCTCGATGATTTCATAGTCGAAGAGAGCTTTTTTGTTGTCAGCGAGAATGTTTTGCTTATCTTTTGTACCCATGGCATTCCGATTATAGAGAAATATGAGAAAAATCAACTTGCAAGATATAGAATATGTGATAAAATTATATAAAATATAAATGTCAAATACATATATGCGCTTATTTCTCGTTATTCCACTTCTCGTTATTCCACTTTTCTACTCTCCTACTTATGCAGAAGAGTGAAAAGAGTGACGTACGATTCATACCACAGAACATCCACCCCATGACCATCACCAGACTGATCATCTGAAAAAACTCGATGAGTGACTTGCACGACGAAGGCAACAAAAGAAATCTATACGTTAGTGAGGGATTTCTGCGAATATTTTTCTAAGCTTCTCTATCGCTAAGGTCTGGTCGATAAAAAATGGACTCGTCGCTATTGTGATGCACTTCACTTGCGGTATGAAGTGTCGTATGAGCGATATTTTTTTCTCTTCAGCGATAAAGTCCATCTCAGGAGCGAAAAAGTCGAGATCAAGATTGAGAATGCTATTATCACTTGGAATATAAGTCCTATATTCATCTACTTGATACTCATTCTCGATACGAGTAACCTTGTCGATAATACCATTTTTTTTAGCTGGAAGTATGTAGTTTCCGACATTACAAGAGAAGTTGGTGAATTCCCATACCTTTTCGAGTTCTCGCGAGTGTATAGTATTCTCGTTTTCCCAGAGGTCCGAGTGCTCATCTATATGTATGAGCTCGGCTCATGCTGATATATCTCCACGAGAGAGTGCCTCATACCAGAAGTAGAGTGCGTGATTATGATTATCGAATATTGTGACTGTCGGTTTATGAGGAAATTTTGTAAGTTGGAATTGTATGAAATTTCTCACTCCTCTACACGACTTCAAAACACCATCTTCTATTTCTTCGAATACGATACTATCACCGATTTTCACATCCTCGATAGTTCACTCTGCTAAAGCGGGAATAGTGAGGTGGGGACTCTCTCCACGAAGTTCGTAAGAGAATGCATTATTTCCTCTTTTTCCATCGAGAATGTATGGAGATGCATAAGGCATTATCTCAATACATCCCTTACAGTTCATTTCACATCATAGGTGACTTCTTTTGGTCCTATCTTTTCTCAATCGGCATCTTCTACTATAAGTCGATCTTGAGGTACTTGTGTCGAGCTGATGTCATCAGATGGAAGCGTCGGAGCAATAGGGATAAGCGGCTCTTCGGTAGCCTCTCGGTTGAGCATGCTCTGTATGAGGCGGCCTGTTTCATTCGGAGCTGTTACATAGTACATTGGCATAGTTCCCATACTCACACTATCTCACTCTGTCATGATTTCTATCGTTCCGAAGTTGAAAAAACTTCCGATCCAGCCTGAATATTTTGCTCATACGGTCTTTACCTTATCTCATTCGATAGTATTCACGCTCGAGAGCATCCCGGATTGGTTCACGAACATGATCTTTCCAGGAATGACGATGTTATAGTCCATCTCGAGATCCATCATCCTTCTCCTGTACCTTCCGAGGAGTATCCATTGGATAAAGAGAAGAAGTATATCTAGCCATATGATCATGCTCCATGGTTCTTTCATAAAGCTCAGGTAGGAAATGCCTCACCAGATTATCAGTACTATTAGTATGAGTTGATTGAAGAGTGTTTGATTAAAAAATCGAATAAAGTATCTATCTCAGAGTTCGAGCTCAGTGAGAAGTGTATAATAGTCTGTACGGACTTTCGGGGTTTTATATATCTGACGGAAGTGGATGATATAATTCCATACAGAAAAGATAAAAAATAGTATAGAAAATCCTACACCGAGGATAATCGAGTATTGTGTGATTATTTCTTCATGATAGACAAGAGCTATAGTGATATTGGCAATCGCTATACTTAGTATGAGAAATGGTAACCATATGAGCGAAAGTGCATAGATCCAAGATCGTTTTATGATGAGAACACGACTCACACCATCGTTTATAAGGCTTTTTATCGTATTGGTCTCACTTTTGAGATCGAAGGATTTGAAGATGGCAGAGTAGATTTTATGGAAGGGAAGCATAGATAAGTATATAGTGGTGAATAAAAATTATTTTCCGTATCGTTCTATTTTTAAGACCACTTCATCGAACACCTCTTCAGGGGTCTTACCTGTCGTGTCGATGAAGATATCGTAGTGGGTCATATCGTATATATGCACATTATAGTATTTCATATAGCGCTCGTCTTCGCTTTTTCGCCTTGCTTCTATATTTCTCGTAGCTTCTTCGATATCGAAGTGAGTCTCGACTCATCTCCGTGTCTCGTCATAGTAGACTCTTCTCGCCGCTTCAGCACTTTCCACAGTGAGAAATATTTTCACTCCATGAGGAATAAAGTGGAAGGCAAGACGACCATCTATAATGAAGTTATCTTCTGTTTCTCAGAGTTTTTTCTGTCGATCATCGAGGATCGTATCGATCACTCCGCCGTCTTTTTCTGCCGTTTGATTGAGCTCGATGATAGAGACTCCTCGCTCGAGAGCCATCTCCCGCATGAATCCTCCTGTTGAATACTGCGGATAATCGAAGTATGCTCAGAGTTTTTTGGCGAGAGTGCTCTTTCCGGCTCCGAGATGTCCGCCGAGAGTGATAATCATAGGATGATTGTATCTAAATCCTTCTGAAGTCAACTACTCTATCTTCCACTTTTTCTTTTCCTCATTTGTAAGCGGAGTGATAAAATCAGATTCAAAATAGAGATTACTTTTTGGACGACTTTTTATCATAAATCCGTCACGAGTATAGCTCAGTATTTTCTGATTACAGAGTGTATCGAGACATATGCTCGATTCTTTTATCCCGAGAGGTATAGTTTTTTCTGGATTTCGTATCATACCTTTTGCTATCATGTACTCAGCAATATGGTGATATATCGGTCATGCTCCACTCACTCATGATACATCATCCATCTCGCTATTATCAGCATTTCCTACCCATACTCATATGATCGCATCACTATTATATCAGATCGCCCAGTTATCATGGAAATCTGTACTCGTTCCAGTCTTTACCGCTAGAGGGATAGAAGTATTGAGAATACTTGATATTCAGAATGTCCGTGCTCGATTTTTCGCATCACTGAGGATTGTATAGAGTATGAATTTCGCTGGATCTCTCGTGTCAGTGAGCGAAGTATACGCATATACCACATTTTCCAGAGAGAGCTCCACGCCTCATAGAGATATACCGTAGCCATAGTATCCACTATCATGATCGAGATCCATACCTGCTTTTTTGTAGGCTTCATATATTTTTCCTATTCCGACAGATTCAGAGAGTCGTACAGTCGCACTATTGAGACTATTTCAGAGGGCTTCACGTAGGGGGATTGGTCAGTAGGATTTTGGGATATAGTTTTCTGGGAGAAATTTTTTATCTGCATCTTCAGTATGGTATACCTTAGTATCGTCGAGTATGAGTGACTCTTCATCGGCGCCATCTTCTAGAGCGAGTAGATATACAAATGGTTTTAATACTGATCCTACAGATCTCCTTTCGTTTATCATATCGATAGCATTTGACTCTGTTATTTTTTTCCTATTTCCTATATATGCCAGTATTTTTCATGTATCTGGAGAGTATATATAGACTGCGCCATTGGTGACATTTTTGGCCTCGAGCGGTGTCAAAATGCCCTCAAGAGTGTCTTCTGAAAATTGCATCAACCCCATATCTATGCTCGTATAGAGTGATAAAAATGACGTACTACAAGTATCGGGGGGAATATTTTTGGTAAATTCAGAGAGAGTATTTTTTCTTCCGTTACAGTATTTTTTCACTTCTCCTCGTATGCGAGAAGTCAGCATAGGAAAGATATCTGTAGAACGAAATCGTTCACGGACATCTATATCTCTTTCCTGATTTTCTCCATAGAGAAGCTTACCGATCTTTTTACTATATTCTTTACTTCATTTTCCAAGGTTAGGCGAGTGAATGCGTGTGATGATTTCTACGATCTCTTCACTATGGAGTGTATCTATAGATTTCTGGAAATATCACTCGAGAGCCCCTGATATACCGTAGATATTATTTCCCATGTAGATAGTATCGAGATATTTCTTTAGTATTTCCTCTTTCGAGAATCGTATTTCCATGATGCTTGCCCAGTATGCTTCTCTCACTTTTTGTGTGAGTGTCCTCTCTGCATTGGGGAAATATGCATTTTTGATATATTGCTCTGTGAGAGTCGATCCTCATCTGACTATTTTCCCTGCCTGATAGTTTTCATAGAGGCTTGAGAACTTGGCTCAGACATCGACACCATGATGATCCCAAAATCTTTTATCCTCTATCTGTATTATGCTTCTGATGAGGGGGGTATCGAGACTTCCAGTATAGGGTCGAGCATAGCCATTTTTTCATCATATTTCTGTCAAGAGAGCCCCATTTCTATCGAATATGCGAGTACTTCCTATATCGGTAGTATTTCGCCCGAGAGAGAGATATATCCATATGCCCTCGTGTATGATGAAAGTAAGCAGGATACAAGAAAAAAGAAGAATGAGTTTTTTCATAAAAAACAAGAAATATTCATATGAGTATAGAGAGAAAAACAAAGGAGAAAAATATTTTTATTTGACAATAGAATTATATCTATATAATCCACTCACTCTATCGTAGACCGTAAGAGAGCAAATAGCTCATAAATCTTACCGAGGTGGACAAGCTAGCTCTTAGAGCTTAGGACTGAGATATTAGAACTTTTCTAAAATCTAAAATCTAAAATCTAAAATCTAACTCTGTTCGTACGATATGTGCGGATTTTTTTTGCACTTCGTCGGAGTCGGTGGATATCCTCCGTTTATTTTATCTCATTCATTTCTTATGGCAGTCACAAAAGCAAAAAAAAGTGAACAACTCACAGCTCTCGAGGCTCATCTCAAGGAAGCAAAGAGTGTCGCTTTCACATCGAACCAGAAGATCACCGCTCTCGAAGTATCGAATCTCAAAAAAGATCTTCGTGCACAGAATGCAGTATTTCTCATCGTAAAAAAGACTCTTATTCGTATAGCATTTAAAAATGTATATGCTCACGAGATCGACCTTGCGACACTTCCTGGACAGGTAGCTCTCGTCATCGCTAAGGGTGATGCTATTGCTCCGTTTGGCGTGACCAATAAATACTCGAAAGAGTGGGCAAAGGAAGAAAAAATGGTGTTCGTCGCAGGATATATAGAAGGACGCATGATGGATGCCGCAGAGACGAAGAAGCTCGCTACGCTCCCATCTCGCGAAGTCCTCCTCGCGAAGCTCCTCGGATCTATGATGTCTCCACTTTCTGGCCTCGCACGATTCTTCGATGCTGCAGGGAAGGATCTCACAGCGAAATCTCTCGCTACAGTGAAAGACCTCATCGGATCAGCTCCAGCACCTGCGAAAGCAGAGAAAAAAGAAGAAGCTCCAGCTCCAGTAGCGGAAGCTCCAAAAGTAGAAGAAGCTCCAGTAGCTGAAGTCGCTCCAGAAGCACCAGTTACTGAGACTGTTCCAGAAGTTCTCGCTCTCGAAGTAGCTCCAGAGACTCCAGCCGAAGTTGCTATTGAATCTGTAGCTCCTGAGGTTGCTCAAGCTGAAGAAGCTCCGAAAAAAGAAGAAGCTCCCGCTGCATAATTTTCCCTTCACATCCTGCTTACCTCTGGTCGGCAGGTGCGAGATGAAAATCTCGGTCAAACATATTTATTTTTTTATTTTTCATTTTATGGCTGATCTTTCTAAAAATGCTGAGAAAATCCTCGAACTCGTCGAGGCTCTCACGATCGTAGAGCTCGCTGATCTCGTCTCCGCTATGGAGGAGAAATTCGGAGTGTCTGCAGCTTCTCCAGTAGCAGCAATGGCTGGTGGTGCAGGTCCTGCAGCTGGTGGTGATGATGAGAAGACATCATTCGATGTCGTCATGACATCTGCTGGTGGTCAGAAGATCGCAGTAATCAAGGTAGTACGTGAGATCACTGGTCTCGGACTCGGTGAGGCGAAAGCTCTCGCTGACAACGGTGGTGATATCAAGAAGGGTGTGAAGAAGGATGAGGCTGAGAAGATCAAGGCTCAGCTCACAGAAGCTGGAGCTACGGTTGAAATCAAGTAATTATTCTTTCCCATATGTAAAAGTCCCCCTACAAAGGGGGACTTTTCGTGGAATTTGGAGGATTTTATTTACTGAGCACTTCCTTTCCCAGCCTGATAAAGTAAGTCCTACGGCAGTCGTTATTATACAAATAATTGTTATTTTATAGAAATGCCTATCTTTTGGTAGACCTTTCCAATCCTCCCATAACCAAATTACAGTGACTGCTGAAGTTATTGCTAGTATAATGCTAGCAAGGTGTAACCCAAGATGTATTAGTGCTATCATCCATGAGGGTATTAACTGAGATGTCAGATGATAGCCAGCTATAAGAAAAGAGAAACTAATGACCGCAATTCCGGCAGACACCGTTATAAGAAAGGCAGAGAAACCCAATTCAGTGTATTTTTCCCCACAAACCGTAGTCACTACAAGGATAAGTCCTAGTAGGCCCATGAAAATGAGCACTGAACTCATTATTTCTTTACAAGTTTTCAAGAGAACTCCAAATTCCATCCGTCTCACTCCGGAAGGGAAAATCTGATTAAATGCGGGTGAGCGCAGTAGGGATTTTCAAACGAGTAGTGTTTCGGATTTATACATAGTATACTTTTATAATTTTTGTCAAATATATTATCGTTTAAACTTCAAGAATTTCATTAGTGCTTCTCGTGTCGCCATGATATCTCACTTCGCTGTATGGGCGTTATAGTCTGTGATATGCAGTGTTTCTGCGATACCACCAGCTTTCGAGAGGCTGGTACTTTTGAAGGGAAGTGGGATTTTATTGTACCTTGCAATAGAGTTTGCTTGATTGGCTATAGATTTTGTGTCTATGATATCATTTCCGAGCTTTTCGTAGAGAGCGTGACGACGCGCATTATAAAATATACTTCCGAGAAACGCTATGTCTGCCGCGATAAACTGACCTACCATAATCGGTTTTTTCCCATCAGGGAAATATGTACTCAGAAATCAGTCCCAGTAATCACAAAACTCTTCATATGACTTTCCGAGAGCGATACGATCGAGAGTGAAGCCATTGTATTCGAGGGATTTCGGGTCTATGATGACGTTATCAGGCGGACAGAGATCCATATAGAAATCCCCGATCATATCAAAAGTATCATTCATGATGACAGCTCACACCTCTATGACCCCATGCTGAAAAGGATTCAGTCCGGTCATTTCGAGATCCATGATGAGGTATGTACCAGTAGGAGAATCGGTCATAAAAAAATTATTTGCTTTTTTTGCCCGTCTCTCTATTCTTCTAGAAAGATTTCGGACAGGTCATACTATGTTTTTTCGTCGGGAAGTCAAAATTTTTTGTCTATCGTCATGCCAAAGCCATTTATCATCCATGATCCTTATTTCGAGAAGGCTAAAAAACTCGGATATCGAGCAAGGAGTGCATTCAAGCTGCTCGAGATACAAGAAAAATTCTCTGTGATAAAGCCAAATATGAATGTGCTCGATGTCGCAGCGGCACCTGGAAGTTTTCTCCAAGTGATCGCGAAAATCATAGGCCAAAAAGGGAAGGTAGTCGGTATAGACATCCAGAAGATCGATCCCAATTTCTGATTTCCCAATATTTATCTGCTTCAGGAGGATAT
The DNA here is from genome assembly GCA_031375155.1 of Candidatus Altimarinota bacterium. GTDB lineage: Bacteria > Patescibacteriota > Gracilibacteria > BD1-5 > UBA2023 > JAGOMW01. The sequence continues at coordinate 52,712 of JANMHM010000010.1, forward strand.
TTTTGCGTTCGAGAAGATTCGGATTTTTCTCGATTCTCTCGGTATCGCAGAGTTCGATCTTATCACATCTGATATCGCACCTGCGACTACAGGTATGACTGGAGTAGATCAGTATCGATCAGTAGAGCTCAATCTCGCTATCCTCGAAGTGGCGAAAGTATTTCTGAAAAAATGAGGAAATCTCGTACTCAAAGTATTCGTCTGAGAAGATGTGAACGATCTCATGGCTCCTCTGAAGGAAAATTTTCAGAAAGTATCTCGTTTTAAGCCCAAAGCCTGTCGAGATAGGAGCTTCGAAGAGTATTTTATCTGTATAAAGAAGAGTTAGATTTCTATAAAAAATAATGTCAAACGAAATACATAGGCGATACTTGTATTTTTGTATAAAAAAATTATTCTTACTTGTGTCTTACCCGAGAGGAGGAGACGTTTATTATTCATTTTTTTCCTATGGAAGTCCAAAAATGACTCACGATCGATATGGTTATCGCGAAATTTATACCGATACTCTGAGCGATGCTTTTTACTGTAGGTCTTGGCTATCTCATATATACGAGTGTCTGGAAAGATATGGAAGTACCGATGCGTCTCGGAATAGGCTTTTTTGTATCTCTTGCTATTATCGGGACGGCTTTTTCCTTTTCTGATAAGCTGAAATACTTTGCTGATATCATCATAGGCTCTGGTATCCTCCTCCTCTATGGGACTCTGATTTATGGATCTCGCACGGTAGATGCTGTACAAGGTATTATACCTGCTGTTATACCTGAGGTTGCGACTCTCGTCACGGCATTTATTTTTACTCTTGCTGTTGCTTTTTTTGCTTCACTACGCAAATCAAAAGTAATACTCATACTCGGTATCCTCGGTGCTTATATCACGCCTTTTGTTATCGGGCAAAATGATACATGGGCACTGAATATGTCTTTCAATGCCTATTTGATATACTTTACTGCTGTCAATATCGTGATATTTCTCCTCGGGAAAGAGATCGCTATCCATGATCTTATACCACTCAATCTTGCTGGACTCTTCTTTGGTACCTATACCCTCTACGCTCTCGCATACGAGGGGACTAGTGTAGGAGCTTGATTTTTTAATAGTACCAATTTTACTCTTATCCTTCTCCTCGTTCTCGTGATCATGAGTATTTCTGCTATAGCCTACTCCGCCCGATATTTCGCTTCGAAAGATGAGCTCTGGATATCTCTGGGGTATCTCCTACCTTTCGTATGGTTTCTCTTTCAGAAAGATCTCCTGGTGTCGCTGACTCTCCCATATGAAGTCGTAGCATACTTTCTCATCTCTCTCTCATACTTCGTTGCCTGGTATGTACTTCGACCACGAGAGAATTCTCGATATCAGCATATAGCTGCTTATGTCGGTGCACTCCTTGCTCTCGTATTTGCCATAGGGACACTCTTTGGAGATTGGCATGTTTATGCGACTCTCCTCGTCTCGTATATCGGGCTTATATTTGCGCTGATATACTATTTCGAAGGGAATAAGGGAGAGAGACTCCTTGCTGCTATAGCCTTTACGGGTGTAGGAGGACTCTTCTCTCTCATAGAAATATATGGTACTCCTGATTCTCTCATCTCATATCCTACACTTTTTGCTATTATCGGACTTATCCCTGCTATCCTCCTCTCTCCGATGGCGAATATACAATGAAAAACACCCAAAGAAATGCTCGCATTTCTCCATATATTTTCATGAGTAGCTCTTATCGTAGCTATCATAATAGGCTGAATCAAGATTATTGATTCTCTCAATTTTCAGTTTGCTTTTTTCATCCTTCCGGGATTTCTCCTCATCGCGTATAGCTTCATAAAGAAAGAATATGCGTACCGAGGGAATCTCATGCGACTCTGAAGTGTATGGCTTACTTTTGGGTTTTTCCTCAGTTTCCTCTACTTTCTTTCGAATTTTATCCCACATGTCGCTGATGGTGAACACTTCTGGATAGATGGATGACTCCTCATGAACTGGGACTTTATCAACGGACTTTTTGCTATAGCATGATACTTTCTCGCACTTTCTGTGAGCCGAGAAATACAAAAAAAGGAAAAAGTTGATCGTCCCTCATTTCTTCTCGTTATACTCGCTTATACATCACTTTTATTGGTCGTGAATTTCATGATTATTACATTTTGTAATGACATAGGTATTGAGTTTGCTAAATGAGGTCCTCGTGCTATCGGTACGACTTTCTGGTGGATCATACTCTCTATAGGGATGATCATGATGGGAGTACAGTGGGGACATGGACATCGAAGCGAGAAGCTCTTGGGACTCCTCCTCTTATTTCTCACGGTAGGGAAGATCGGACTCTACGATCTTGACACTATGGCTATGGATAAGAAAATCATAGTTCTTATGGTCGTCGGTGGTATGCTCATGATTTTTTCATACTTTCTTCAGGTGAAGTGATATCTCGGTGAAAATACAAAAGAATAAACAAAACGCTTATTATTATCTTTCTTTCCCATGGACAGACCAGTACGAAATAAAAAAAGTCCAAACTTTTTTTCTCGAATCCTTGCCATACTTTCCCATGCATTTACATATATTTGGTTATTTATAACGTTTCTCTGGTATTGGTTCGAGCGACTATTTCTCGTTACTCTGATCATATCTCTGACTATATGACTCGCTTGGTGGCTCTCACAGAAACCATCGAATCTCCGTGACTGGACGCTCGCTGAGTCTATACTCCCTGCAGTATCATGGTCAGGGAATATTGCTCTCATAAAAAATGTCCGTAATCATCTCTGGACTACGGATAAAGAATTTACTCCAGGTTACTACGATGCTGAGTATAACCTCGATGAGATCGAGAGTCTACACTATTTGATCACTCCTTTTTCTGACCATGACGGCCCTGCTCATACTATGCTTTCATTTACTTTTTCTGGTGGGCAGCATATAGTCATATCCTGAGAAGTGCGTAAGGAGCGATGAGAGGACTTCGATGCACTGAAAGGAATACTCAATCAGTTCGAACTTATGTATGTCATCGCAGATGAAGATGATATCATAAAACTCCGTACCAACTATCGAAAAAATAACGTCTATATGTACCCGATAAAGACAGAGAAAGCAAAAATTCAAGCACTTTTTCGATCTATGCTCATCCGTACAGATAAGCTTTCTCATGAGCCTGAGTTCTACAATACACTCTGGAACAACTGTACTACGAGTCTCCTCGTCCATGCGAACGCTCTGCGAAGTGATAAGCTCCCATGGAACCGCTATACGATACTTCCATCACACTCGGATGGACTCGTCTATGCCGCTGGACTCATAGATACCGCTCTCCCTCTCAGTGAAGCAAGGACGTATTATCGTGTCGATGAGCTTGCTCGTCGAGAGAGCTCATCTGGCTCTCTCTTCTCGAGTGTCATTAGAAAAGAACGAAAGTAATTCTCGTAAAACGTATCTATTTTAACTCCTTTTATTTATGAAAAAATCTATTGCTGTAGGGATACTTTTTTGTATGCTTTTCATACAGTATACACCACTCTCTCTCGCAGTAGATGATACCAGTTCTCCATCAGAGAAGCGTAGTCCTCTTGTATATCCTGAGTGAGAACGTTTTGATCGACTCGAAGAGATCATATCTTCTACCTTTACCCTTGGGCGGCAGAAGTCCTATGGGAAATGTATAGATTCGGGCTGGCTCTGTCCGAACTATAGATATACGAGTGTGACTGAAAAAGCGCTCAAGTATATCCTCGTAGATACCTATACAGGAAATGAGTGATTTTATACTAAACTTTTCTCATCATATACATACTCGTATGGGGGTGATATAAGTGTGACATCATCGGGCAACCTCCTCGATCGTCTCAATAGTATACCAGTAGGAACCCCAGTTCTGGGATGAATCTCTTCACTTTTTTCCTCTTCAACACCAAATATTGCCTCTGAGCTCATGTGAGCAAGTTTTGGTCTGGATTTTACAGAAAATACTCAGACATCTGGTATGCTCGGCGCGATAGAGACAAAAATCCAAGAGATGAAAAGACAAAATTGTAATTCAAAAAATACTGTAAACACATATTTAGCATGTCCATATGAGAAAATATCAAATATATATCTTCCAACTCCGGAAGAGCTCACTCTCGAGACGATCTATCTCAATGGCCTGAGCGTAAAAATCGCTACTCTCACTGGAGAAATCGACTATCAGATAAGCTGAAATCTCACGCAGGCGACTAAGATTACGAATCAGTTCCCTAATCCTGTCGATATCAATATTTTTCTCGATACTATCCTCCCATACCCGACCCTCAATAACTATAGAGCATCATTTCTGAATATAGAAAAAATACGTGATACTCCAAATCTTTATGATATCGATAGCACGATCAGTTTTCTGGATAGAATATTAGCTACAGCAAAACAAGATAATCTTATTAATAAGAATGAGCAGGTATCACGGACTATAAATGATATGGTCAGACTGCTCGATGAGATGACCTTCTATAAAAAAGAATTTCAAAAAAATGTAGAAAATATTAGCTACACACTTTCTTATAAGAAAAATAATTTTACTCTCGTGGAAGCTCAGGCTGAGCTCGATAAAAAAATAGAAGCAACTATGAGTAGGGTACTCGAAGAGTGAAATGGAAGACTGCCGTGTATGGAGAGTACATCTTATATGGCACGATCTCAGTGTACTGCCGCAACATCATTTATGAGAGATACTATATCAGCTATGTGAGCATACTATGCTGATAGAGAAACCTATCCTGACAATATAGATCAGCTCAATACAAATTATCTTCCTCGAGGGCTTGATAATTTTAAGAAGTACTTCACTTATCAAAAAACTACTCGAAATGGGAATCCAAGTTTCGATATCACGTATATAGGAACGATCGGGGAATGAGAAAGTGAAGTCATAACAGATAAAAAAGACTATGTCGCACTTATGTCTGGTATGACTCTCCCTGAGATTCCGTTGATTTTTTCTCATGTACCGCGAGATAGCATGGTCCTCTATGCGAAAAATCCACAAGATCTCCTCGCACTTCTTTCAGTAGAGTCCAATACTTCTACACGAATATCGGGAATAGATGTCTCTCTTACGGTAAAAAAAGCACTACAAGATTTTTTCGAGCTTCAGGAATTTACTACTCTCGAAAAAAATCTCCGAAATGAGATGGTCCTCGTCGTGGATAATCTTGATATGACAGCACCTGATATCACTATGATCATCTCTGAGGCTGATAAGACAGCCCTCTCTCCTACAGCACAAGCTCGAGTCGTCGGATCCAAAGATGGGTATATCTATATCTCGAGTTCGAAGGTAAATATCGATCGACTGATGAATCTCAAGAAGGAGGACTCACTCTCTGATGCTCCTGATTTTCACTATGTTTGGATCAAAAAATCGTCTCTTATCAGAGATGCCTTCTTCTTTGTCGGGGATGCATTTTTCGAAAAAATGCTCTCACTCGAGACCTATATCACACACTATCGCAAATATCATGATACAAAAATACTTTCCCAACTTCAAGAGCTCTCATGGTCCTATGAGGATGCTTTCTCAAAAAAGGGAGAAAATATCGACCTTCTTCTGCGTGCATTCAAAGATACTCTGCCTCAGAGCCTCGATCTCACGCGATATAGCATAGCTGATGGCATTATCTCAGATAGTCGTATAGGGAGTATCAAGTCTCGAAAAACTCTTTCTGAAGTGAGCTATGATCTCGCAAAAATCACTCGATGAGAGCTCGAGGATTATAAAGTAAACATCCTCAAATATCGTGATACATGGAGGGCGAGCCTTGACCCTATGGGTATAGTATTGAATCGTTATGGAGATGGTATGGAGATTGATTTTTTCATGACACCTATACCACATCTTGCTGACTCTGAGCTTGCCTCTATGCAGGATCTCTTCGAGTGAGTGACCAAGGATTCACTCTCATTCGTGAGCAATCCTCGTATCCGCATGGGTCTTCTATCTCTGGTATTTGGTATTGATCCGGAGAAAATCAAGTGAAAAATCAGTGGGAATGCTGAGATCGCAGAGTGATTTCAGGAATTTAACAAAGAGATACTCGATGGGAAAAATATACTCGACTATCTCGGCTGAGAGTGAGCACTCACTCTCGGAAATATACCATCGGATATTCTCGATGGATGGAACATAGAAAAAATAGATGCATATTTTTCTCTCCAGGTCGTCAATGAAGAGAAATGAAAAGAGCTTATCGAAATCATCCGAAAGAAAATGATGGATGAAATGGGGTGAGGGAGTGCTTCTGGAGTAGGTGGAATCGGGAATTTTCTCGCGAAACCATTGATCGAAGACTATAGTGATAAGAAAATCTACTACGTAGAGGCTATACCAATACCATTTGTCTGAAAGATCGGATTCGCGTATACATTTGTCGATGACTTCTTTTTTCTCGCACCAAATCGCTCTACTATTCGGCGTATTATCGATACTGCGAAATCATGAGATATACAGAAAAAACGTATTATAGATACTCATACTGCCTGAAAATGATCGTTTTTTCTCGCACTTTTTGATGGTGAGTCAGCTTCAGTCGATATTCGAGGGCTCTATGAGAAGAATAAATCTTCACTTCCGAGATACGCCTCCTATCTCGATGCTGACATCATCGGTTCTCAGAGTATCACTTCACTTCTTTCCTTATCTCATGCTTCATCTACTCGGGATAAGCGTCTTGGGAAAAATATAAAACCATTTTCCTATACAATCGGATGACTCCGTATCTCGGAAAATGAGAAATGAATCTCTGTGCGTATCGATGAGAAAGATCATCTAACCCTCTCATGATCTACTCTCCAGATGTGGCAAAATCTCATTTCCGAAGAAGCCCTTCCGAAAGATATTCTTACAGAAAAAGGTATTCCTCTTGAGGATTTTATGGATTTAGCAAGTCTTCAAGATATACTCTCTCTTGAGCTTATAGTACAACTTGATAGAGCTTTTGCAGGGAAAGAAGCACTCCTAAGAAACTTCACATTTTCCTTAAATATGGGTGATGATGAGATAGGATTTAGCTCGCGAATATTTCGAGAAAAATCTCATTCCTGAGAGTCAGGCTGACTGAGTATTTCTCCATCGAAAGATATTTTTATCATCGTATGAGTAGTAGTTTTGCTCATGATCCTCGGGTGAGGTGCATATATCATCAGAGAAAGGAGAAAAAATATAGCACTTTCTGTGACTCCTGCAGTTCCAGTAGACATATCTCCCGATACCCCCAAAAACCTATAAGAGTACTATGAGAAATAATATAAAGAATCCTCTATGGAGCATAATATGTAAAGATATTGAACTCTCATATTCCCATAGGAAAATTTTTTCTCTTCCTGATTTTACTCTCTCCTCCGGTGAGAAGATAGTCCTTTCTGGTCCTTCATGATCTGGTAAGACTTCCTTTCTCCATATGCTCGCATGACTGATATATCCTGATAAGTGATCGATCACATACCGTCATGAAGATCGAGCTGTTCTGACTACTTCAAGGGCTTTTTCATTACTCCGAAGAGAGCATATCGGTATGACTTTTTCTGAGCCACTTTTTTTCGAGGAACTCAATGTAGAGGAAAATATATTTTTTCCTCATACTTTCGCAGGACTTACCTATGATCCAGAGTGGCAACGCCGACTTTTTGAAGAGCTCGCTATCACACATCTTCTCCACTCTCAGATAGCTCTCCTCTCTAGCGGAGAACGTGACCGTATCAATATTATCCGAGCTCTTCTTTATAAAAGTACGATACTGTTTCTCGATGAGCCTGGCTCTCATATGGATCGAGCTTTGTTTGAGAAATTTTTAGTCCTTCTTTCGGACTACCTCAGAGAAACCAACCCTACCCTCATACTTGTATCACACTCAGAAAAATTCGATCATATCGTAGACCGTAGATATATTTGTGAAAACGGTACTTTTTTACTTCTTTCATAGTATGTTTTCCTTTCTTCTTCATCATATTTTTTCCCTGAAGATGCGCAATCTCGGTATTGTTTGTATCATTATTATTTTTTCACTTCTTCTCTGTAGCTTTGTTCTGATATACCGAAATACAGTTTCACTTCTCGATTTTTATAGTCCAAATACTATAGATTCGAAAAGAGTCATACTGACGAGTGAATCGAGCTTTTTCGATATACTTTCACGCGATTCTGGGGGTATTCCTCCTTCTTTAGAGAGTGAGATTGAGAGTGATGAGATATTTTCTCGAACACGGAGCTTCTCCTTTGTCGATACCAATATTCTTGGATGATTTGATATTTTTTCATTTCATCTTGATACAGATGTGCCAGTTTTTTCTCTTCGTGACTCTTTCGGAGAGCTTTCAGGATTCGGAGTTTCCCCGTCGATGCTCCACTACTATAATCTCGAGCTTGCCTGATCTCACCCTATGTTTCCTACTCTGGATGAGGATTTCCTCAGAGGGAAAAAAGTTTCTCTGATATTCGGCGCTTCGAAGATGTTTTCTCTCGGGACTCCTGCTGCATCGCCTCTGACGGGAAGCATCGTCAGTGTTGACTGAGACTATCCATGATTTGGGATCGTAGCCTCTGAAAGACAGGTAGAGAGTAGACTTCGAGAAATACAGATGTCTCTCCGGCAACCATACAAGATCGTCGCGTATATGAAAGATCCACTTTCTCGTGATATCATTATGTCCCGCTATAAGGACCTAAATATAGTCTTCGATCAAGATAGTATAGCGAAGCGAGATCGTCAGTATCAAGCACTTTTTCTTTCACTTTTTGGTATTTGAGGATTTTTCTTGAGCATTATATTTTTTCTTCTTTTTCTTCTTTTCTCTTGATATTTTCGTGAAAGACACTCTATGTCCAGACTTGCCCAAGTATATGGCATATCTCCACTGTATAAGCATATCCTTATCTATAGTGAGTCATATATATTTCTCGCCCTCTGAGTAGGAGGAGCATTCCTACTGATGAGTATTTCACAGGTATATATTCGCGATATTTTCACTGCATTTTTGCATTCTCATGGGCTTCTTTTTCCTGTTATCGCGCTTTCTCATATCGATATGCTGTTTTTTATGCTCGTCTCACTCGGAGTGCTTCTATTTCTTATTTTTTCTAGTTCAAGAAAGAAATAAGTACTATTTTCCTCATATTTCTTACTCTCATCTAGAATCCACTCACTTTAGGTGGATTTTTTTCTCCTTTTCTCTATAATGTGGCTCTATGTCACTCATACCTATAGTAGACGCGGATGATAACATTATCGAGTATAAAATGAGAGGCTCATTGGAACTCACAGATAGATATAGAGTGTCAGCCCTTTGGGTGACTAATACTCAGTGAGAAATACTTCTTGCTCAGCGTCATAGAACAAAAAAGCATCATCCACTTCTCTGGTGACCTGCCGTAGCAGGAACAGTGGAAAAGGATGAAACCTATGAATCTAATATCATAAAAGAAACAGAAGAAGAAATCGGTGTATCATGAATTGTTCTAGTACTCGGACCAAAAACACAAACAAAATCAGGTTATCTTCACTTTACTCAGTGGTTTACTTCGACAATCGATTTACCCATCAATGATTTTCGTATCAAAGAAGATGAATTAGAGTCTCTCAGGTGGATCACTCCAGAAAATCTTAAAAGAGAATTTTCTGGAAATCCTACTAGATTTGTCCCATCATTTTCTTATATCCTCCCTATTTTCCTATAATCTAAAGTTTATTTTCTTTTTTTCTCCCATGACTCTCGCTACGACTATCCGTTCTCGCTATCTCGATTTCTACCGCTCGAAATCTCATGCTATCATACCATCAGCCCCACTTCTCCCAGAGAATGATCCGACGACACTCTTTACGGGTTCTGGTATGCAACCGATGATCTCGTACCTCCTCGGTGAGTCACATCCTCTCGGGATTCGTATCGCTGACTCACAGAAGTGTTTTCGTGCGGTCGATATCGATGAAGTCGGGGACAATCGTCATACGACATTTTTCGAAATGCTCGGAAACTGGTCGCTCGGAGACTACTTCAAGGCTGAGCAAATCCCATGGATGTGGGAATTTCTGATCGTAGAGCTCGGACTCGATCCGAAGAAGCTCTATATCACCTGTCATAATGGCTCCAAAGATGCTGGGATTACCCGCGATGATGAGGCTGCCACTCTCTGGCAGGGTCTTTTTGCTTCTGTCGGTATCGAGGCTCGCACCTCGGATAGTGCTGCGACTCATGGTATGAAGCCAGGCGAGAGGATATTCTTCTACGAGGATCGGAAAAACTGGTGGTCTCGTGCCGGAGTCCCTGCGAAGATGCCAGTAGGAGAGCCTGGAGGTCCTGACTCAGAGATGTTCTGGGACTTCGATCCTGATGGAGAGAAGCGTATCCATGAGCATTCTATATGGAAAGATATTCCCTGTCATGTGAACTGTGATTGTGGACGATTCCTCGAGATCGGGAACAATGTCTTCATGGCCTATAAAAAAGAATCTGACGGCTTCCATGAACTTGCTGGGAAAAATATAGACTTCGGTGGGGGACTCGAGCGTATCGCTATGGCGATGTATGATACTCCCGATATATTCATGACAGGAGTGTTCGATACTATTCGTACTGCTCTCGAAACTCTTTCAGGAAAGACATACGGGGGAGAGTATAGTGAGACATGAGCATTTCGTATTATCATGGATCATCTTCGCGCTGCGACATTCCTCATCTGAGATGGAGCATTTCCGTCCAATGTCGATGCATGATATTTCGTCCGTCGTCTTATCCGTCGTGCTATCCGTGCTGGCCGTAGACTCGATCTCTCTGAGAACTTCACCCATGTCCTCGCGGAAGTGGTGATATCCGACTATGCGAGTGCTTACCCGAAGCTTCTCGAGCAAAAAGATGCTATCCTGAAGTCACTGCATGAAGAAGAAGAGAAGTTCCGTCGTACCCTCGAACGTGGTGAGCGTGAGATTGAGAAGATACTTTCTTCTGGAGAAAAGATCGATGGGAAAAAAGCATTCTGGATATTCGAGACGTATGGATTCCCACGAGAAATGACAGAAGAAATCATATTCGAACATATCGCAAAGGGTCATGGAGGACTTGAGTGAATCGCGAATATCGAGATCCTCCGAGAGAAACTCTATGAAGTAAGACCAGAGCTCAAATCTGAGATGGAAGTATTTGCTCATGATTTCGGTGAAAGTGCGAAGGCTCATGCAGATCTGTCTCGTACCGCTGCAGCAGGGAAGTTCGCAGGGGGTCTCGCGGATCATTCCGAAGAGACGACAAATCTGCACTCGGCGTGTCATCTCATGCTCGCAGGACTTCGAAAGGTCCTCGGAAGTGGTGTGCACCAAGCAGGGTCCAATATCACGGCTGAGCGTCTTCGCTTCGACTTCACTCATCCTGAGAAAGTCGCCCCAGAGCAACTCAAGGCAGTCGAAGACTATGTGAATGCTTCTATACAAGCAGGACTCACGGTCACGATGAGCAATATGGACAAAACCGAAGCGAAAAATACAGGAGTCGAAGGATCATTCTGGGAAAAGTATCCTGACATCGTGAAGGTCTACTCCATGGTCGGTGCCGATGGCACAGTCTACTCTCGAGAGCTCTGTGGAGGTCCACATATCGAGAACTCTGCTGACATGGGAAGATTTAAAATCATAAAAGAAGAGTCGAGCTCAGCGGGAGTGAGGCGTATAAAGGCAGTGTTAGAGAAATAATTATTATATATACTTTATGATAAAAAATGTTGTCTTCGATTTCTGAGGGGTGCTCAATACACTTGGGAGCTTTAAGGAGGTTTTATATAGATTCGATCCGAGTATTGATTATGCAGATTTTATGAGTCAGTATGGCTCTATGATACAAGAATCCCATGTATCAGTATCCGAGTGAATATACGAAGCTATGTGTGCATCAAGTATAGGTAAGACAAGAGAAGATTGTATCAATGCTATTATTTCTCCGAGCGAGAAACTTCTCCATCTTTTGCCCGTCTTTCGACAACTCGGATTTCGTCTGTATATTCTTTCCAATATTACTCCTGGTGTACTTCCTATATTTCTCGAGAGACAAAATATTACTCATCTTTTTGATGGTGTAGTCGAGAGTTGTGTGGCATGATCGAGTAAGCCAGATATTGGGATATATCATACTCTTCTCAATGATTATTCCCTTTTACCAGAAGAATGTCTTTTTATAGACGATAAAGAGCTTAATCTCCTTCCCGCAAAAAAGCTTGGTATGGAGACATTTCACTTTGATTCCTGAGTCAATCCTAAGGATATCTTATAAGTTCCACTCTATGCAAAAGCCTACTCCTGGCTCTCACTGGCGCCACTATAAATCCGCTGGATGAGATGATCATACCTATGAGGTCATAGGTACTTTCGTCCACTCAGAGACCCATGAAGCTATGGTCGTCTATCGACCGCTTTATAGAGTTCCCGAGGATTCATGGGTTTTTGGCTATCCTGGAGCGGTGAGACCACTCTCCCTCTGGTATGACATCGTAGAAAAAGATGGTAAGATGGTGGAGAGATTTACCGAGATAGAAAAATAATACTTTTCCCTTCCAAAAGAGGGGAATTTTATTATACTGTTCGCATATTATTACCACTTCTCCTATGTCTTATCCTACCTCTTGGAACCTTGCTCGATACTTCTATACTGGTCTCGATGACCCGCGTCTTGCCGATGATATCGCAGATATCCTTCCTGAGACCGCGAAGTTCCGTGCGAAATATGAGAAAACTTTCGCGAAATTCACGACTCCAGAAGAGATCATGGGTTTCTATACTGACTATACGGACTTCTCGTATCGTCTCGGCAAGCCGAGCTATTATCTCTTCTATAGATCATCTCTCGATACACAGGATCTCGACGTGACGAAGAAGATGGGAGAGATCGACTATATCTCGACTGAGGCTTCGAATCAGCTTCTCTTCATCGCCCAGGGATGGAAAGAGATCGGACATGATCGTATCATGACGTGGTCTCGGGATCCGAAACTCGTGAAGTATAGAAATGATCTCGTCGGTACAGCAGAGGGTATCAAGCACATCCTCGGAGAGCGCGAAGAGTACGTCCTGAATATGAAGTCTCGTCCTCTCGGACTCGCAGGATCTCTCCACGATGAGCTCACCGGCTCCTATGAATTCACTATGAATATCGGAGGTGAAGAGAAAAAAATGACTGAAGAAGAAGTACGAAGCTATCGTCAGCATACAGATAGGGGTATACGAGAAGAGGCATATAGATCTCTCCGTAGAGTCTATAACTCGAAGCAAAATCAGATAGCGCTCGGGAATATCTATACCTCTATCATCAAGGACTGGTCATCAGAGATCACGATGCGAGGCTATGGGAAAAATGTCATGGCTCAGCGCAATCTCTCTGAAGAGATGGATGACGAAGTGGTCGATACGCTCCTCTCGGAAGTCGAGAAGGCATATCCGATCTATACGAGATTTCTCCGTGCGAAGGCGAAGATGCTCTCTCTCACATCTGATTTCTCCGTGTGGGATACGGGTGCTCCTCTCGGAAAGTCAGATAAGGACTTCACTTTCGAAGAGGCGTATGACCTTCATCTTTCTGTCATGCGGGACTTCGATCCTGATTTCTACGACTACTCCAAGCGTATGATCGAAGAAGAGCGTATCGATGTGTTCCCACGGGCAGGGAAGCGCGGATGAGCCTTCGCGAGCTACCGCAAGGGAGACGAGTCATTTGTCCTCCTGAACTTCACTGGTAAACTCCGCGATGTCTCGACGATCTCTCACGAGCTCGGGCATGCTATACACGGTCACCTCTCACAGGTACAGGAAGCCCCTGTCTATGACTCTCCACTCTCTATGGCAGAGACGGCTTCGATATTTTCTGAGATGCTTCTCGGTGAGAAAGTGAAATCGCTCGTATCCGCAGAGGAATATCGAGAATACCTGAATGAACGTCTCGGAGATATCTTCGCGACGATATTCCGCCAGGTGAACTATGTGACCTTTGAACGACAGGTGCATGAACAGATCCACTCAGGCAACGAGCTCACGTACAAAGACCTCAATAATCTCTGGAGAGGAGAGCAAGAGAAGCTCTACGAATGAGCGGTCGCATTCGATGTGCCAGCCGAAGACGAGAGTGGGTGGTCTATGATCCCGCATATATTCCACACGCCATTCTACTGCTACGCATATGCATTCGGGAATCTCCTCACATTCGCACTCTATCATAAGGTGCACGTAGAGAAATCTCTCTCTGTCGAGGACTACAAAGATATCCTCAGATCAGGTGGTAGCGAGCGCCCACGAGATATCCTCGGTCGCTATGGTATCGACATTGCTTCTGCAGATTTCTATCAAGCATGACTTGCAGAAGTGGAGAGGATGGTGGAGGAGTTCGAGAAGTTGATTTAAGAAATATTACAACTTTTACTTTTATGATAAAAAAACTTTTATTTATAACTATCTTTCTTATTTCTTTCTATCAGGCTTATGCCGATAGTGGGAATCAAGTCGATCCTGCTATAAATGAATTATCTCAAAGAATGGATATTCTTGAATATAAAATTCCCCTTTGATTTGAAGAAAAATTAAACTCTCAGGTGGAATCTACTATTAATAAAATCACCTCTATTTCTAGTCAATGAATTTCCCAACAGCAAAATTTACTAGCAATTTTTGCTTTAGTATTTGGAATAGTTGCCATCTTATTTTGAGTTTATATTTCTTGGATTTCTAAGAAGATAGCATTAGCAGAAAATAGAATTATTAAGATCCAATATTCTGCAGAGAATATAGAGAATGAAATAAAATCAGCTTTAGAATGAAAGGCAAATCTTTTATATAATAGAATCCAAGAAGAAGAGACCAAGAATATTTTTAAAAGACTAGAAAAATATCCTGAAGAAATAGTGAATTCATTTACTACTCTTGCCACAAGAAGACTTGATAATTCTTATTTTAAAATCTTAAAAGATAGGGTACTAAGTAAGACAAATTTTCCTTATTTAGATAGCTATAAAATTTTAATAATTCAACATTTTTATATACAGATGTTGAAGGATGAATCACTCATGCCTACTCTTAAATCAGCACTCTCACAGTTTTATAGAGTTGCTTTTCCTCAGGAGAGAAATGATATGCTTAATAGTGTTGCACAAGAGTATTTGCTTGATTCCACAAATACTAACTATCTATGGTTTTTACAACACTTAAGACGACAAGTCGATCAGTGAATTTTAGACAAGATAGAAGAGCACTATAATAGTTCATGAAAGAGTGAATTATGGGCATGAATTATTATGGAAAATAGTCAGAATTCCTAAAATTTTTTTCTTATGCAATCTCTCCAATCTCCCTATGCGAATGTCCTCCCATTTCTCTCTGGTATACCGAAACGGTACTGGAAAGAGGGAGTCGTGCCAAGTGGCTCGATCCTGACCATAGGGAGTCCTGGAGTGGATATGGAGTATCTGACTCTCATGGCATATTCACCGAATCCTGGAACTGTATCATATACTCCTACAGGTATATATCCACAGTTTTCTGAGAGTGTTATGTGACCTCAGTATGCAGGGCAGTGTGCCGCATTCGCAAAGGTAGTATCGGATAAGAGAAATACAGCGACAGATAAGTGGAAACCAGGGCAGTCTCTCATGGATTTCGTCCTGACTCCAGAGAGTCATCTCCCCTCTGAGTATGAGTGACTCGTGATCGCGTGTTTCGACGGGAAGCCCAACTACTCTCTTGCAACAGCCAATAGGAAACATGTAGCAATACTCCTCGATATCGCCCGTGATGCCTGAGGCAATCCTACAGGGATAGTCGTTGTCGATCAGAACTACTATAGCTTCGCACCATATTCCCAGTATGCTGGTACTATCGCGAGACACATTATCCCCTGGGGCAAAGTCACACAGAAGTGAGTCGGGTATGCGAGGAGCTATACTATCGTGAATTTATAGACTCTTCACTTTTGTCATTCCGTAGTGAAACGAAGGAATCTCTTTTTCCTTCACTTATGAGAAGAAATGTATAAAATCTAAATACGATGATTTTGAAAGAGATGCCTACGGCATGACAAATTTAAAAATGCAAACCATAAAAAGATACGACATTCCCGAAGATTTCGTCTACTATCGCACAGGTTCGAGGGTATTTTTTGACTACTTGAAGCGATTCCGATCGTATATCACCGAGCATGTAGGCAAGCGTGGGGAGTTTTTCTCTGCATTTCAGATGTTTCCTGGCTTCTGGAGTATCACAGCAGAGAAGATAGACTATGAACTGACTCGAGAAGAGCTACAGAAATACGGTATCCGTCACGGTATCGTATGGTGGACTCCCATGAGAAAAACAGAGAAACCATGAGGCTGGTGGCGTGTGCCGAAGTGGTGGACGAAGTATGATATCCACGCTTCTCGCACGGCATTTTCTGTGCTCGATAGTCCTGATTATGCTTCGAAGTGGTCGTCATCTGCTCGTGCACACAGGCGCAAAGTCCTCGAACACATCGAGACGTGAAAGATAACTATCAGAGATGATGCTACACTCGATGAATTTCTCGAACTCTATGAGCGTACTCCTGTTCGCGATAGTGAGAAATCATTTCGCCTCCGTCTCACGAGAAAACTCTTTGAAAAGACTGATACCGACTATCGTATCTATATCATCTCAGTAGATGGGAATCCCCTTGCATGAGCACTTTTTATTGATGAGGGGACGACGAGTGAATATTGGGTCTCTTTTTACCATGCAGACGGACATCAGTACCATCTCGGGATTGCTATGATGGATAGATGGATGTTTGACTCCTACGAAAAATGAATAAAATACTGTGACCTGGACCACATGCGTGATAGCTGGCAGTCTCTCGGATATGCTGGGTATACGAAATTCAAGTCTTCTATAGCGGACTATGATGTATATTTTCACGATATGTGGATAAAAATTTTCTAAAAATATCTTTATGTTTTACACTCTTCTCATACTCCTCGCTTTCTTTGTAGATATATCATTCGTGCATACGAATTATAATATTCCTGGATTCAGTGTTCTTATCTCCCAGATGATATTTCTCTGTATCTTATGGCTGAGGAATAGATCCAAACTTTCTCAAAATGACGTCTCATTCTCTATCCAAAAAATACTCTCTCATGGTAAAAAATTTCCCAGTATTCCTCTCCTGATAATGCTTACGATAGTTTTAAGTATATGGTTTAGCATCTTTACCAATCCCTTATTCACTTGGATTTTCCTCCTCCTTCTTATACTTGTGAATATAGTACTCGTTGCCCTTCTTTACTCTCCTGGTCTTACTTTCGGAATATATCCATATAAAGATGGGAATTTTCTGCGTTTTATCTTTACGACTATATTTTCTCGTCCAGATATTGCCCTTTCCACAGTGAGGCAAGACCTGTATAAAAATGACCATATTAAAACATATGGACCCACTATATTAAAAGCTTTTTATGGACTTATTATTTTGATGTGTATTATCGTTCCTCTCCTTCTCTCATCAGATATTATTTTTCAGAAACTTCTTCGGGATGTATTTTCGACTCTTTTTTCGGGTCTTGATGCTTTCGGATTCATCATGAGGGTAGGAGTAATCATATTTATATTCTGGCTTCTTTTGACTATTTTTCGATCGCTCGAAGATGCTTACTATACTGAGAATGACATACATCTTCCGAGTCTAAAAATCGATAAAATATATAATTATATCATCCTCTGAGGGATCAATTGTATCTATCTTATTTTTGTGATCATACAGTTTCGATATACTTGGTTTGTCGATGCGACTAACTTTTCCAATCTCTGAATTTCCTATGGAGAATATATACATTCGTGATTTTATCAGCTTATTATTATAGCTCTTATCAACTATTGTATCTATCTTTTTTTCTATAAGAAAACTCACACAAAAAATGAGAATTGAATCAAGGTGAATCTCTACCTCCTTCTTATCTGTACGCTTCTGATTACCTATTCGGCTCTTAGTAGAATCCTCCTCTATATAGATGTATACCATATGACGGTATTACGATTTTTCGTGGTCTATATTGTTTTTTGTATTATGGTATTATTCATTCTCAATCTCTGTAATCTTTATAAAGAGAACAAGAAATATACATGAATTTTTATAAATATAGTTCTTATCACTTTTATCATCCTTGGCTACTCGAATATAGAGAGTTTTGTCGCAAAATATAATATCTCTCATAGTCAACCTGAGTATAGAGATCTCGATATCAACTATATACTCTGACTGAGTAATGATGCTATTGAAGAGAAAATTGATCTCTTGGCGAAAACTAAAGATATAATCCTACCACCTGATGTTATCAAAGATGCTTGAGCATGGCTTATCAGATATCAGATACTCCCTTCAGACAATATTGCACCAATACTCCGCTATAACTATTATCAGAATAAATTACTAGAGTATGTTGCGCTACATAAAATTCATTATTATTTTCCAGTAATTCCGAATACATATACAAATACTCCAGAGATGCCTTCACCTCCTCCA
Organism: Candidatus Altimarinota bacterium; assembly: GCA_031375155.1. Lineage (GTDB taxonomy): Bacteria > Patescibacteriota > Gracilibacteria > BD1-5 > UBA2023 > JAGOMW01. Next base: position 71,240 of record JANMHM010000010.1, read on the forward strand.
GGAATACCATCAATACCATCTCTTCGGTAATGTAAGTTTATTATAAAATTTTCTAAAAACAACTTATGGACTATTCTATCCTCTCTCGCTCATATGACCTTCGTGGTATCTACGGAGTCGATATTGATGCAGATTTTTTCTATCGTCTCGGATATGCTTTCGCGAAAGTCACGGGCACGACTCGGATCGCTCTTGGGTACGATGCTCGACTCTCAGCTGTAGAACTCAAGTCGGCATTCACACATGGAGCATGTCTCGCCGGGGCTACGATCGTCGATATCGGACTCGTATCCTCAGATATGCTCTCATTTGCCACGTGTCACTATACCGATATCGAAGCAGGTGTCATGATCACCGCGTCGCATAACCCGAAAGAGTACAATGGCCTCAAGTCCCTCGCTCATAGCGGGGAGTCATATAACTTCAAGAAATATGGTGTGGAAATGGTGAAAATCATGGAAACCATGCAGAGTGAAATGGCTTCTGTCATCCCGGGCTTGTCCCGGGATCCAGATACTACTGGATTCCTGCCTTCGCAGGAATGACGGGGACAAGGAAAAATAGAGCACCGAAACGTTCTCGAAGATTGGACGAGTCATATCCTCTCCTTTGTCGGACACGATGTCGACTTTTCTCAGTATACGATCGTCGCTGACGGAGGAAATGGGGCTGCAGGAGCATTCATGCCTGCACTTGCTCTGAAGGCAGGATTTCGCATGATCCCACTCTTTCTCGATCCCGATGGGAGCTTCCCGAATCATCATCCGAACCCGATGCTCGAGAAAAACCGTGCCGATGCTCGAAAAGCACTTCTCGAACACCATGCCGATATCGCCTTCATATTCGATGGAGATGCTGACCGTGTCATCCTCCTCGATGAGAAAGGTGAGCAGGTGAACTCCTCTGTCATATCTTCTGTCATCGCGGAACATATCCTCACGACCGAGAAATCTGCCAAATTCATCGGAAATGCGGTTGCCTCACACAATTTTCGAGATTTCGTAGTCGAGCGATGAAACGAATATATCCGAGAAATGGTCGGACACGTCTATATCCGTGAGAAGATGATGTCAGATACGGCGATCGCCTACGCAGGAGAGCACTCGGCACACTACTTCTTCCGGGATAATTATTTCATGGATAGTGGTATCATGGCGGGTATGGTATTCCTCTCGGTGATCGCACGGTCAGGGAAGAAAGTGAGTGAATACATTCAGAAATATGTCCGCTATATCACGCTCGAAGAGACCAATTTCGAAGTGAAAGACCCGAAAGGATCTATCACGAAGCTCAGAGAAATATATAAAAATGAGAAACATGACCTCTTCGATGGTATCACGTTCGAGTATGGTGACTGAGCTTGGTGGAACTTCCGTCCATCATCGAATGAGCCACTTCTCCGATTCAACCTCGAAGCGAAGACACAAGAAAGATTCGACGAGCTCTATGCGGAGATCATGGCTCACATTCGGACATTCTGAGAGGCGAGTGAGGATTAGATTGACTTTCCTTTTGTCATTCCGAGCGACCCGTTCTCCGTAGCGGTGAAACTGCGAAGGGTGAAAGCGGAGGAACCTGTCCTCCGTACGAGACTTCGGAAGGCAGGACCCCTTTTACTTTTGCTTATGAGAACTATAGGCATATATCTCTTAAGTTGATTTTGAAAGTGATCCCTACGGGATGACAAAAAATGAATTAAGATACCATCTTTATATTGCCAATCCTTCCAGAATATGCTATACTCTCTCTATGCAGAAGAAAGATGATCTCATCCAGGAAAATACTGAACTCCATGCTCGACTCTCTCTCGCTGAGAAGTGGATGCAGCGTGAAGTCGCGAGCTCGGTGAAGAAGATCCGTGAAGAATCTCTGCGCAAAAACCAGCGCAAACACTTCGAAAATAGCTTCGAATCAGAGCGACTCGATATGATCACGAGAGATATCATGGAAAAGTATGGTGATATGCTCGAACATGCGCCCAAATATACGCTCGAGCGCCTCATCGATGCTGAGATCTACTGGTATACTCTCCAGAAATATCCGACTATGGATGCTCTTCCTATCGTCCTCGCGTATCAGAAGATCCTCGATGCGTGGATAGAGGAGAGGCTGATTGCTGGTTTCCGTCATCGCGAGTGAAGTAAAACGGAACGTGGCGATCCAGGAACGAAAAATAAGGATACCTTATCATTGACTGGATTGCTTCGTACCTCGCAATGATGGGAATTGGATGGATTGGAAAGAGATATCGCGAATATCCTCATGAAGAACTATACTCTCTCGATCGGGCGACTATTTCAGATACTTCAGATGATACTAGGAAATCAGACTCTTACTCCTATTTTAGGAGATTTAGTGAATTACTGGAAAAAAGACATTCCAGAACTGCTTCAAACCCTCACTTCTGATGCATTTTTCCTCCCATTTTCAGAACTCATGAGTCGAGAAATCTTCTCGAAAAAACGTCACGAGAAGAAAGTGACGTTTAGCGATGCGAAGATAGTGAGGGAAGTACTAGCTGTTGGTAATGATAATACTGCATTACTCAAAATGTTATTTCTCTATACATAAAATAGTTCCTTGGGGGTTCTTTTTTGTAGGATCACATTCGAGTTCTCTTCCAGCATATAGTGCGGTGTATTTATCAGTATTAGCATTATAATATATTTTTGCGCGAGGAGAAAGTTGTTCTCTAATTTCCTGGATAAATCCGTCGTGTGGCTTTTGAGGATTATAACTCTTATTAGTAGAAATTTGGTTATAATTTAGTGGATTTGTTTCCCCAGTATATTTGTATTCAGTGCCACTACTGAGTATATGCTCTATTCTACTATCAGCTCATATACCCCTTACGAGTTCCATTTGCCTACTCTTTTGTCATTCTATATTTGCATAAGCCATTCATAATGGCGCTACTGAGAGGACTAATGACGACAGAGCTGCGTTTAAAAAACTTTTTTTGCTCATTTTAGATAAATTATATATAGTATCCATTATCAATTAATTTATATAAAGTCAATATATTCTTATCAGATTTTTATACTTTTTCCATATAATCCCTTCATGATCATCCTCGGTATCGACCCATGAACTGCGACGACAGGTTTTGCTCTCCTCGAAAAGGAGGGAAGAGTGACACGTGTGATCGAATATGGAGTGATCACGACCCGAGCAGGGCTCTCACTCTCCGAGCGACTTCTCCAGATCGGAAATGATCTACGAGAGCTTATCGATACCTATCATCCGACGGTCTGCGGAGTAGAGAGACTGTTTTTCCTTCGGAATGTCACCAATGGTATCGATGTCGCTCATGCGAGAGGAGTCGTCCTCCATACTCTTGCTTCTCATGGCATACCACTAGTAGAGTTCACTCCTCTTCAGGTCAAGCAGGGAATCGCAGGAAATGGATTTGCCAAGAAACCTCAGGTCCAGAAGGCGCTCATGATGGTACTCAAGCTCAGTGAGATCCCGAAGCCCGATGACGCTGCTGATGCTCTCGCGATCGCGTATCTCACAGGATTGAAGGTCAAGTAGGGCTTAGGAATTAGGAGTTAGAGCTTAGAAAAACAGAGAGCAGAGAAATAGAAGTAAATTGATTTGCGATTCATTCTCGAATATGTACAATCATCCCTAGTTGTTAATCACTCACTGTATGCCTTTCCTCGACGCTCTCGCACAGACATTTCAGGTGACACCGTTCGATGCGGGGCTTCTCATTTTTGCTCTTCTCGTGACGCTGGTTCTCTACTATTTTGTCTCTCTACATCAGCTCTTTGAGGCAGCATTTGGTGCTATCATAGGACTTGGTATCTACATACTTCTCTCTGTCATACTTCTCGGGAATCCTGCCCTCTCCACTGAGGGTGGACTTTTCCCACTCGGATTTTCTATATTTCTCGTGAGTATCTCAGTGTATCTTGTCTTTGTCCTTGCTATACTCTTCCCACTTCATGGCGGTCTTGTTATCAGCGAGCCGACTCATCCGACTCTCTATACAGGTTTGTTCATGCTTGTTTCTCTCTTTCTCCTCTTCACTCTCGGGGCTGTAGCTGTCTATATGGTAGAGCAGAGCTATGTCTTCCGCGTCGGCAATATCCTCACCTGGTTTCGGGATGGTCCTACCCATCAGGAACTCGTGCGGAAGTCGTGGTACTACTCCTATGTGATGAGTCACCAAAATGCAATCATACCACTTGGTGTCGTCCTGATGCTCTATAAGCTCCTCCTGTCCAATCTCGTGAATGCAGCACTCCTCTCTGTATGGTACAATCTCGCGAATGTAGGATTTTATCGAAAAAAAGATGATGCGAGTTATCGAGTAGAGTTCCATGAAGTGTGATCGACAGGGAAAAAAGATGCGTGACATGACGATCAGGGTGATCATGATAATACTCATAGTTGATGAGGACACCACTAGAATACTACTAGATAACAAACAACTCATAACTTTATTCTCTTATGGCTGAAATGCGGTTCGAAGAAAAAATCATCTATAAATCTCGACAACACTGGATCGTCCCACTTCTAAAATCTCTGAAATATATTGGATTTATTGCGCTTCCCTTCGCTTTTGTGACATATTTCGTAGCAGATTTCTCCTGGGTATGGACTATATGAGTATTTTTGCTTCTTTCAGTTCTGATAGCTTGGTATGATCACTACCTTTGGTCACACTCATGGCTCATGATAGGAAATCAGAAAATCACGCTTTCTGTGCGAAATGGGATTTTCTCTCAGTTTGCGATGAATATACGTTATAGAAATATCCGTGACTGTGCTGTGAGCAAAAATAGTGTTATGTGATATCTTCTCAAGTATGGTACTCTTTTTATCCGAGCTTCTTCTGGATCTGATGGTGACTTCACAGCGAACCATGTACCAAAAGTGGGAAAAATATATGCCCTCATAAATGCTCTCTCTCGCTATAGTGATGATGATCGTGCTGATATAGACTCGATCGAGAAACTCCACGCACACCATACAAGTAAAGAATTTACTACTACAGAAAAGAAAGATGAATATGAAGAAATAGCGAATCATCTCAAGTTCATTCCGGGAGTCACTGAGACTACACTTCTCCTTCCTGAAGCGAGGCAATATATCCTCGAACATGAAGAGGCTCGAAATCATGGAGTTCTCGCAGTTCTCAAAAAAAATCATGTAATCTGCCTTCTTCATGATAGTTTATTTCGTGAGGCTGGAACAGAAATCGTCAGCAAAACACTGCAGGGAGATGTATTTTTTCCCACAGTTCCATTTCCTGAGCTAGGAAAAAAGAATGCTATCTCAGCATCACCAAGTCAAGATATACATACATACCTCCTACGATATTTTCCCTACGCTACTCATGATGAGGCGACCGTATTGGTCGGTTGGGATGAATAAATCTATAATAGAACACTAAAGACTAAAAGTATGACTTTTCCTACTTATATGAAGTGTAGTTGTATAGTGATCCTTTTTTCTCTACTTTTCTCTTCATGTACTCGTGAATACTCTGATCATATGAGACGAGAGCAAAGTCCACTTACGACTTTTTCTGGAGCTACTCCAGTATCACTAGAGGGCAAACTATCTATCCTTCCTGACGAGAAATCCCTCGAAGATATCATCACTCATATAGATCATGCCGAGAAAAGAATATGGGTCGAGATATATACCTGGACAGAGAAAGAGACTATTATTCGTGTCATCGCAGCTCATAAAAGGTGAGTCGATGTCCGTGTCATCCTCGAGTGAAATGTCTACAGGACACCACGTATCAATGATGCAGTTTTTTCCCTTCTCCAAAAAGAGGGAATTAGTGTCGTATACGCTGATAATACTCGGTATACTTTCACTCATGCGAAGATGTGGATCATAGATGATAGATGGTGTGTATCTACAGGAAACTGGTCTTATACTACATTTACGAAAAATAGGGAATTTATCTATTGCTCGAAAGATGGCGCTCTTATGGATAATTTTGAAGAGATTTTTCTTTCAGATTTTTCCCATATTACTCCATATTTCTCACTTGGGATAGATCCTCGACTCTGACTTTCTCCGAAAAATATGCGAAACTGGATACTCTCGAATATCGGAAAAACTAAAAAAACACTGTATATCTATAATCAAACCGTCTCTGATCCTGAGATTATAGCTTTACTCGAAGAGAAGGCTCGCTCTGGTTTTGATATCCGAGTTTGTCAGGCATATAGAGATGAAGGAGATACTGATGAGAAATACCCTTGAAAAAAATATGCATTTGTGTCTGCCCAACTCAAAAAACCCTATCTTCATGCGAAGATGATGCTCCGTGATGATGAGGAGATCATTCTCGGAAGTATAAATTTCACCCAAAATGCTCTCGATAATAATAGGGAATTTGCTATTTCGTTATGAAAAAATACAGACTTATATAGTCAACTGAAAAAACTCTTTTTAACTGATTGTTTCCCGTAAACAATTTGCAAATAGAGGAGTATTATGGTATTCTACATTGTATGAATCGTTGGTTTCCTATCATTCTCACACTTTTGCTTGCGCTTGGTCTTTGTGGTGCTATGGTGACATTTTCTCTGATATTTTGAGCTTCAGATAAGTCAGTCACTCGCACGCTCGATCAGACGACCTACTCATCTCTGCGTCTTACTGCGGAGAGTGATAATTATTTTAATGCGAAAACAGAAATTATCGATATCACAAATAAAAAAGTACCAAAAAATACTCCTATTCTTGTGGATTTTGGAAGACTTGGATCTTTCCTCTACCTTGCTCCTGAGTGATCTCAGTCATGAGTCCTTACAGAGAGTGGTAGTATGGATATCATTATAGCTGATGTGCCAGGGATTATATCGCTGTATGATCTTTTTCTTTCCTATAGAGTCCATGATAAAGGATGAGCATTTCGACTCGATCAGATTACTAATGGAAGTTTTTATATAGGGAAGGAGCCAGATGGAAAAGTCGCTATCTACGCTATCGATGGAGTTATGCGACTGGTATTTCTCCATCAGAAAGAAGAAATGACGAGCATGATACTATTTCCTGGATCATATATACGATTTGACCCTGCGAAAAATCGATCACTCAAAAATGCAGATCTTTTTCGAACCATTCTTTCTCTCCAGGAGTCTGAAAAAGAAGTATTTGAGTTTGTCAATCCACGAGTCAATATCTGAGATGATCAGGACACATTTTTTAATTACCGTCTCCCAGGTGATACCAAGATTCTCTTTCGAGGACTTTCTACTATTTTCCGAAAAAAAGTAGAAAATATCGGTGACATCAGTAAGAAGTATGCATATCAATGATCATATATAGACGATGCTGTGAGTCCATTTCTTCTCAATCCGAGCAAGCAAAATCATAATATGTTGACTCAGCTCTCAGCACTTCTCTCACGTGCTGTAGATCCGAGTGCTAATTCGGATAATCTCGTAATCAATATCGGCAAACTTTATGAAGAAGCTAAAAAACTCAATATCGAAGATGGTACAGCAAAAATGGTAGTCGAACAATTTCTTCTCGATGGACGATTTGCTCTCTATGGATGAGTCGCAAATTCACGGTATCAGGAAATATATGAGTCTATAGCGAAAATGATCGGTATAGAGCCGACTTCATGAAAATCTCGCCTTCTCCAGAGCCTCGCTGATATATATTCTCGAAATCTCTTTACCCAAAAAAGAACGAACAATCGGATCAAGATAGATACATATTGACCGACTGCTATCGAACTAGAAAAAACCCTGCAAAAAAATGAAATAGATCAGAAAGACTATTTTGATATTGCTATCTATGCATTCAATATTCTTAAAAAAACAGAGGTAAATAAACAGCTTCTTTCTGAAGGGACACTCGAAGATAGCTCGACCTATACGTATCTTTCTATATTTTTCCGCGCCTCTAATCTCTATATAGAATCTATAGATGATACAGTCAAAAAACAACAGACTGTTATGAGTTTTTCAAAGCAATTTTATGACTATATTATCACGACGCTTTCTCACTCACTCTATACCTACTATACTGTCGTCGAAGATGGTGCCATATATCTTTCTCCTGATTTACGAGAAGGGACAAAGCTCAAGATAGCTGATGAATTTAAGCAAAACATAGACAGCATAAATGCTGTTATAGAATTTGTCACACCGTCTATCGAAGCGCTCTGGTCATCATCAGGATGAGCTGATATCGATACATATAGTCGCATACAAGATGAGATTGCCCGACTGAAGGCATTCGGAGTACTTATAGAGGGAGATGACTATAAAGACTATATAAAATCTCCATATAAGGCTCTCTCAGGAAGTCAGATGCCACTTCCCGAGATTGATCCGAGTACTTCTCTCATAATGCGAATGGATACTTCTCTCATCGAAAAAGTAAAAAATACGAAGCTTCTCACAGCGGATCCTCGTATCCTCGAGGTACAAAAAATATGGCCTGATGCCTCAGTATCATCATGGACTATAGAAGGTGACTATGTACGCGTCGCAAAAGCTCCGTATACTCTGGCACGAGGCGATACGACATCAAAAGTCGAAATATCAGCCCTATACAAAGAATGAACCCTGAGTGATATCATTATTTTTTACGGTGGATATACACTACAAGTTACAGGAGATGCACTCTCTACTACTGCGTACTATGCACTTCTGACAGATCTCGAGTACTACCTGCAGTCTGTAGATGATACACTTGGCTGAGAGTCTACTACAGGAGATATTCGTATTTTTCCACTCAAAAAACGTATCAGCATCGCTGATAATATATACGATATTACGAAATATTTTTCTCAAGATAAGTAGTTTATAGGAGTTTTGAGTATTTCCATTCTTTGATTTTTTTGGGATCTCCTGAGACAAGTATCTCTGGCACTTTTTTCTCTTCGAAGACTTCAGGACGAGAATACTGAGGATATTCCTTTTTTCTACCGAGCGCGATAGAGTAGGACTCTTCCTCGAGAGATGAGGGAGAGAGCACTCCAGGTATGAGTCTGACGACACTATCGATCCACACGAGACTCGCGAGTTCTCCACTCGAGAGTACAAATTCCCCTATAGATACTTCTTCTACATCGAATATTTCGAATATCCGCTCATCTATACCTTCATAGTGTCCACAGATTATGCCGTATTGGATATCTGTATTTCGTGCATAGAGCTCACATTTTTCCTGTGTGAGAATATCTCATCGTGGCGATAGATAGATAAGTGAGAGAGGTCAGTGGGTCTCTACGATATCGCGTATACATCTCACAAGAGGCTCGATAGTGATGATAGTACCAGCTCATCAGCCATAAGGGTGATCATCTACCCTACGAGTATTTCTTACTGTCCAGTCAGTGAGATTGTGTATGGTATAGCGAAAGAGCCCCTTTTCTTGGGCTCTTTTCATCATACTACTTTCGAGATAGGGTCTTACACTCTCGCCGAAGAGAGATATCAGATGTATGTGCATATTACTGTATATCGACGATCTCTATTTCGAAGTAGAGAGTCTTTCCTGCGAGAGGATGAGTATTGGGAACTTCGAGGACTATATCCTCACCATTTATAGATTTTACTGTGAGAGTACCTCCACTATTTGCGAGAGTCGCTACAGCTCCAGGGACAAATTCTTTTCCAGCAAAAGGACTATTTCCATTTTCTATTTCGAGAGTCACTCCTGTTTCTGTGAGAGCTTTGACAGTGAATTTTGCTTTATCCTTCGTAGCAGTTACTCCTATAGCGAGTTTTTTCCCATAAAATGGATTTTCTTTATTGTCGATCTGAAGTACTACATTGTCACCATCGATTTTTGTGACTTTCGCTGTCATGTTGGCTCCTCCCGTGAGTGTCTGTCATACGACGATAGTCGTTCCTTGCTCTCCGAGAGCACTCTTCGGAACTGTTTCTGTGATAGTATCTGAGAACTTTTGGCGGTCAGTCGTCACAGAGAATTTTGGTTGTATCTCATAGCTTTTTACCGTTTCCATTTTCATAGCTTCACCATATCCATCTTTCGGAAGGACTTCTACCATTTTCTTTTCTCATTTCTTCATACTCGCGACTCCCTTTTCGAATCCAGGAACTACAGAGTTTGTTCCGAGGACAAATTGGAATGGTTCATACTTAGCACCACTTTGGTAGAGACCGTTTGCTTGTGCCACACTCACGAGCGTTGTTTCGAGGATTTTTCCAGTCGGAGATCATTCTCTGAGAGTATAGTTGAGAGTGACCATACCACTCTTAGGGGTTTCTGTCATAGCACTACCACTTGAAGTAGGCTGAGGTGTAGACATATCTGAAGGAGGTGTAGGATTCCCGAGAGTACATGATGAAAGAAGAAGGAGCGCTCAGAGAAAAAGAAACTTTTGCATAGAAAAATATGGTAAAAAATACGTGAATATTCTAAGGATTTTTTTATTTTTTCAATCCCATAATAGCTAGCTCTATTTCTAAAATACGTCATAACTCACCATCTTTCATTCATTGACCGCTACGGTATGCGATATTTATAGAAAGGATTTGATTATAAAAATTCCTTATTTTTCCATATGGGATGCGTGATGCATACGCCTTTTGTATGATAAATGGATGCGCCTTTATGCTTGTTTTGATCTCATTTTCTCTTTTCCCATATTCTTTCATATATCTGACGAAGATAGCAGGACGTAGGAGTCATATGAGCGAGGGAAGAGCAGCATAAATAGTGCTAGACTCTAGTATCGCACGGAAAATAGAGAGACTCATCCGCGTATCTCACCGCATTATCGCATCAGAGAGATCGAACATTTTTCCTCATATCTCGAGAGTGAGAGAGTCTCTGATATCGGATTTTTCTATCTTCCGAGATTCGCTTATCAGAGTGAGTTTTTCTAGAGTATGTACTATCGCGTAGGAGATATCTGTAGTGAAGTCTTCGTTTTCTCACTCCATTTTTCTATATGCTTCGAGTACACTTGATATAATCTCTGGAGAAAGAGTAGGAAATCGCTTTTCCCATATCTCACTTCGATAGAGTATATCGAAATTCCTCTTATCTGCATGAGCCTCGAGCCAAGGAAGGAGGGTCGATCGAGATCGGAAAGATGGTGCTCTGAATATAAAAAAATGATCATCTGGTATCGACTCACAAAGAGAAAGTATCGCATCCTCTGCCTCCTTGGCTTGAGTACTTTTCTTTGATTCTTTACTTGTTTCTTCTTCGCTAGACTCCCGCTTAGAGATATACCCACCAGAAAAACAGAAAAGTCTTTTTTCTGCAAAAAGCCCCATAGAGAGTGCATCTTGTTTGAGGGGATTCCAGTCTTTCACTTCTTCTATTCGGACGATGTCGATATTGTATCCAGTATGACGTTCTCGAAATGCTCTCACAAGCATCTCTTTCTCGAGATCAGCACCATAGGTATCTCGTCCTGTGATATATATTATATTTTTTTTCTTCATAGGAGAAGTATATAGAAAAATAGAGAATTTTACAATCAAAAAATCCTCCAAAAAAGGAGGATGAGAGCGTTTTAGAAAGATCGGTTATGCTCATTTTTTCTTCAGAAGATCACATATCTCACCTAGGAGCTCGTTATCGCTCGGTCCAGATGGAGCTGCTGGTTTTTTTGGCATCGCCTTTGTCATCGCTTTGACTACGAGAAATATACAGAATGCGATGATGATAAAATTGATAAGTATCGTCACAAAATTCCCCCAGGCGAGTGTCGCTCCTGCCTTCTTGGCTTCTACGAGAGGGATATTTTCAGGGTTACCGAAAGCATAATAGAGATTCGAAAAGTCGACATTTCCGATGATCTTCGCGATCACAGGCATGATGACATCCTCGACGAGGGAGGTCACGATCTTACCGAAAGCCGTACCGATGATCACACCGACGGCGAGATCGACTACATTACCTTTCATGGCAAAGTCACGAAATTCCTTGAGCATACGCATAGGGAAAAATTTAGAAATAAAGTAAGATTATTGTATAGAGATTTTCAGGGTTTTCCACTTTACATATCTCGGCATTTTCTCTATAGTCAGTATAAATATGAAAATCTTTCTCTTCATCCTTCTTCTCAGCAGTGTCTGTCTCATGATAAGTTCTTGTCAGAGCGATATTTCTCGTGCTGAGATTTCTCCAGCGGATAGGATCGCCGAGATATATCTTGAAAGTGGCTATAAGGTATGAGAATGAGTACTCTATACTCATGATACTATCCTCACAGCGTGACATGTCGTAGCGAAAAATCAGAAATACTACGTCATGAGAGAGTGAGATGACTCTCGTGAGAAGATGCAGATAAAAAATATCACTCTATCTCTAGACTCTGATATCGCACATGTACTCGTCGAGAAACCACTGGATATCTCCTGAGAACTCCCTCCACTTGATACATCATATATACTCGGTACGCCGATATATGCTCTCGTGTCTCGATCATGATCACTTATACGTGTCGAAGGGAATATACTTTCCCTGGACGCGAACTATATAGGATATGATGTATCTCTCTCTGGTCGTGTCTTCACTGGCGCTCTAGAGACTGATATCGTCCTCGAGACTGGCGAGAGTGGAACGCCTATATGGACATTTTCTGGATGACTCATCGGTGTTATGAGTGCTGTCGATAGAGGAGGGAAGAGGGGATATGTGGTGAGGTAGGAAACGCTAAGAGAGATTAGATTTTTTTCTTGAATTCACCAACTTCACGCATTTTTGTAATGATAGCTTTTTTTGTATCAAGATTCAAGTTATCAGGCAGTTTAGATAACATTTCACCTTCTGTTAGAGTTTTCATAAGCTCCTTAAGTTTTTCTATATTACTAAAAGTGTCTTCGACCTTCTTTTGAGTGACATTTACACTTGTAGTTATGTCACCAAGACGAACATTCATTATTGTATCATCTGTAGCCTTACCACCCTCCACTTTTGTGGCCGTAAATCCAGCTGAGCTATTATTTATTCATCAAGAAGGTGTACTCGCTCCTAATATAGCAGTCTGGAATCCATTAACTTTAAGACTATTTTTATCTATCTTCGTATCTTTGCCATTTTCTTCTAGTAATCTTTCGAATGCATTAGTTGCATCAAGACTTATTCATGCTTTATTTAATATCTCTCTACGATCTTTTGGATCTAATCCACGAAGAGAATCAGCGATTTTTGCAATCTCCTCTTTTACTTCTTTACTGTTGGTAGTGTCTTTTTGAAGAGATGTAACTGCTAATTTTAGTTGTTCACTTGCTCCTTTAAAATCCTTACCATTTATGGCATTAACAGTATTATCTGCACGTACTTTTGATTCGCCAGAAGCCTTCTTATCCATTCCGAGTATTTTACCGAGATTAGATTCATTTGCTCTGTCTGTACTATTTGCACTTATCTTTGATTCCACTCCACTTATGAGTTGATTCGCACCACTCATACTCACTCCGATTCCAGGTATCGGTGCATATTTCGGAAGTGATGCTCAGAGAGATCAGATTTTCTTTCCCATAGCTTCGAATGGTTCGATCGCCTTTCCTGCTGCCTTGCTCACTCACTTTCCAGCCATGAAGGCTATCCAGATAAATATAAGAGCGATAATATCGAGGATGATACGACCGAAGAGGTTTCCTGTCGCTCCGAGAGCGCTCGATAGTCCAGAGACGATAGTAGGTCCTCATGTCACGCTTCCCTTGAACTTGTATTCAAGCCCGCCAATTTTTAAAGTAGTGACACTTTTTTTTATATTTCCAGCTACCTCAGTGGATGATGTGATTTTATTTGCACCATTTCCCATGATAATCAGTGTACATTCTTGTGTATCACCTTGTCATGTACAGGTATTATTTGGATTGCTGCTTCATGAGTTCATAGGGGAGTGCATGACCGATATGATGATGAGTCCAAATGATAGTGCCAATGAGACTACAGCAGGGACAAAGGCGAGACCGATAAATTCAGTGATTTTGAACGATCCATCTTTATCTGCTTCTCAGAATCCCTTATCACCGAGGACATACTTGATCGTGAAAAGTGGGGAGAATATCGCATAGAACCAGAGCTTCACCGCCCGCATGAAGAGCATAAATATCAGAGCAAGTACCAAAAGTCCATAGACTACGAACATCAGTACTCCGATGATCCCCTGATGGATGATATCCGTGATAGCGAATACTCCATCTGTAATTGTATTGATTTTTTTTACATTTTGGAACTTAAATACGGAGAACGTATACACAAGGAGAGGACTATACATTCACCCTGATGTTTCTGTGAATTCCTTTGGGCTGATACAGTTTGTATCTTTGCCATTCTCGTTACAGAGGATAGTCTTACCGGTCACTTCGGTGCCAGCACTATACATTTTAGTGTTTTCATACTCTATTTTTTTTGGTATACTTTTGGCATTCCAGAAGCTATCAGCCTGAGAGTATTTCGAGAGAGTCTCCATAGGGACAGATATGGCAGAGGCGGTCACGAGAGTCGAGAGAGATATGATAAACTGGACAAACCACCATGTGAGCGGTACGAGTATGACTCCGAGTGCGAGCTTCGGGAGAAGCTGCTTGTAGCCATAGTTTTGAGAATTGAATATCGTCGCAAGCGCTATAAATATGAGGAGAACAGCATAGACAAAATAAACGATATTGGACACCGTCACCCAGAGAGCGTGCAGTACAGGACGTATGCCAAAGAGATCCCCACTCGTCCAGTCTGGAGACATGAGCCAGCCTGCGAGCATGATCGCTGGAGAGACGAGTATCGTGAGGAGATCGAGTATTATATTGAGCCCTGCTACGAGGCTATTGAGCATTTTTTTCATGTCGGCATCTTGGGTTTTTGCTGCAGATTGTTTTTCGATTCCATCAGGACAATCCACTCAACTACGAGTTCCGTCACTTTCACTTACACAAGATGCAAAAGTCTCGCTTCAAATAGATACTCTATAACTAGTAGTACTTGATATCGTATCTACGCCCGACAGAGAAACACCGAGAAATCCCACCATTCCTACGAGGGAGAGGAGACTATATGTGAGGATTTTTTTGAACATGATATTTATTTGAGAGATTCTTTATAGCTTGCTTCTGTGGTGATGAGATTGAGCTGTTTCAGGAGATCAGATCCAGAGTCAGGGATGACGACGATAGATCTCTTGATGAGAGCTTCACGATTATTTATGAGAGTATCGAGGATTTTCTTATTTTGACCCTGGAGGATACCGTATCATCGTGCGAATCGCTCGAGATAGGCGAGGTAGACTCGAGCACGGTTTTCTTCATTTTTCGCTGTCACATAGTCATTTATCACAGTATCGACTCATTCATATTCGAATCCTTTATACTTCTCTTCCATAGTTACTTTCGCTAGCGTGGTTTTCGATATAGCGCTGGCGAGTATCGCCTGGAGGTCTCTGACTTGCTCTGTGATGAGGAGAGTCCTATCACTCGTGCGAGTGTAGTATGACTTCAGGAGATCGATATGATCATCGAGTGCGACCGTGCGATCTGTAGACTGATCGAGAAGTGCGACGATATCGGTCTTGAGGATATTGACATACGCGCTCAGTGAGAGCATATTGCTCGCTATGAGTCGCCTCTCACCATCTTTCGGACTCGCGAGCACCTCAGCTATAGATATGACGTCATTCGCCAGATCGACGGAACCTTTTTTTATGCCACTGAGTTTTTGTCCGATATTGATAGAGAGTGCGGTCGCCATGCTTCCCATATAGTGAGGATCAGTCTGGATGAAGTGCGCATCATTTCCAGCACTCGCACCGAGACCGAGGTATGGAGCGATATACCCCCATGAGAGATGGAGAACGAGCGTGAAAAAAAGCGTCAGAATGAGTGTATTTTTGGTGAATTCCTTGATTTCAGGGTGAAAAGGCATATTCTTTTGGCGGTTAACGGGTCTTTGGTGTGGAGATATTCCACATATCTTGGTTATTGTAGCTCTTTTTTCTCGAAAATGCAAAAAATCCGTATCTTTTTCTCCCTCTTTCTCACTATAGTTCTTACTTTTTCCCTGATTTCTCCTCTTGGGTATTCTTTTGCATGGCAGGAGCACTATGATTATAGAGAGTTTTATGATAAAATCAATGTTTCTTCTGGAGCGACTGTTCTCGAAAAAACTTTTTTCTTCGATTCACCACGTACGACTTTTTCTCTCGTGGTCGACTGACTGACTCAGGCTAGTGCGGAAGATATCCTCGTAGAGTGGGATATATGATGAAAAATATTTTCTCGACATCTCGACATAGAGGATGATACGGATTTTTCTCGGGTCACTACTTTTCCATTGGTCTCTAGTGCACGGAGTGATATCTCAGTGAAGATCTATTTCTCTCGGGATTTTGATCCTTCAGTAGACTTTTCTCTCATGTCTTCACTTCAGGATAGTACTAGTAGATCACTGATTTTTCATCCATGATCCTTTATCACATATGCAGATACAGATACTCGTATCGTATCACGAGCAGAGTGGTGAGCTGATGAGACGCTTCGATATATTTCACAGGAAAGGCTCTCGAAAAAGCGAGAAGAGTGGATAGCACGAGGTCAGACTCCCCGTATCATCGAAGAGACACATGCAGAGTATGATCGTAGGATAAAAACAGAACGAGAGTTTAATGCTATCTTTGCCTCTAATCCAGACGCTACCACAACTATAACCCTCAAGCGCTATGAAAATGGAAATAAACTTTTTTGGCCTATAGAAAAGACAAAAAAAGTCGATCGTATCATGATCCACCATACAGCAGAATCTCTCGAACAAGATAATGATGACGCCACTCTTGTACGTGCTATCTATCTCTACCATACACGGACAAAATGATGGTGAGATATCGGATACAATTTTATAATATGACAGCGTGGAAAAATCTACGAGGGTCGAGCATGAGGAGACTATGTCCAGTGAGCTCATGTATATGGAAATAATCGAGGAACAGTAGGAATCTCTCTCATAGGAAACTATGATAAATACACGGTAAATAGAGATCAGAAAGCAGGACTCCTCGAGGCGATCATATATGTCAGTAAAAAATATGGCATCCGTCCCGACGAGTCCTCTGTATGAGCATCTCTTTGTAGTGGATCTTCAGACTGTATATGGCGAAGTGTCGATACTCCGCGTCTCATGGCGCATCGTGATCTCTCTGCTACGAGTTGCCCAGGGAAACATCTCTACTCTCTCCTCCCTGAGCTCAGAAATACTGTTGTAGGAAATGTATGAAATATAAAACCAATACTCAATAATATCCAGTGAATCATAGAAAAATCCTCGCCCGAAGATGCTATAGAATATCGTATAAAATCTAATACTCCTGCCTTCGTAGCTCCTCCCCAAGCACTTCTGAAAAGCTCATGAGGTAAGTCTATAAAAATACGACTCTCCTATCCCAATAATGATATGATCGACCTCAAGCCAGCGGGGATAAAGAATCCTATTATCCTCCTTGATGGCAAGAGAGTGCTTCTGAGAAAGTGAGAAATCCTGTCAGTATGAAAAGTATGAAATAATAAAATCCTCGTAAAAAATGGACAAAAATCCTATAGTGGAAGTGTCGTCTCATTCCAGAGCGATATCGTCGAAATAGCCTCTTGGTCTCGAGTACCGAGCTGGGATAGAGTACGTCAATACAATGATAATGTATTTCG
Organism: Candidatus Altimarinota bacterium; assembly: GCA_031375155.1. Classification (GTDB taxonomy): domain Bacteria; phylum Patescibacteriota; class Gracilibacteria; order BD1-5; family UBA2023; genus JAGOMW01. The sequence continues at coordinate 88,855 of JANMHM010000010.1, forward strand.
CTCTAAGATCATCGTACGAAATATCGACTCGAAACTTCTCGTCGTGAATGAGCTTCCTATAGAAGACTATCTCAAGTGACTCGGAGAAGTCTCGAATGGTGATCTCGGTGAGAAGATCAAGACGATTATAGTCTGAGCTCGGAGTTATGCGTATCACTATATAGATAGCAAAAATCGTAAGTATAGTACGACTCTCTATGATGGATCTGATAACCCTGATGAATTCCAGAAATATCTTGGCTACAGCTATGAACAGAGATCTCCGAGTGTCGCAAAAATGGTCGATGCGACACGGTGACATGTGTTTACCTATGGTGGGTAGCTCATAAAATGCTGGTATTTCTCCATTTCTGATGGGAAGA
>JANMHM010000039.1:0-6439 GCA_031375155.1 Candidatus Altimarinota bacterium
CTGAAGATGTATTCCCTTGGAAAAGGTTGATCTTGTTGGATCGTTCAGTTACCATCAGGGTGTTGAATAAATGCTCCTGATAACTGTTCATTCTCAGATGTCTGACAGTAATATCGAAATAGTCCTATAGGATCTTCGATATGATGCACTGCAGTTATTTCTTGTTTGAGTAAAGGATCATTTACTGGATTTATGCTTTGTCTGAATACCCAATTCACTCTTCTAGTTACAAATTTCTTTACCGTTTTATCGCTCATCGCTTGATTTATTTCTTCTCTTGTTGTGTTTTGTAGCTGAAATGTTGTTCATAGAGGCTTTTCGTTTAGTCGAGCAATCTCTGTAGATATAAAATCAGAATGTAGTATAAAAATATTATCTTTTACCCAAGTTATAAAGTATTGTTGTCATCAAAGTGTGATAGATAAACAAATATGATATTCCCCAGGCTGTATTTCGATTGCTGTATATTCTGTTGCTATCTGGCATCGTTTCTCTAGAAGATATTTAATCAGATCTGATATTCCATAACAGGTAATATAATGAGGCATCAATCCTGCTGCAAGCTTCTTTTCAGCGTTTGGAAATTTCACATCTTCTGCAACAGCTTCATATGATACTTTTTCTCGTTTTATAGTGTTTATTTCTTCTACTACAACTCAAAGTTGTCCGAGAAATATTCTTGTTTCTTCGTCTCATTGAGAGTATTGTAAAATTTTTGGGGAATGCGGTCTATTATGAGAAAATACATCATCGATAGTACTAAAAGGTGCTCCTATAGTTATAGGAAAATGTATAACCGGAGTCTTTGCAGTTCAACCATATCACTCCATCCCAACTTCAGCTAAGAACGAGTCACGGCTAGCATCATCAACTCAATTTCAAGATGGTTTAAGGCTATTGCTTAGTCGTCCCTGTGATAGTCCAAAGAATCAAAGAGGATCGCTGGATCAAAGAGGATTATCCATATACCAATTAGTTATAAATCCATAAGAATATATCAAAAATTATATATTTTGCAATACTTTCTCGAAAAATCTATCTTCCGAAAAGTCTTTTCAGTAGTCCTCTCTTTTCTTCTTCTGCTGGTGAAGTCCGAACGATCTCGAGAATACCGAGTACACAGATCATGATAAATCCGTATTTATACCCATGATGTGTACTCATGAATTCATAGATCTTTCCACCGAAGTTTACGAGGCCGATAAGGAGGAGAAATATCGTTACCATAAGGATTCGACCATTTGCTCGCGCCCACTCAGTGAAGGCAGAGTAGTCAGTGCGGAGATACTTTGTCTGAAGTACCGCAAAGCCACCGACGACGAATATGAGAAGCATCGTGAAGAGACTCGACTCTGGTATACCAAAGAGTGTATCAGTCGTCACGGCTTTGCCGAGTCATTTCTCGAGCATTTCGAGAGCCGTAAAGAGGATGATGAAGAGTCCGACCCACTGGATCGATGGGTATTTCTCCAGGAGTCTGCCGATATATCCAGACGCTACGACCATGAGTATGATCGAGACGACGAGTCCGATCATGAGATTTACGATATTTCCATGGCTGGCTCCTGCGACTGCGAGTACGTTATCGAGTGACATCGCGACATCAGCGATGATGATCGTCTTGATAGCTGCACTATAGTTCGCAGCGCTATTTCCTGTTCACTCTTCGTGATGCTCATGAGCCCGTATCTCTCTATAGAACTTCCATACCACATAGAGGAGGAGTATCGCTCCGAGGAACTCAAGTCCAGGAATCTGGAGGAGAAATACGACCCCGAGGGAAAATACGATACGGAGGATCGTCGCACCTGCTACTCACCAAAATATTGCTTTTTTTCGCATTTCTGGAGGGAGATTTTTGGTCGCCATACCGATGAGGATAGCATTGTCTCCGCTCATGACGAGGTCGATGAGGATGATATTGAGCAGAGCGAATGCTCCTGCAGAAGTGAAGAGATGGAGAAAATCTGATTCGAGAGTAGAGAAAAATTCGAACATAAAGAATGTGTAAAAAAGAATATGTGTGTATTCTCGCGAAAATCTGAAAAAATGCAATGATTTTTTGACTCTAGAGAAGAAGAGTGGTAAGATCAATGAAGAATTTATCAATTATGAATTACGAATATGTCATGAGTAGAAACACCATCTTGGAATGAAAAACAAGAATTTTCTCATATCGAGTGACCACCTAATCCTGCATGAGGAAATGCAGAGCTTAAAAATTTTAATGAATTTGATACTTCTACATTAGTTCACGGTGAAAAAATACCTTGATCTGAAGCTGATCCCGAGAAAGTATGAGCTACACCAGAACAACGCTTAAATAAAAATCTCGATGCAAATACTAATGAAAAACTGATTAGCAAATGAGCTGAACAAGCAAGAACTGCTCAGGAAATTGCAAAGAAAAATGATCTTAGTGTAGACGCAGATAAGCCTTTAGACCTTCCTCCAGAATCAGAGTTTGCATGGGGTCCTGATGGAAGTGATACTCCATCAAATATCTCAGAATGACCAAAAAGCTCTCTTACTTAAGGTATCCTCACGGTGTCGAGGATATTTTTGATGATCATATCAGTCGTGATACCTTCACTGACAGCCTCATATGAGAGTCCGATGCGATGACGGAGGATCTCATATGCGAGAGACTTGATATCTTCAGGGAGGACATAGTCTCGACCTTCGAGAAGCGCCCAGACACGAGCACATCGGATGAGTGCGAGTCCAGCGCGAGTAGAGGCTCAGTATTCGATATATTGTAATATGCTCGGGTTCCCGTCATATCGACTTCAGGAGATATCCTGCTCTTTCCCCGCAAGATTTCTCATACTTCGAAATGACAGAGCATCATTTTTCTTTCCTGGATCGCTTCATTCTTCGCGATGACGACTACGTGTTGCTTCTAGGATATCAGAGATATAGTCATAAATCTTCTCATCGACACGGATACTTTCCGCTATATATTTCTGGATTTCTAAGAGCTCTGCAGGACCGATCTTTACTGTACTGCTTGTGTCTCCTGTATCATTTTTTTTTCCTCATTTGAAGATTTTTTTCTCATCTTCTGGTGAGGGATAGCTGATCATGATCTTCATGAGGAATCTATCAAGCTGTGCTTCTGGAAGAGGGTACGTCCCTTCATGTTCGAGAGGATTCTCGGTTGCTATGACGAAAAATGGTGAGGGAAGGTGAAGGCTCCGATCTCCTATGGTGACCTGACCCTCTTCCATAGCTTCGAGGAGAGCCGACTGTACTTTCGGTGGAGTACGATTGATCTCGTCAGCGAGGAGTATATGGGTAAAAATTGGTCATTTTCTCACTTCGAATTTGCTCGTCTGAGGACGATAGATCTCGCTTCCTGTCAGGTCAGAGGGGAGGAGATCAGGAGTGAATGATATCCGCTTAAAGTCATATCCGAGAACACTTGCGAGTGTCTTCACAGTCTTCGTCTTTCCGAGTCCTGGGACTCACTCGATGAGGACGTGTCCACCTGCGAAGAGTGCTGTGATGAGCTTACGGATAAGATCTTTCTGACCGATGATGGTCGTACTCATCTCGTTTTCGAGTGCAAGGATGATCTCACGAGTGGAGGAGAGGTGCGGATTCATGATGAATTACGAATTATGAATAGTTCAATTACGAATAGAAAAAGCATATGAAAAATGGGGATTTTTGCAAAAAAGAAATCTATATGCTAGACTAAGAGAGAATATGTATACAAATAAGAAAAAACATATGCGGGTAGGGGTTTTTTATGATATAGAAGATAGAGAATTATGAATATCTTCAGAAGTAAAAGAAGCAAAAAAAATATCAGCATCTCGCCCAGAATGAGAAAAAAGTAATCCTTTCTTTCGCGCTATCGAAAAAATACCCGTAGGAAAAGAAGATTATTTCCATGCGAAAAAACAATTCGATGAAACCAGTTCTCATATCATGACTCGTATGTATGAGAGGATGATAGTACGTCTAGAGAATAGTGGAAAATCAAATGAAGAATCAATCCAGATAGCTGCAGAATATATGCGGAAATATGGTCGTGAGCAAATGTTGCTCATGGAATCTGGAGCGACGAGTAGTGATATCCGGATGAAGAGAGATATATGGAGAGAAGAGTTCCTGAAAGGATCGGATATAGCGATACCTGATTCTCGTAAACAATGAGAAGGAGAAAATCTTCTTCTGAGCGATGATAAAAAATATGAAGAGAATCTGAAAGAAATAAAAGAAAAAGAGCTTCCTGATGATTGACTCGATATGTATGCAGTGAGTAGACAGATACAGGAAGAGGAGCAAAAAAATTACTATGCAAAGATAGATTCTAGAACTCTAGAGTCTCCGGATGACCCTGCAAAAGACTTACATAATGTAGAGATAATTTCTAAAGCTGAAGAATCATGGGAAAAAGTACTAGATATGCACATTATCGATTCTTCAGAATCTATAATGGAGGTTATTCGACAGTGAAAAAGTGCCATGATACAAATGATAGATGAAAACGGAGTCTCTGATGTGCAGTGTACATACCTTCCTAATGGCGACTATGTACTACAGTTCCCATGAGACGAGCGTATTCTCATAGATGGAGGAGTAAGTGAAGATGAAATAAAAAAAGAAATAGAGTTTATCCAAGAGATAGCAAAAACTCCAATCCTCAGAAGGATACTTTCTGGGGGTACTGCGAAGTTCATGGAGTTTCGAAAAAATATAACACGGAAATATGCTCATATAACAGCTGTTTCTACTCCTGAAGGCTTTATCGATCTTGCCCTTTCTGAGATCTTGCACTGAGCTTGTAATGAAAACAAAAAAATGCCATCTTCTTCTCGTGAGATGTGTCGCTATATACAGTGATCTTTGGATGGGAAATGAAACCTTTCCCAAACCCAAGCCTTGTTACGAAACCATCAAAGTGAGCTTATTGAGCTCTTGACACTATCTGGAGTTATCAGGCAGGATGGTAAGAGGGAAATTTTAACACACACTCTTTTTCAAAATTAGGAGATAGATTGGATTTTTCTACCTTTCTACCTATACTTACCGTCATTATTGACGGATTTTTATGGATACAAATACATTCTCATTCTCCCTCGAAGCGACCGATGGATATGCTCGAGCAGGGAAGATCACTACACCGCACGGAGAGATCCATACTCCGATATTCATGCCAGTCGGGACACGATCTGCGATCAAGTGAGCGACCGTCGACCAGATACGAGATATCGGCTCTGAGATCATGCTCGTGAATAACTACCACTCCTATCTGCGTCCTGGATGTGATGTAGTCGAATCTTTCGGGTGACTGCATAATTTCATGGACGCTGATCTTCCTATCCTCACGGATTCAGGAGGATTTCAGGTATTCTCCCTCGGGCTTGGGATGCAAAATGAATGAGGAGAGAAACTCGCTAAGGTCACTGAAGAGTGAGTCCACTTTCGATCGTATCTCGATGGATCCAAGCACTTCTTCACACCAGAAAATGTCATGGACATGCAGTCAGCACTCGGAGCAGACATCATCATGGCGTTCGATGAGTGTGCACCAGGTGGGTCGAGTCCTGAATATGCTCGTGCTGCTATGGAGCGGACTCATCGCTGGGCAGTGCGCTCGCGTGATCAGTGGATAATAAATGCGAAAATTCGCGAAGAGAAATGACTCCTTCCGCAAGCTCTCTTCGGTATCATCCAGTGAGTGATATACGATGATCTCAGGAGTGAATCCTGTGAATTCATAAAGTCGCTCGATCTCCCCGGTATCGCCATTGGGTGACTCTCTGTCGGAGAGTCGAAAGAGGATATGTACCGTATCCTCGATGTACTTGCACCGATCCTTCCAGTCGAGAAGCCTCACTACCTCATGGGAGTCGGGACTCCCGAAGATCTCGTCGAAGGGATCGCTCGAGGTATCGACATGATGGACTGTGTCCTCCCGACGCGTATCGGTCGACATGGAGAGGCATTTTCGTCGTATGGGAATCTGAAGATCTGATGAGAGAAATATAAATACAGTCAGGAAAAAATCCCTATGCTTGGCGAGCATGAGACCGCAGTATCGAAGCGTTATGCTCTCGGCTATCTCCGCCACCTCGTGAATGTCGGGGAAGCGACAGGTGGACTCCTCCTCTCGCTGCACAATCTCGAATACCTCCTCCTTCTCGCGAAAGATGCTCGTCGTCATATCATCGAAGGGAAGTTCGAGACTTTCCGAGAGAGATTCTGGAGTGTGTATCCGAAGAAATAGATATCCTATTCGAGATCAAATGTCTTCCACTTTTCTCGATATTTTGATACTGAAAGTATTTTTACTTCCGTAGCTGATATTCGATATACTATTTTGTATCGGTATCTAGGCTCTACAATATATCGGATATTCCACTCTATGAGGGTTCAAATGTAGGGAAAGGTCTCAAGATAACGAGTAGATCGAGTAATGCTGTCT
>JANMHM010000042.1:0-23608 GCA_031375155.1 Candidatus Altimarinota bacterium
GGAGTTTTTATTTTTTCACTGTATTTTTATGGGACATACCTATATTTCGAAAACACCAGATAGAGGTGGAGTATTTCACTGGACAGAAGAAGAAAGCGCTACCTGGGAAAAGCTTATAGATAGACAATCTAGCACTATAAAAGAGCGAGCATGTCAGGAATTTTTCGAGGGACTCCATCGTGTAGCACTCGACCATACTAGGATACCTCAGCATATTGAAGTCAGCAATAGACTCGAGAAGCTGACATGATGGCAGACCGTAGCAGTTCCTGCTTTATTATCAGAAGTTGTATTTTTCAGTCTTCTCGCAGAAAAAAAGTTCCCTTGTACTTCTTTTATACGCATTCCAGAAGAGTTGGATTATCTCCAAGAGCCAGATATATTCCATGAGTTCTTCTGACATATTCCTCTTCTGAGCTGGTCACCGTACGCAAATTTTCTAGAGAAATTCGGAAAATTTTTCGCGAAGTGTGATAAAAAATATCATACTCCTCTCATTCGGATCTTTTGGTTTACTGTAGAATTTTGACTTATCAGAACACCTGATGGGATGAGAATATATGGTGCGTGAATACTCTCATCTCACTGAGAAACAAAAAGGGCACTCGAAGACCCGAGTGTGGAAAGAGTACGATATGACACACTCACCTGTGCACGGACTCCCTACAGATACGATATCATGCAATCGAAGTATTTTTTTATCGAGGATTTTGAAGAGATTTTTTCTCTTTTCGAAAATAATCTAGAAGCTCTACTAGAAGAAGCCATATCACTCTGAGATATATCAGACTAGACCATTACCTGTGACTCTATCTCCATAAGGATCCGCTCGATGATCTTTCGATCATTCCAGGGGATAGGTCATTTCTGAGTGACCTGTACAGTCTCAGCGCCCTTCCCAGCACAGAGAAGTATATCACCCTTCTGCAGGATGAGGAGCGCAGTACGGATAGCATCTTCACGATCTGGGACGATCCAGAAGTTTTCTCACTCTCTGCGATCGATACCGACAGATACATCTCGGATGATCGAGAGCGAGTCCTCAGTATAGGTATCGTCATCAGTCAGGATGATGATATCTGAGAGGATATGGGTGATGCGTCACATCTTGGGTCTCTTAGTCTTATCTCGATCACCTGTCGCTCAAAAGAGTGTGATGATACGCTTGGTACCATCTATTTTTCGGAGTGTTTCTAGTACACTCCTCAGAGAATCCTCAGTATGAGCATAGTCGACGAATATCTTGGCTCATCGGTGATTTGGTACCTCTTCGAGTCGTCCAGGCACTCAGCCAAATGTCGCCATCGTCTGACGTATCGTCTCTATATCGACCCGCTGGGAGATAAGGACTGCAGTAGCTGCGAGGATATTCATAGCATTAAATTCTCACTGAAGCTTGGACTCGATACGAAAGATATTCGATGGCATCCTCACATCGAAAGAAAGACCAGAAAGAGTACTCTGAAGATTTTCCGCACGGATACTTGCATTGGTCGAGAAGCCAAACGTATGCATCGCATCGACGACGATCTCCTTCGAGAGAAATCGTGAAGCATATTCACTATCGACATTTACTACTCAGACTTTTCGTACTGCTTTTTTGATCCCATATTTATAGAGATTTTTGAAGAGGAGGAGTTTCGTATCGACATAGTTATCCATAGTCTTATGCAAATCGAGGTGGTCTTGGGATATATTGGTCATCACGGCGACATCATAGTGGAGTCCATGGACACGGTGGTAGTAGAGAGCATGGCTCGATGTCTCCATGACGAGGTATTCACATCAGGCAGCTCGAGCACGAGAGATGAAGTTCCACACAGCGAATGGTGATGGAGTCGTCATTTTGAGAGTATTTTCTTCTTCCTTATCGAGGATGATCATATTCACTGTGGTGAACATAGCGACTTTCTTTCCTGATGCGATGAGTCCTCGAGCGACGAGATTCGACGTAGTAGTCTTTCCTTTTGTTCCTGTGATACCGATGACGATCATATCTTTGGCCGGATTTCCTGAGAGCCAAAATGCTATCACTCCTCGTACATAGTGATACGTGAGACGGATCGGAGAATCGAGAGCGATAAGTTTACGTAAAAAGTTGAGCATGGCTTGAATTTTATGAGAAAAAGCCTATTATTCAACTAGAAAAAAATTTTTCCGATATTTCCATTTTTATATATCTCCTTTACTAGAAATACTTATGCCAAAACTCCAGATAGAAACATGAGATGATAATGAGATCCTCAGATCTGTATCAGTCATGATATGAGCCACTGAGATCAAAAAATATCGCTCTCTCGCCGAAGATATGGTAAAGCATATCAAAAATCCTGATAATGGTGGTGTCGGACTCGCCGCTCCACAAGTAGGAGTCAATAAGCGTCTTATTGTCGTCTCACTCATGAAGACCTATGATGACGAGACATTTCGCACGATCGCAATGATAAATCCTGAAATCCTCGAACACTCAGAAGAAAAATGCACTGATAAAGAAGGCTGTCTCTCTGTCCCCTGAGAGTCAGGTGAAGTAGAGCGCTGGAGCTGGGTGAAACTCGCATTTCTCGATCTCGATGGGAAGAAATATGCTATGAAACTCGATCGACTCGCTGCCCGTATCGTGCAGCATGAGATCGACCACCTCGATGGAATTCTCTTTACGGATAAAGCAGAGAATATAGAGATTCAGAAAAGTTTTTAAAAAGTCCCCAGTTTCACGTCATGGGGTGGACGACTGAAAGGAGCTACTTTGCCTCCTTTCTTTTTTGAGCTCGGCGCTCTTTACGCTTCTTTCTCGCCCAAGCTTTGGACGAGGGATGACGACGAGAAGAACCACTCATTTTTTTGCCTTTCGGCGATTAGCTTTTTGCTTATTCCCCCCACCTTTTGTGTGGGGAAATTTTGCTTTTGCCTTGGGCGCTTGCCCTTGGTGATTATGTGCCATAAGACACCCTCCTAAAAAGAAGTACGAATCGAATTGTAATGCCCGATCGCTTGGCATGAGAAATATACAGAGAGAGAGAGAAGTCAAGACAAATTTTGAAAAAAATGTACAGTACTATTTTAGCTACTTAGTATAATCCACTATTTTCCTACTACATTCTGCAGAAGTGTCCTCTTATCTCCTGGATATCTGATGTTTTCGAGATAGCGGATGAGCGATGCGAAGATCTGATATTTATCGTTACTTTCGAAGAGGAAGCTATTTCCCTCGAATTTCATTGGGTTGAACTCTGTAAGTCCATATTTTTCTGCCGAGTCTCATGGCACGATAGGGACGATGCCGTTTTTCATGAGTGATACTCTCGGGACTTTCTCGGTCTGGATATCAGTGATAAATGCATCAGCGCCTTCTTGAGCGAGGTCGTCTATATCAGTGATAAGCTTGACGCCGATCGCATCAGTCGCGATACGCATGAAGCTAAGGATATCAGCATCTTCGATATAGGAGAGGATGATCGCTCGCGTAGCCTTTGGAAGAGCAAGTGTACGCATGAGAAGAGCATGTTTTTCTTCTTTCTGATTTTTGAGATTCGTAGACATAAGTGATATGTATATGGGTATGAGATAGAGAAATTCTACCATATTCGAGAAAGAAAAGCGAAAAAAGATACTTGACGAGTATGATTCAAAGTTTATCCGTTAGAAAAAAGATTGGATTTTTCGAGTTTTCTGGATATAAACTCGTCATGAATAAAGACTTCTGGAAAAATCTCGCATCACAGTGACCTATATCTGCACTCGCGCCTATGGACGGATACTGTGATAGCCCATACCGTCAGATCGTGAAAAAAATAGCACCAGAGACAGTCGTGTTCTCAGAGTTCTACTCGGCAGATGGTCTCGTACATTCGAAGGAGCTCCAACGAAGAGCACTCACGCACGATAAGAGTGAATACCCTCTCATCATCCAGATATTCGGGAAAGATCCTGCAATGTTTCGTGAAGCTGCGAAGATCATCGAAGGATATGGTATCACGGGGATAGATATCAATATGGGATGTCCTGCGAAAAAAGTCGTGAAAAGTGGTCATGGATCGAGCCTCATGATCAATCGTGATACCGCATTTCGTATCGTAGAAGAGATGTCGAAAGCAGTAAACATCCCTGTATCAGTGAAAACTCGTCTCGGCTGGGAAGATCACTCACTTCTCACGGAGTTCTGCAAGGGAATCGAAAATGCTGGTGCAGACCTCATCACTGTACACGGTCGTACGTATAAGCAAGCATTCACTGGAAAGGCAGCATTCGAGTGAATATACGAGCTCAAGCAGCATATGAATATCCCTGTGATCTGTAACGGGGATGTACTCAGCTATGATTATGGTGTCGAGAAGATAGTGCATCCGGAGAATCGATGATCTTCTGCTTCTGTCATCTCGACAGAGTCGCCTGAATCTTTGGCGACGACGAGAGATCTTGCCACGAATGAGCAGAGAAAAGATTTTTCGACTTCGGCTATCGCTTCCGTTCGAAATGACAAATACAAAGATTTAGATGGCTTTATGATCGGGAGAGCATCATTTGGCAACCCCTGGTGCTTCATCAAAGGATGATATGAGCCGACTCTCGCTGAGATACTCACGACGATGGGGGAACATGGCGATCTTCTCTGGCAGTGGAAAGAGCGAAAAGGGATGATGGAAGCTCGGAAACACCTCGTGCAGTATCTCCATGGATTCCCTGGAGTGAAGGACTATAGATCGAGCCTCGTGCACGTAGAAAACACTACTGATATACAGAGTGTGATAGAGCAGATAAAAAGAGATCACCCAGCGCTTCTCGGAGAAAAAATATCGAGCTATAATGCGGAAAGTGCCATGGCAGTCTGGTGATGTGATAGTGACTAGGGATGAAATATCTCTCGATCGACTGAGTGAGGAAAGAGTATGACTTTCTGATTTCTAAAGTGGGCTCTGATATACTCTTCGAGAAATGGGGAAAAAATAATATGCTCAGTATTTTTAGGAAGAAACCAAAGCAGAAGGCGAATATAAAACCACTTGAAAAAAGCAGGAATTGTGGAAATATTTTTCTTCGTCTTTCTTAGAAAAGTCGAAAGCGAGGTATCTGCTGGAATATCACTCTCCTCATAGACCTCCTGAGGAAATGGTGCTAAAAGTCCGACATCGTGATGTGAGAGAAATAGGGATGTATCAGGACTATGAGATGTATACTTCCCTATACTTCTCATCCCCCATGGTCATATATATCTGAGCACTGAGTGCATGATGATACTATCTGGATGGAAAGACTGGAGTTTTTTCGAAAGAGCAAATCCTCGCCAAAAAGCAAAAACTGAACATATAAACATCCATCTCCTCTTCCATGAAGTCGTCTTACCGTGATAGGAGAAGATTTCTACTTTTTTTCCGAGCGCGAGAAGTGCTTGTTTTTGCGACTCGACATAGTATTCTGCTCATCAGATGAGATCATCATAGTCATGGATGATGAGAATTGTATTTTTTCCTTCGAATATTTTTTCGAGATTTCATATCCAAATGTCTTTACTGTATCTTGAAATGTCTTGCAGTGGCGTCACTTCTCAGTCGAGATACCCTATAAGAATAGCGGTAAGAGAATCTACTGGATGAGCAATATCTAGAACAAGCGGATCAGAGATAAGTGGCGTGAGTCCTCCCTTCTGGAAACCGATCACCGGAGTACCACAGGCAAGAGACTCGAGAGCTGTAAGTCAAAAAGTCTCGAGAAATCGAGATGGCATAAAGAGGAAGTCTGCTTCCCTATAGAGTTCTCGCATTTTTTCAGGAGGGACTTTCCCATAGTATTTCACATTTTTATATTTTTTCTCAAGTTCTCTTATTTCTCACTCATAGAGTCCATCGGAGCAGATAGACGATATGATACGATTTCTAAGTCTCTCATTTTTATCTATTTTTTTTATCGCTTCCATAAGTATATCGACCCCTTTTTCTCTCACGAGACGGGAAGCGAAAAGAATATGGATCGTCTTATCTGGCATGATTTTTCTCCTTAGAAGATAGGAATAGTCCGAGAATGAGAAAGAGAGAGAGTGAGAGAAATGCTGACTCGAAAGTATGGAGAAACATATTCATCGCAAGGAGAGAGAGAAACATACCAGCAAGGACTATATGTACCCGGTACAGACCGAAAAGTATCATCACCATAAGTAAGAGAAAAAGTATCCCTCCGAGAACTCCTCACTCGATAAACTGCTGTATATACCAGCTCTCTGGAATAAAGTTACGGTCGATCTCTTCGATCTCACTCCGATTTTTTCACTCAAGATTCTCTACATATCGATATGCTGGACCAGCACTTCCGAGACCCTGTCCGAGAGGGTATGATATGACTCTCTGCATACCTGCTATCATCCGTTCTGCGTGTCACTGAGTCGATCATCCACGAGCGATGATAGCGCTGAGATTACCCGAATACTGTATAAATATGGCCCCTACGAGCAAGAGAAATAAAACAAAAATAGCGATCATCTGTGTTCGATATACTCTATAAAGTTTTTTTGCCAGAAATAAGAGGATAAGCCCCGTACCAAGAAATAGTCCGATCAATGCACTACGAGAATAAGTATAGAGAAGTGCGATGATAAGTACAGCGATGACTCATCAGATAACGAAGTACCACTCTTTTTTAAACCGTAGATAGTATGCGAGTATCCCTATATAGAGAAGGAGATAGGCTCACATAGTATTCGGTCCATCGAATATTCATTGGAATCTACGGACGTTGGCTCCATCGACTCCATGAAATATCGGTACAGAAGATCCAAATTGCCAATTCGAAGGATTTCCAGAATACCCTACATAGAGAAGGAGATCTTCAGAAAGTGGCCACTTCAAGAGAAGACTGATAAAGAGAGCTATCCCCCCAGATATGAGAAAGAGTCTCAGATAATAAGAAATCGGTTTCTCCAGAAAAATAGCACCATGAAACAGGGTAAAAAAGGCTATCAAAAACTCAAAATCATATCGCCCACCATAGACTATACCGCGGATACCTGTAGTAAAAAAACTTACTCAGATAAAAAGTCCGATATAGAGGCCGATAAGAAGATCGTATTTCGTCCATACGATACGCACTCTACGAGTGAAGTGAAATATAGCCACCACGAGAAACATGGATACTAAGAGGATTTCTTTCGCATAAGAAAATACAGGAATACCGAGTCTTTCGCGAAAAAATATAGAAAGAATCGTCACGAAAGGGAGAATGATAATGAGTGTGCGAAAGGCATACTCGAAAAAATATTTTTTCAGAATAATCATAAAAGAAGAAAATGTCTTGCTCAGAATAAACATTTCTCTATAATACGCAAGCAATTATTCTCTATTACTATGACTATCAATCCAGAAAAAATATCAGCACTCCAGAAAATCATGAGAAAACCACACGTCAATAGTACTTGTATATGATGCAGCGCCTGTACTGCTATATCAGGAAATGTATTCGAGCTCGATGACCAGTGACTCTCACGCGTGAAAAAATGTGATATCTATGAAGGTCAGGATGTGGATGACTCTATCTCGGCATGTCCAGTAAACGCTATCAGCTGGCAGGAAACTACAGAAAATGGCGAATACAAAAATGGCGTGGCAGAACATATGGACGTAGTCTAGATAAAAAAGAAGAGTTATACAACTCTTCTTTTTTTCATAAATTCATACCCGAGAGAAGGAGGGTGGTATTCGATATGTCGAGAAATATTGAGAAGTATACCTACAGCGATCATTAGAGATATGAGAGATGATCCACCATAGCTGACAAACGGAAGTGTCACTCATGTGAGCGGTATGACATTGAGATTGACTCCTATGTTCACAAAAACCTGGATAAGGATAAGCGTCGAAAGTCAGAAAGCTAAATATTTACCAAATGGATCTTTGACTCCTCGAGCGATGAGATACCCACGATAGACGATAGTGAGATAGGCAAGGAGAAGAAAAAATGTCCCGATAAATCAAAGCTCTTCGACAATAACAGAAAATACAAAATCTCACTGTACCTCAGGAAGATAGCCGAATTTTTGTATCGATTTCCCGAATCCAAGACCAAAAAATCCACCACTTCCGAGAGCGATCAGTCACTGTTTTATCTGATAATCTTTGTCATCTGCTACTGATTTCGAAAAAAGTGTTTCATTTTTCTGAAAAAAGTTGTCGATTCGTGTGGATATATAGTTCAGCTTGCTTTTATTTTCTCATCCGGATCAGATCTTCCCGATACCATAGATACTCGATGCTCCGATGAGAGAAATCAGAAAGAGAATACCGAGATAGCGTATATTTCCTCATCAGATAAAGTAAAGAGCGATGACCACTGGTGCTATGATCAGGATAGATCAAAAGTCAGGCTGTATAGCAAGAAGAAGAAAGAGTCCTCCCACGATACAGAAATATGGAATAAATCATTCATGAAAGTCAGCAAGAAGAGACTTTTTCTTTTTCATAAAAAATGCAAGAAAAATAATAACTCCGATTTTTGCAAACTCTACTGGCTGGACTGAAGGAAGACCTGGTATATTGAGCCATCATCTCGCACCATTGTACTCGACTCAGACAAAAAGAACGACGATAAGTACTGCAAATACCCACATAAGGATAGCCTTACTATACCTTTCGAGTAGGACATATGAGGTCTTCGAGAAGAGGGTCAGCATAAAGATGCCGATACATACATGCATGATATTCTTCGACAGGTAAAATGAGTTATATGGCTCGGTGATAAGTCCTTCAGCTACCATTTTTGATGTCACTTTAAATGAAGGATAGACACTCACAGAACTAATCATAATCATACCAAATATCACAAGAGCAATAACGATAAAAACAAGAGTGGTATCTATACTTTTTTTGTACATAGTGAAAGTGAAAAAAATACCGAGAACTCTCGGTATTTATGATATTTAGTGAGCTCGTCTACGCAGAAGGAAAAATGTAAGTGGAAGTATAATAATCAGGAGAAAAAGTGGATTCATTCCCGTAAGTGGAAGTTCTTCTGTAGGAGTAGGAGTTTCTTTTTTTGGTACTTCTGTAGGTTTTGGTTTCACATCCGTAGATCATGTTTTGACGATGACAGCATTTGGGTTAGGAGGAGCACTGAGGACTACTTGTGATTTTTTGAGTGGAACTGGTGTGACAAAATCCTTGATCGCAAGTGCACCATCAGTGATCGTCGATCCTGATACTCCTACAGCAGCTATAGCAGTGACACTATATGACGTAGACTCATCAAGTGTATCCTCGAGAGTGACATCGACTGCCTCAGGAGCATCGACGACTCATGTGATACTTTTTATACGTAGGGTACTATTATCTGACTGCTGGGACAGAGTGAGCGTGATAGACTCGATCTCGACAGCCTCCGTGAAGACGACTCGGATATGCATATCATCCATGACTTTTACTGTATTCAGAGAGAGATCTTCTAGAGAAAGATTCTCTGCTCAAAAATTTGGAGCAAGAGCCCCAGTATCTGTAGCTCCCCATCCGTATCCTATAGATGAGAAGAATACGACTATGCTAAGAAAAAGGTACTTCATACTTGATAAATATAGAAAATAGATACACTCTGACTTAGATAATAAAAAAATGTTATGAAAAGGCAATTATTCCGATCACAATCTGGCTTTACATTGTTCGAATTAATGATTGTAATAACAATATTTTGAGCATTTATCCTCGCGACCAGCGTATTTGACTGGAGACCACAGACTGATATGGAGAAGTCAGATCGTATGGTCATCGCTATATCTGATATACTTCGCCGGGAGATGCAAAATATTTCTATCGGAAAAATGCCGAAGCGTGACGGAGTCATAGCAGTGAAAACCACTATAACGATCGGAACATGAGGAGTCACTACGAGCTACTCCTGAGCAAGTGCAGAGATAGGAAGTGGCGTGTTTCGAGAGCCCTACTTCGATGGAGATACGAAATATCGGATCAAAAATGTCACCTGGACTGGAAGCACTAGTGTATCTCCTCTATCGGGGACAGGGCAGATCATCATAGAGCCTGCTGGCATTACTTTTAGTGGAGCAGGGATATTTGGCTCTGGATATACGATGATAGAGATACGCGTCGGGTACAATATATTCACTCGGAAGATCACTTTCGATCGCCGTACAGGAAAAATATCAGAAACGAAACAGTAATACTATTTCTGGATTTCCTCTAGGAGAATATTTTTAAGATTTTCTAGTCCTAGGGCCGCAAAAGTGGATATGAAAATCGGCGATAGTGACCTATATTTTTTTTCTAAATTCTCTATTTCCTCACCATTCATGAGGTCAATCTTATTGAATACATAGAGTCTTTTTTGCTTGGCACCGATCTGGTCGAGGGTATCATCGACGATACGGATCTTCTCATCACACCAGGGATCACTCGCATCGACGATATGAAGAAGGAGATCGCTCTCTATAGAATCTTCGAGGGTCGAACGAAATGCAGCGATAAGATCAGGAGGAAGATCACGGATAAATCCTATCGTATCATTGAGGAGTATTTCTTTCCCTCTCGCATCATCGCTGACCCAGACTTTTCCGACACTGGTACCGAGAGTTGCAAAGAGCTTATCTTCAGCGAGGACTCATTTCTTGGTCAGAGAGTTAAATAGCGAAGACTTCCCCGCATTGGTATAGCCGACGATCCCGACCGTGGTGAATCCCCTCTCCTTACGACGATCTCGATGAAGTGCACGAGTCCGCTCATAGGTCTCGAGTTTCCTGTGTATCTCGAGCTCTTTGTCTCGTAAGTGTCGTTTCATGATCTCGGTATTGGTCTCTCATTGTCACTTGGCATTTTTGGATCCGCCTCACTGACGTGACAGCTCCATACCCATACCATAGATGCGTGGTCCCATATGCTTGATAGCCGCGAGCTCGATCTGGAGCTTAGACTCTGGTGATACAGCATGCAGGGCAAAGATCTTCAGGATGAGATCGACTCGATCCCACGCCTTCATCTTCGACTTCGCAAGACGGAGGTGCTCATTCACATTCCAGACTTGCGCAGGCTTCATGATATTGCCGATGATGAGGAGCTCTGCACCGAGCTCATCTCAGAGCGCGATGATCTCATCGAGTTTCCCACTCCCGACGAATGTACGATAGTCAGGTGTCGTACGTTTCTGCACACGCTTCACGATCGTCACTCCTCAGTAGGTCGAGACGAGCGACTCGAGCTCTGCCATACGATGATCGAGCTCTTCGGGAGAGAGCTTCGGTGGCGCGATGTCAATGATGATGGTTTTCATATTTAGAGAGTGATCCAGTATCTTTTGAGTGTTCTTCAGTCTTTTTCTGTCGTTCGTTCGAATATTCCTCAGCATGACTCTATCGTCTTCCAGGAAGCAGGATTATCCTCATCAGCTGTGAGAAGCACTCGATCGAGATCGAGTTTCTGAGTTTCTTCGAGACCGAGTGTGAGCATCTCTTTCGCGAGTCACTTCCCTCTCACGCTTGGACGCAGACCATAGCCGATATGTCCTCCTGTCTCCCGAAGATTCGGATGATCTATATGGTGACGTATGTGAAGGGCTCAGAGAAAAGTCTCATGTTCCATGAAGAAAAAAAGTGTCGCAGGAACTCAGAAATGGTTACTCATACGATCCTGAGTGACTTTCTCAAGAAAACTCTCGAAAGTATCACCACGAAAGAGTGCTCATGGACTCGTCGGGGTTTCATGATTTTTCCATTCTTCGATCATTTCGAGATAGGCTTTCTCGTGAGAGATGTTCGGAAATTCGAGGTGGAGCATAGATTATTTCTTCACGATGATAAACGCATCCATGATATTTCGTCCTGGACCGACCACATACTTCCCCTGATCATACATCGCGAGAGAGCCACCATTATCGAGATTGATAGCATCGACACAGCCGAATCGACGGATGAAGTCTGGAACATCCATCATAGAAATACTTCCTATCGTTCCCATTTTTATATCGTTGTTTGCTGTTCTACAGATAAATGACTTGGTACCTCTGACCTTCATCTTCTCAGTGATAAGTCAGGCTCGATCGTAGCGCGCCATGAGACTTGATCCACTCTGCAGAAGGATCGGGAAGTTCGCGATCCCACTCTCGACCTCGAGGATCATCCCAGAGTTCGTATTATCATGGAGGGTCTTCTCGCTATAGATATTATTCTGGATGAGTATCGGCAGACCACTTCGGAGAAATCAGAAAATCCCGTTCACTCCCGTATCAGGAAAGTATCGGGAATAGAGATATCCATTTCCTCACATGATACGGATAGTATTGGTCGTATCAGGATTCCCTGTGTAGTCACGGGGGAGGAAATAAGCACCATTGATCCCCGCGACTCCCCTACCACTCACGATGAGCGATCGCAGAGTCGATCCTGTATTCGAAGCCACTGCTGTGACGTGATAGCTATCATCATATGGGATATGGAATATTCTCACTCTATGACCATCTACCGTCTTCGTGATGAGCGAATAGGCGGAGGTTGTGAGAGGAAGGAGAGAAATTAGGAATGGGAGGAGGTATTTGAGCATAGTAGGGCTACTTATTTATTTCGAGGAACACTTTCAATAAAAGTCATAATATCGTTAATAAATTCATATTCCGGTAATTCTTCACGAGAAAGATTTCTTCATTCATCAGTTTTAGTCAAAGATATCTGTCATTCTCAAATTGAATAAGTAAAGACATTACTACCCCATTTTTCCCAAAAATTATCAGGAAATTGAATTCTAAAATCAATTCCATCATGTGCTGAAATATTTCTTAATATCCACAAGAAATAGATACAAGGAATTTTCTTAGAAAGTAGAAACTTTCTAAATTCATTATCTTTATCAAAAATAGATCTAAGTTGCATTATTAGAACAATAAATGCTTGAAACATTGAATTATTCAAAAGATTAAAATAATCTGGAAAATTTTTCAAATCTTCTAATCTTACATAAAGATGGTTATTATCTAGTATAGATTTTGTTAATTGTAATTCATTTCACTTTCAGGAAAGTATTCTTAAATCACTCTTTTTAATATCACAGTCAAAAATAGCCAGTGATGCAATGGAAAAAAGGTATGTTCAAAAAATAGTATTTATCTTTTGATAAGTTTTTTCTGATAAAGAGTATATCATGAAAAGGTAAGTTTAAATTTAGTTCACCCCCACCACTTCCCTCACTACTTTCATCTTCTCTTCGAGTCGAGTATTCATTATCCTCGCGCCTTCGGCGAGCTTCGCCTCGACGAATGGGATATCCTGAAGGAGTTTCTCGCGAGTCGCACGATACGGTGCGAGATAACGAGTGAGGACTTCGAGAAGTGCGCTCTTCGCATGACCATATCCGAATCCGATATTCTCCGACTCATATTTCTTCCTGAGTTCTCTGGTCTCATCTGTCGTAGCGAAGACTTTATACAGATTGTAGACATTGCACTCGTCAGGATTTTTCTTCCGCTCGTCGACTCACTCAGATCCTGTCACGATGGACATGACTCGTTTCTTCATCGTCTTCTCATCGTCGAATATCCCGATGAAGTTATCGTAGCTCTTGCTCATCTTGCGCCCGTCGATACCAGGAAGTGTCGCAAGTGACTCGACTATGAGAGCCTCGGGTTCTCGGAATACTTCTTGGTTGTATGTATTATTAAATGCTCGTGCTATATCTCTCATCATTTCGAGATGTTGGAGCTGGTCTTTCCCTACTGGTACAGCCTCGCAGTCATAGCCAAGCACATCAGCGGCCATGAGAATGGGATAATTAAATGTTCCCATGTTGATATCTGCTCATTTTGCTTCTGCATCCTTGAATGCATGAGCACGAAGCATGAGAGAATATGGAGTGACATTCGAGAGGATGAAGCTCAGTTTCGGAAGATTCACAATATCTGACTCGATAAATATTTTTACAGGAGTATCCACTCAGAGAATAGCAAGATACTCTATAGCGATCTCAAGGGTTTGTTCACGGAGAGTTTTTCCATTTTTGACAGAGTTTACCGTATGAAGATCCGCGACGAATATAGCGGCATCATTTCATAGAGCCGCTTCAGCGAATGGCAACACAGCGCCCATGAGGTTACCGAGATGCATAGAGGAGCCTGTGGATTTGACTCAGGTGATGATTTTTTTCATAGAAACAATACTTAGTAAGGCTAAATATAGTGAAAAGGAGTAAAAAGACAATACAAATACCAGATATATCTACTCATCTCTATAGTAGAAAGAACAAGCTCGCCGTATAGTGATAAGCAGTGGATCGTAGAGTGGAAGAGGTGATGGGATAGAAGCAAATGCTATAGGAAGCTCCGTGCATCCGAGAATGATGCAGGTGGCTCACTCTCATCTGAGGAGCTCTATACTCATCTGCATAAGGAGATTTTCCTCAGAACTAAAGCTCATACTTCCACCGATTACTTTTTTGATAATGGTATTTATGCCTTCTAGGATAGCAAGGTCGGATAAAACAACTCCGCTGATTCAGGTATCAGCGAGAGTATTTTGGTAGAGTCCACTCTGGATTGTCGTGAGACTTCAGAGAATCCCGACTCTCTGATGCCCGAGAACAGATATTTCTCGGACTGTCTCATCGATGAGGGAAAGATTGATGATATCGAGTCAGGATTCGAATATTTCACCAGCATATAGGTGCATCGTATTGCACGCCATAAGCACTATAGTAGCTCACATATCTCTCAGAGAACGGTACTCATCTCGCACTGTAGCGACCGTCTCATCTCGATGAGTGAGTGAGTTCGTGAGTTCTTTTACAGGAATATTGTCGATGAGAATATGGGGGAAATTATGGTTTTTCCCTCATGTTATATACTTTCTGGATTCATCGAGTAGGAGCTGGTAACACCTGAGGGATGCATAGGGTCACATACCTCAGAGTATTCATATTATTGGAGTTGGTGTCATAGAAAGAAAAATTATAAAATAGATTGGTCATAAGCGATATGCCTATTTTCGGATACTTCTGGTCACTCCACCAATTTTCATTCCTGATCAAAGTATGATTCCTCTCATTTCTGTAGATAGTATGGGGGAATATATCAGCTACTCTGTATGAGAAAAATGCTCTGTGGGATACCTGCACTCATGGCTTCATACGATTGTCAGAGTCGGAAAAATGGACGTTCTTTTTCTCACCCGACAACAATATGATGGGCTTTCCCAGCATAGAGATTACACACGATATTGGCTGCTGCATAGGTATAGGCACTCTCACGATCCCTTCATTTGCTTTGTGCGTATGCGAGTATCTTTTTCATATCAGCTAAGTCAGATTTCCTGAGAGTAGCTTTTACTTTCTCGAGTTCATCTGTATCTATTTTTTTGTCGAATACGAGATCAATACTTTTTTCGAGGTGTGGATATAGCCTCCGTATATAGTCACGGATGTATCTTTCCATATGATTCGAGATTTGTATGGCTTCTCTCAGATCAAGTCATTGCTCAGCGATGAGAAAATCTCTTGCCTGGTAGAGAGTATAGTGGCAGTCATGGACTCCGAGTGCATCGAGTCGCTCCATGATACGGAGTGTCGGTATTGCTATAGCTGGGAGTCTCTCTGGGAATCACACGCCAGAGAGTCATATGCCTGTAGTAAACTCGATATCTGGTCTATTTCACTTATGGAGAGAGAGTGCGAGTGTCTCGAGTTGTATTGCTGATGCTTCATTGATGTTTCTATTTGGTCTGATATGATCTTCTCCTGTAAGGAGAAATGCGGATAAATTTTTCATTAATAATATCTGTAAAAAAATAAAAAAGTCTGCCAAAGAGATTCCTCTCTGACAGACTATAGAAAAACAGTTCTCTAAAATATCCGCCAATGAGGAAGAGGAATATTCCACCAAGATGTAAAAAGAAAAATAAGAGACATAGAATGAGATATAATAAGGAGTTAATCAAGTCTTCCGAAGAAAGTCATACGACTCTTTTCAGAGAGACTGATATTTGGCTCACGGTTATAGTTGAGTGTTATCAGTATACGTTGACCTGAGAGTATTTCTGTGACTCTGTGGAGTGAAGCATTTCACCGAAATACCATAAGAGAACCACTGTTTGGATCTACCTCTAGAGGAGGAGAGAGATCATCGAGAATCATGCCAACAGCCTCGTAATCCTCATTACTAGAATCACGATATCGCATATTTGGCACATACTGATATATACCTCATGATTCTGGCCGAGCGACGAGAAGAGTGATGGTAAAATCAGCATTATCGAAATGCCACTCGAGACTATCAGATGGATCATAATAATTAATATTTATACCTGAAAGCGTATCACTATATGGGTACAGTTTCGGTGCATCGACGATATATGAGATGATATCGAGAAATTCTTGATTTTTATATAGTTCGAGAAGTATGCTCTTTTCGGAAAGTTGATCCATACATATACATCACTTGGAACTTCGGAATACTCTATTTCTTTGACTCTCAGGAGGAAAAGTAGGATCATTTGGCTTGATATAGACATTATATTCTGAGGTACTCCGATACCTTTGGGGAGCGAGTTGTACAGACTCATCCAGTATGTCTGCGAATACCTCTGGTGAGAGGAAATCATCAAGTACCAGTATACCATTTTTCAGGTACATGGTTTTTTTATCTTCTAAACATGAGGGAGAATACTTAGGATTAATCATAAAAAGATATAAATATATAAAAAATGGTTCTAGAAAACTCAGGCGATACTTGCCCATGCAAAATCTTCTCTACCATCCTGAAGTGTCGTGACACTATTTTTTCCAGAAGACTGCACAGATCTCTGAAAATACGATCAGAGAGCATCGAGATCATCTGACCCCTCAGGTATGAGACGATCAGCCTCAGAGACATAAGTGATAGCACCCTTTGGTGAGCTATACTGAAGGGGTACGCAGTTCACAAAAAGAGCGGCATCACTTCGAGACTTGATAAGCTCAAGTAGTATTCTCTGAGGAAGGCGATCGAGAGCATAGTTCATCATGATGACATCGACTTTGGTTTTCATAGAAACGAGAAAATCGAGTGAGTTAGCACAGATAACTTCGAATTTCCCTTCATATTGTTCGCTAGTTTCTGTTAGATCAAAAACCTCTAGAGCACCCAGCGTTTTCTTCATCTGCTCGACGAGAGTCCGTGATCGTTCTATTGCGATAATACGAGAGTTATATCATGTATCTGTAAGAGTGTTTTGAAGGGCTTTGGTCGGATCGCCACTTCAGGCACATAGATCGTGTATCGTGAGAGTTTTTCATTTTTTATTTCTGATGATAGGGGAAATATCTGGTGGGAGAAGATCTGATGTATATTTCTCAAGAGCATATCTGTACTCCATGCCTCTATTAGATGAGAGCGATCACGAACGTACCAGATTTCCGATTTCCTGGATTCAGGAACTCCTTTCAGTCAGAGGAAAGTCACTATAGTCAACATTGGGGTCGAAATTTCATGATTTTATAGAGTCTATTGTGGATGTTTTCATAAGTATAAAAGTTAAAATAAAAATCCGCCACATATGGCGGATAGAAGTTTATCGCGAAAAATACGCGAGAAAAACTACCGCCGATGCGAGAGATAGTGATGCCAGATATTTTGCCAAGATTGCTTTTGTTTTGAGTAGAGGTACATAAGAGATCTTGGGTTTTAGGAATTAGGATGCGGAATGATTTTGATTTGCTGGATTCCTGACTATGCAGGAATGACGAGTACAAAAAAATCCCCCGAAAAGTTTTTACACTCACGGAGGATTTTTGGGAGGGATATTTCGGAAAAATATCTAGGCAAAAATACAACACCGTGAGGTGATAGTATGATGCCAAGATGCTTTTACGAGAGAGAACATACTTCACTTATATGGAAAATCATGAGAAATGCAAATTATTTTTCTCTATTTCGATAACTCAGCATATCCATCGGTGAATCAGCTTGTGCAAGGTAACTACGAAAATATCCGTTCCAGTTACGGGTAAATGATCCTCCAACATCGTGCATTTGCTCATTCTCATAGTGATCCATGACGCTCGGTGTGACGTGTCCTCTGAGGTCCGCTCGAGCCTGTTCGAATGAGAGTAAAGCACGACCATCGACTCGATCGAGATGCAGACTCTTCCATCCTCACTTTCCAGATTTCTCGCTCTCGAGCTCATACACGTCAGCAGCGATGATGTGACGCGCTCACGGTGAAGAGACACGGAGGATCGAACCCTTCGTCGGATGACTGATACGAGCGAACTTCGCACGAGTCGCTTTCTGGAGGTAGAGACTCTTCGGGAGTACGATACGAGTGATCCCTTTATAAGAAATCGGCATGGCGAGAGCGGCATGGATTTTTTGCTCGATCTCACTCGCGAGCTTCCATATAGCGTCTTGTGCATCTTCGGAAAGATGATATGGAAGATAGGGTTCGATATCTCTGCCTGCGACGATACGTGCTGTCATAGAAGTTATGAATAAGAATAAGTATCTCTATCTTATGAATTTTTTAGAGAGATTCTTCTTTCTCATAAAAAGTGTACGATATGAAAACTTTGTAGTATGATTTTCTTTACTAGAATAGAAAAATAGATACAATAAAAGTGTACTAAAAATAATACACTATAAAATATTCTATGAAAAAATATGCTCATTTACTCGAACGACTCGGTATGACTGAGTGAGATCGTACTATCTACCTCGCTCTACTCGAATCGCCGTATCTCACAGTCACCGACATTGCCCGAAAGACGAAATACTATCGTCCTCTCGTCTATAGATCTATAGCAAGTCTCGAAAGTGATGGCTATGTAGAAAAGTCTCTCCTGGAAGGAAAGCGATACTTCTACCATGCCACTTCACCGAGTAAGCTCCGAGAAAAAATCAGTGAGCTCGAAACTCTCTCAGAACGATTGCTTCCAGAAATGGAAGAAATGCACAAAAAACATCATGATGCACCGATCCTCTCACTTCATGAGTGAATAGAAGGGATACAAGCTATCCATACTGATATACTCAGATCCGTGAAGACGGGGTGAGAGTACTTCATCTATACTTCTCTTGCGAAGGCATCTCCGAAGCGTTCGCTCGCACTTCCTGTGAACTATGCGAAAATACAGAAAGAAAAAGAACTCTCTCGTCATATCATCACAAGCGATAGAGAGGAGTGAATAGAAAACAAAAATCTATATGAAGACATCGTCACCCTACCAGGATGATACGACTCACTCGACGAGGGTATCACGAAGATCATCTACGCGAATAAAGTAGCGATACTCGACCATGAGAGTCACATGGGCTGGGTCATAGAAAATGCACGATTTGCTCGCTACGAAGAAAAGATATTTCGTCTCGTCATGAAGCTTCTCCAGAAAAATAAAAATCCTCATGAATAGTCATGAGGATTTTCTAAAGATATATTACTTCTTGCTTGGTGGAGCGACGAATTTTTTTGCTGGAGTCTTTGCTTTTGCTGGAGTAGTTTTTGGAACAGCTTTGGCAACAACTGGAGTAGAAACTTTTACTGCTGGAGTAGGTTTCTTCGCTAGAGCTTTTCTCGCTGCTGGTTTTTTTGCTACCACTTTTCTTGCGATAGGTTTTTTTGGAGCGACAGCCACTGCAAGAGAAGCAACTTTTGCTGGAGCTTTCTTTGCTACTAGTCTTTTTGCAGAAGACTTCTTCGCTGGAGATTTCTTTGCCACTACCTTTTTTGGAGCGACTTTCTTTACTGATTTTTTTGCTACTGGCTTTTTCACGACAGTGGGGGCTGGTTTTTTAGCAGCTACTGATTTTTTTGCAGGAGCTTTTTTCGTGATAGTTTTTATTTTTGATGCGACTTTCTTTACTGATTTTTTTGCTTTCTTTGCGAGTTTAGCTGCTTCTTTTTTTGCTTTCTTCGCAAGTTTCTCTACTTCCTTCTGGCGTTTCTTATTTGCCTTCTCGAGAGCCTTTTCAGCTTTCTTCGCGAGTTTAGCAGGATCGAGTTCTTTCTTTGATCCGTGTTTCTTATGGTGTGACATATAGTATAAAAATTAATATATGAAGCATACTATGCAAAAAATCTACGATGTCAAAAATACGGCAAGGGGTATAGTGATTTCCTCTTGAAGAAAAAAATATTTATATTCCACTTATATCTTTGGAGTGAATAATCAGAGTACGATAATCGAGCAGTGACCACTTCCTCATCCACTCAGAAGTACGGTATATATGCTTACCCGTATCAGTATCCCAGACGATTATATGAGAAGGTTTTTCTATAGGACCGAGATATCCGAGAAGGAGAAATGCATGTTCTCAGGAAAGTCATGTGACTATTTTTCCTCAAGGAGTCATCCATGAGATAATGCGATCTTCTGCACTTCGATCACATTTATTTTTTCCAGGAAGAGGAAGGAATCTGAGAATATAGTTATCTACTTTTTCTACGAGTCCATCTTCATCGACTGGACTCGTACACCAGTCTCACCAGAGAATGACATGCGATCCTGATGCTACAGAGTCGAGAGCATATCGCATGCGATCACGGGGAAGTATATCTGGTATGATGAGGCTATTAGAGACTTCAGAGACGATCCCTCTCTCCGAAAGAAAAAGAGCAAGTGGCGCTTCGTAGATACCATATCATGTGAGAAGTCTCTGAGCTCCATGGTATGATCCTACAAATTCTTTCTCTGGATCTCACCATATTCCATCACTTGAGAGCTTACCAGAAAACACAGGAAGAGAAGCAATGATGTTCTCCTCAGAAATCGGTTTTTTCGTGACCGCCTGGACTACCATACGAAGTGCTGCGATCTCACAGGAAAGTTTATATTTCTGGAGAGTGAGCTTATAGCGACTCGAGACATCGAGAGTAGCTTTTCGAAGTGTACGCAGCTCGAAACTCGCATAAATATCAAGAGTGTCTCGCATGAGTGAATCTCTCTTTTGGAAAATCCTTTCGACGAGGACATGATCTTTTTGTGCATGAAACATCCTCCCGAGTGATACTATGGTACTTATATTTTTTTCGAATAATTTCGCATTACTCTCTGGAATATATACTCAGGCAGAGAGAGAAAAAGGAATACAGGAGAAAATGATGAGGATGAAGAGTTTTTGTATATACATAATTTAGAATCCACTTTGGAGCTCGAGCATCTTATAGTATATTCCTCACTTTGCAACTAAGTCGCTATGATCTCCTCGTTCGACGACTTCTCATCACTCGATCACGATGATATCATCAGACTTCTTCACGGTCTGGAGCCTATGAGCTACGATGATCACTGTACGGCCGATGAAGAGCTCATCAAGGGCCTTGGTGATCTGCTCTTCGCTGAATGAGTCAAGCGCAGAAGTCGGCTCATCGAGGAGGATGATCTCAGGATTTTTTAGAAATATTTTTGCGATCGCAAGGCGCTGTTTCTGTCATCATGAGAGTCTGACTCCCCGTTCACCGATCTCCGTATCGAGACCCTTCTCGAGCTCGAATACGAAATCACAGTGAGCAAGACGAAGTGCTTCATGGAGTTTTTGTTCGAGTTCCTGAGCCTCTGTCATTTCGAGCGGAGTAGAGCGAAGAGAGAAATCTTGCTCTGTTTTTCAGAGCTTTCGAGCAGGATGTCTCGTCGTCGTCATAGGCACAGACGACTCTGTCGACATGACAGAACTAGTCGAAGTCGCACTTACGAGATTTTCTCGGATCGTCGCATCGAACACACTCGGATCCTGAGTGAGATACCCGATGTGTGGATAGTAGCTCTTCAGAGCTGTCTCATCGAGTTTATTTCCCATGATAGATATACTTCCCTTCTCAGGATGGAGGTATCCTGCGATGAGTTTCATAAGCGTCGTCTTCCCTCCTCCACTTGCTCAGACAAAAGCCGTCTTCTTGCCATGAGCAATAGTGAGGGAGAATTTTTCGAATACATTTTTCTCGCCATATCCATAAGAAATAGCATCTATGAGTATATCTTGTTTCTTCGAAGCGAATACTTTTCCAGAATCGTATCACTTAATAGGAGTGAGGGAATCAAAAGTAGACCAAAGTTTTTCTACTTTTCCTATATCTCGAGTAAATGATCGGAATGTATCATAGAGTGCCCGAAGAGAAGTCTCGATATATCAAATCAAAATAATATAAACACCAAAAACAGCAAAGTTTTGTTCTGTACGAAATATTGCTCACCCAACAGCAATATAGACAATCATACGGAGGGTAAATCCGATAATTCTTACGAGAAGAAAGAGTCATCATATTCCTGTATCTAGGGGAGCATTGAGTCGATAAAAATCATTTGCAATTCACGACATCTTCGATAGTTCTCTATCGAGAACATTTGACTGGAGAAATTCAGATTTAGACATAAATAGCCTGACTGTCAGATGTGTCAGTTCTACCTCTTTTTCTGTACGTTTACGTCGAGAAGGAATGATATAATAGGTATCAAGTAGATATGATATAAAAAGAAAGCTACAGATTATCGCAATGATAATAATACCGTATAATGTTCCGATAAAAAATAAGCGCACTATTGCATACAATGAAATAATTATCATTTGAATATCCGAAGAAAAAAAATGATAGTATATCTCATTCCATTTTTGGATTCCCCGCTCATAAATACTGATAAATCTTCCAGTTCCTATTTTCTCAGTATCATTAAAATCAGCAGTAATATATTTTCGAAGATATTTATTTGCTCAAAACTCTTGTATAGATCTATAGAGCTCCGACCAACCCCATCGACGCATGACTATGAATTTCAGAAATGCATATACAGCCATACTAACTGCATAAAAAGTAACCAATCTAAAAAATATATCATCCTGTTGCATAAGAAGTGCATACGAAATTTTTTCGAAGATAATTAGCGTCAAAACGGTAAATACTGCATCAGTACTTCCTTCTATAAGTGCACGTATATACGATCATGGATCGAAGCATACTGGCTCAGAGAATTTTCTCAATTTTTCTAAAAATGTCATAATCAATAAGAATAAATTTCTGGAAATTATAAGAATACTCAGTGAAATAGCAAAAAATCCCACCAAATTTTAGCAGAATTTCAGTTTATTTATCAACTTATTTCTCTGAAACAATTTTTAATGGTTAAAACCCGCTTTGGAGCTCCAGCATCTTATAGTATATTCCTCACTTTGCAACTAACTCGCTATGATCTCCTCGTTCGACGACTTCTCATCACTCGATCACAATGATATCATCAGACTTCTTCACGGTCTGAAGACGATGGGCAATGATGATGACAGTACGACCGAGAAAGAGTGTATCAAGAGCCTCCGTAATCTTCTCTTCAGAAAACGAATCCAGTGCGGAAGTCGGCTCATCGAGAAGGATAATCTCAGGATTTTTTAGAAATATCTTCGCGATGGCGAGACGCTGTTTCTGTCCTCAGGAAAGTCGCACTCATCTCTCGCCAATCTCAGTATCAAGTCACTTCTCGAGCTCGAAGACGAAGTGACACTGAGCGAGTTTGAGAGCTTTAATGAGTTTTTGTTCGAGTTCCTGAGTCTCTGTCATTTCGAGCGAAGCAGAGCGAAGAGAGAAATCTTGCTCAGCCTTGTCATTCCGCAGTGAAACGGAGGAATCGCTTTTTCATTCGCTTAAGAGATTTTGATTACCATTTTCTCATACTTGATTTTGAAGGGGATCCCT
>JANMHM010000049.1:0-15166 GCA_031375155.1 Candidatus Altimarinota bacterium
CCCATGCCTTGGTAAAGGTAGGGGATTTGTTGAGTAATTCTAGAGAGTTGCAAGCTCAGCAAAAACTTCACTTCAACCATTCTGAATAACTTCTTCACGAATCGGATTAAAAGCATCAAATGGAATAGCAACTCTTGGAAATCAGACTTGTTTCAAAAGGCGTATTTCTTCTCCTTCATGAGACTTTACTATTTCTAGAATTCTAGCTTTTACAGATTGAGGAAGTAGTGATAGAATCTTATTGATTTTAGGATGATCCAATCGAAAAACTACTTGTAATGCTCATGCAATTTCAGGTTCTGGAGAATAAAGATCGCTCATATGGAATATATTGTATTAAATTAAATATTTGTAATAGTAATCTCTCTAGGGATATTGTTAAATATAAACTTTATTTCCTCATATTTTTCTCTTTCCATTAGACTTCTCCCTCTTTTTCTGTAAAATCTCTCTATGCAAGATCTCGAAAATATCATCTCATCCCTCAATCCTCGACAGCGCCAAGCCGTCGAGACGATCTACTGACCAGTCCTCGTCATCGCCTGACCAGGAAGTGGGAAGACACAGCTCCTCTCGGCTCGTATAGCTCATATCCTGCGTGAGACTGACTATATGCCGTCCAATATCCTCTGTCTTACCTTCACCGAGAGTGCTGCACGCAATATGCGAGAGCGTCTCGCGAGCATGATCGGGCAAGATGCCTACCGCGTCGCGATCCATACGTTCCACAGTTTTGGAAATGAGATTCTCGCAAGGTACCGCTACAAGATCGAGTGATTCGAAGAGTCCAAGACGATCGACGATGTGACCGCGTCTCGACTCCTCGATACGATCCTCGAGTGACTCTCCTGGGATGATCCCTACAAGCCAGGATATGGTGCTGCCGATACGATCCGTGATCTCAGAGGACAGATATCGACCCTGAAGTCTGGAGGTGTCACACCAGAAATATTCGAGGGTATCGTAGAGGCAAATGAAGAGACTCTCACGAAGCTCAGTCCCCTGCTCTCGAAATACTGGGAGAAAATCGATGCACTCGGACAAAAAAAAGAGGAGAAACTCGAGAAAATCGAACTCTTTCGAAGATTTACGGAAGAGATTTCTCCTCTACAAACAGCAGAATGAGTAGTTCAAGTAGCATGATATGACACACTGCTTTCGACTATCACCCTATCTCTCGAGTCAGCATGGAACGAGTATGAGGATGATGGTAAGACTACCTGGATGAATAGCTGGAGAGATGCCTGGACGGAGAAAGATGGGAAATGAGCTCGCATATGGAAAGAGTCAGGGAAAATCCGCAAGCAAAAATCTCTCGCTCATGTCTACGCACTCTACCAGAAAGCGATGATCGAAGGAGGATATATCGACTTCGCGGATATGATACTCCGTGCGATCGAGCTCGTCGAGTGAGATGAGATGGTCAGAGCCAATCTCGCCGAGCAATACCAGTTCGTCCTCATCGACGAGTTCCAGGATACCAACGAAGCCCAGATGCGCCTCGTACGGTCGATCCTCTCCGTGAGTACTGAGTCACCCAATGTCTTCGCCGTCGGTGATGATGACCAATCGATATATAAATTCCAGGGTGCAAATATCAAAAACCTCAGAGATTTCCGAGATACGTATGCCGATACTGAGCTCATCATACTCGATACTAACTATCGTTCGTTTACGGAGATTATCGATATTTCTCGTTCAATTGTGGTTCGACAATTGTCCGAATTCGAGAATCTTTTTCCATGAAGTGAAAAATCCTTCGTCTCGGCAAGATGAGATGGAGCTACGACCACGAAGACGAAATATACCACAGAAATCGAAGAGATAGGAGCAATAGTGAAGAGTATAGAAGCGCAGATCGAGTCATGAGTGAAGCCTGAGGATATCGCTGTCATAGTGAAAAAAAATAAATCTCTCGAGGTTCTAGGAAAGGCGCTACTAGAGAAAAATATCCCCGTCAGCATGAGTAAGTCTGAGTCTATATGGGAAAATGAAGTCATAACTCTCATCATGAAGACAGTACGCTATATCGACTCGCTCGCAGGTACATATGGGAAAGAGCGATGAGATCTCCTCGTGGAGATCCTCGCACATCCTGCCTGGCAGATACCGAGACTCACACTCTGGAAGCTCTCGAAGGATATCTATCACTCTCGCAAAGATGAGACTCGCTCGTGGATATATACGCTCGTGGGTCATGAGGAGAAAAGTATCAAAAAAATCGGAGCATTCCTGATGGAAATCTCCCTTCGCGCGCCATATACACGACTCGAGGATATGATCGACCTCATCACCTGAGCCTCTTCTCTCTCGCTTCCTGATGACTACGATGAAGATGGTGAGACAGATACGCTCCAGCTCGATATATTCGGAAACGGAGAAAAAACAGACTTCACTTCCCCACTCTATAGTCACTTTTTCGGACAATTATGAAATCATAATAGTACAAAATACTCATCTCACTCGGAGAGGCATCTCGCCAATATCGCAAAGCTCGTGGCTCATATACGGGCATACAAATGAGGAAAACCTCTCCTCACACTCCATGATATGATCGATATACTCGATGTTGTCGAGAAATACGCTATCCCGATCGAGACATCGCATCTCATCGGAAATGAAGATACGGGAGTATCACTGATAACCGTGCATAAGGCAAAGTGACTCGAGTGGGATCATGTGTATGTGCCATTTCTCCATACGAGAGAGTATAAGCTCGGAAGGATCTCGTGATCGACTCTGCCGAAAAATCTCCCTCTCGAACCCGAGAAAGATGCTGATCCTGATATCGAGCGACTCGTCTATACTGCTTATACTCGAGCACGCAATGGTCTCTATATCTCATGGAGTGAGCAGAGTCTCGATGAGCGAGCCAATACTCCACTTCCTGCGATCGCTCCAGAAGATGAGAGCTGGCAAGATGGAGAAGGAGGTACTGAAGAAAACTCTGCGACTCTCATACTCCGAGCCGACTCGGGGAGTCTCTGGTCACTTCCCTATATCGGTGATGAAGATGACTTTCTCCGAGATCGCATCGATAAGCTCTTCGTCATGAATGCGACAGCGCTTCAGAATTTTCTGAATGTATTCGATGCAGGACCAGAGTACTTCATCGCGAATAATATCCTGAGATTCCCAGGAGCCAAAAATATCGCAAGCTCCTATGGTTCGGCGATCCATACAGGACTAGAAGTGTTTTTCACCGATTATATGCAGAAATGAACATTTATGAAATCACTTCTGTTCGAATCATTCGAGAAATCACTCACACAAGAAGGATTCGATACCACCACTCTCACGACCTATCTCGATCGCGGACGAGCCAATCTCGAGTCCCTCTATGCCGAAATCGTCTGACGGAAGTACGAGAAACTCTCTCTCGAATATGACTTCCGTACGGTCTGAGGGTGAGTCTACCTCGGAGATATCCAACTCACAGGAAAGATCGATCGTATCGAGCAACTTAGCGACGACTCACTCATCATCACGGACTATAAGACGGGAGGAGGATTCGATACATTCGATGGGAAATGAAGTGAGTATGTGAAGGTGAAACAGTGGAAGTATCAGCTCCAACTCGCCTTCTACGCTGTCCTCTTCGATCTTTCTCCGCGCTGGGCACTATTTCGCCAGAGGCAATACGAGCTCTTCTTCGTAGAGAAAAACCGAGACGAAGACAAGTTCCATAGGCTCACGGAGTATGTCCAGCAGGGTGAAGTCGAGCGGACCAAATCTCTCATCCGAGCCGTCATGACCTGTGTCCGAGATCTTCGATTTCCAGATGTGAGCAAATATCCGAAATCTCTGGAAGGGATACGACAGTTCGAGGAAGACTTATTGAATTGACAAATAAATATATAGTATATAATTACTATTAATACCTATTTATTTCGCTATGGGGAAATTATCTTCTGTTGAATATACACCCAATACTGTCATCCCAGAGCTTGAGCGATTTCATTTTAGAGAATTTGAAAGGGGTCAATTAGCTCTATTTCTAGGCTCTATATCTCACTTCATGGGAATTACTACGAAAGAACCTCTTGCAAATATTTATGATAATCCTCTTGTATATGCAAAGAGCTTTATCGGAAAACTTCTCTTAGATCATATAGATAAATCTCCTCATAGAGATATTTTTATAGAAGTATTCGAAGATGTATTTCTATTTAATATCTTTATCATAGGTTGTATGAAAGATTCTGCAGATATAAAAAAGATCTCTCTTCTACGAATAGAGGATACCTTGAGTAAAGACTATGAACCAGCTAACAGTAGTGAGGAAAAGCTGAAAGATATACGACTTGAACAAGAGATAGAAATATTCATAAATCTTGTGATTGCGCGCATGAATAGATACATAGAGTCAAAACTTAGACATACTTCTTCTTCCCATACCACCAAAGTAGCCCCCACACCGCACCACTTGCATGTCCCACGAAGCTAATATTTCCAGTAAGTCCTATGAGGATATTTATGACGAGAAATATAAGGATCTGATTCGCCATCGGATGACGAGTAGACTGGAGTTCCATATAAAGATACGAGAGGAGTGCCATACAGAACCCTGATATCCCTATCGTTAGACCAGGAGAGAGAAACCAGAGACAGACAGCGACGAAGAGGGTATTCCCGAGAAAAAAGAGGATAAACTCGCGTCTCGTCATACGAGACTCCACTTCCGGACCTGCAGAGTAGAGGAAGTACGCATTCATAAAGATATGGAGGATATCGCCATGAAGGAACTGGTAGAGAAAGAGTTGTCCTACGATGAACGGTATCGTCTGTGGAACTATAGCGATCTGATGAAGTCCGAAATATCTGATGAGATCACCCGAAGCGAATCAGAGCAGAGCTACGATGACTGAAATCAGGATCAGCGCATGGGAAATATAGTGTGTCGGATGGAATGGGATTCCCGAAGGAGTACGAAATCGAAATTGTGCCATAAAAAATTCCCTTAAAAAGTAAGGGAATTTTAGGGATTTTTTTGTGAAATACAATTTATTTCATTTTGTCATACTCCGTAGAAGTATCTGTTCCTCAGCCTAAAGAGACTCTTGTACCGAGAGTGACAAAAAAAGAAAAAAAACTCCCGAATATTTCAGGAGTTTTTCTTTTAGTTTTCTTTGTATCCGTCATTCCGTACTTGTTACGGAATCTAGATTCCTGCCTACGCAGGAATGACGGGAAGTGACTACTTACGGAGATCGAGTTTTTCGATGACGACTGTATAGCGAGCTTCATCTTTCTTCTTGAGATAATCAAGGAGCTTACGACGCTTAGCTACCATCATGACGATACCACGACGTGAGTGATTATCTTGCTTGTGTGTCTCGAGGTGACCCTTCAGATTCTCGATACGAGACGTGAGGATAGCGACCTGAACTTCTGGCGAACCCGTATCACCCTTATGAGTGGCGAATTTCTCCATGAGAGATTTTTTTTCTTTGTGATCCATATGTATGAAAGAAAGTATTTTATATAAAAATGCAAAAACCAGAAAATACACCAGTAGTGCGAGAGATAGTATATAGAAAGGCTCGCCAAAAGCAAATAAAAAAGACTATAGAGCTCCAGTCATTTCGAGCGAGCCCTGAATCTGTGGGCGACGAGAAATCTTCATTTTAATCGTACCAGCTTTCTGAAAGATCTTTCCAGTATAGATTTTCTTTTTCTATGAGAGCTATTTTCTTTTCTCTTCTATAATTTTTTATCTGTTTTTCTCGAAGTATGGCTCATTCTGGATCTCAGCCAGATTCGTAGTAGACAAGTTTCGTACAGTTATATTTTGTAGTGAAACTTTTTGGATCAAGTTTTTGTCGATGCTCAAGTATTCTTTTTTCCAGGTTATTGGTAACACCTGTATAAAAAGTACTATGAGATTGATTCGTGAGAATATAGACAAACATATTCTATGGAACATTATAAGGAAGATTTCTCGTCGTCAATCACTGGAACAGATTGACTCACTCGAAATGACGCTATTTCTTATCTACTTATATCTACAGTACTTGCCTCAGTGCTGTGATATTGAACGCATAGTCCATCATCGTGGAGCCCAGGATACCGAGGTATCCTGAGTAGCCATCGAGCTCGATCCGTTTCACGATCATCGTCGAGCTCTCGAGCTCTGGGAGGATATTCTCATTCCCGATAAATGCTGATACACGAGTACTGATATCGAGTCATTCAAGAAATGAAATAAACTCATGCTTATTTTCAAGTGTCTTAATAACCTGATATACCTCATAGCCGATCACTCATTTATTCCGGTCGATATAGTTCGAGAGTCAGACATAGTAGGACGCTCCGAGTGCCGGGATACACGCGAATGTGATCTCGCCCGTGATCTTCGTGAGACGCGAGACGAGCGAGTAGAGCGTATCATCGATGCGGTTATTTTCGAGTTTTTTTGCGTAGAGTTCTTCTGCTTCGATAAAGACTCCAGGCATCGTCTCCATCAGATAGTCGACGAATACTCTGAGTCCTCGTGACGTCGGAAGCCGTCCTGCACTATTATAGGGCTGGAAGAGGAGACCCATCTTCTCGAGTGACATCATATCATTTCTTACTGTGGCACTCGATACTTGAAGGTCATGCTTCGAAAGGAGGGACTTCGAACCGGTGATCTCCCCTGTTTTTATGTATTCTTCGATGATGTGTTTGAGGATCTGGATCTGCCTCTCTTGGATTTTTTTCATGAGTGAAATGGTTCCTTTATGCTCTTGGTTTTTCGAGTTTTTCTACCTTCATCGAGACTCCTGCATGACCCACTATTTTCACCTTATCCCCTGCCACGATCTCATCCCCTGATTCGATGAGATAGTCGACTCCATCGAGGGAGATCTTCAGGTCTCATCCGATTTTTTTCACAGCACGCGTAAGATCGATATACTGATCCATCCCCTGAGGTGTATCAGGACTACTCGATCTGAGAAGTCTCGGGAGAAAGTATGCGAAAAGTGCACTCGAAATGACAAAAATCACTGCATGTGCTACTTCGAAGAGAGTATCACCAGAGAAGTAGATATATATCCATACTACGAGACTCGCAAGTGCGAGTGAAAGTCCATAGAAAGTCGCTGTCAGAAGCTCGATGATGATAAATCCTATAGCAAGACCGAGCCAAAAAAGAAGTATACTAGACATATTTTTTTAGGGTAAGATTATTTCGCACCTCAGAAAATCTTCGACACTCCAGCGAGGATATCCGAGTCGAGTATATATTTCGTATTTTGTCCGAGAGCACTTTCTATGACTTTGAGTTGTTCTTTGGTCACGGCAGCTCATTTGAAGAATTCTACTGCAGCATTCGCTTCGAGCTCGAGTGCTTTCGCCTTTGCTTCAGCGACAGCGATCATAGCGCTTGCCTCACCCTGGGCCCTGAGAAGCTGAGATTCTTTTGCTCCTTCTGACTGGAGGATCTGAGACTGTTTATCACCTTCTGATTTCGTGATGAGTGACTGCTTATACGCCTCAGCTTCGAGGATAACTGCACGTTTCTCACGCTCTGCCTTCATCTGCTTACTCATGGCATTTTGGATATCTTCTGGTGGATCGAGACGCTTGATCTCGACACGCAGCACCTTTATACCCCACTTCCCTGTCTCACGATCGAGAGATTCGAGGAGTTTACCATTGATCGTCTCACGATTCGAGAGCGTCTCATCGAGTGACATCGTACCGAGGACACTTCGGAGATTGGTCTGGGCAAGATTGACGACTGCCATGAAGACGTTATTTATATTATACGTCGCTTGCTGTGGATCCATGATCTGGACATAGATGACTCCATCGACCGCCATTCCTACGTTATCTTTCGTGATGATCTGCTGCTCTGGGACAGTGACGACTTGCTCTCGTACGTCAATCTTTCGGATCGTCTGGACTCCTGGGAAGAGGAAAAATATCCCTGGATTTACTGTATCAGTATATCGTCCGAGAAATTCTCGAAGCCCGACTTCTCCCTGATTTATCTTCCTGATAAACATCGGGATGAGGACAGCGAGGATGACGAGAAGCGTGATGATCGTGGTAGTATCCATAGAATATGATTTGATAAAAAAATAAAACCTCTATAATCCTATGAAATTCTCTCTAAAAATCAAGTATGCCAATCAATATCGTCACTATCGGTGGAGGAACAGGAAATTTCAATGTACTGTTCTGACTTAAAAAACATCCAGACTACAATATCACTTCTATCGTCTCCGTGGCAGACAGTGGGTGAAAGACTGGGGAAATCCGCGATAAATACGGAATCCTCCCTCCAGGAGACATCCGCGGTGCGATAACTGCTCTGGCAAAAGATACCCTGATGGTGCGCAAACTCTTCGAATACAAATTCGACGAAGAAGGTGTTATCGGTGGGAACAAAATCGGGAATATCCTCCTCACCGCACTCGTAGACATAGAAAAGGACTATGAAAAGTGAGTGGAAGCGATGTGTACTATGTTCGATGTGCAAGGACGCGTCATGCCAGTCACACTCGAAGATGTCCATCTGGCTGTCAGATTCGAAGACGGAACGGAGGTCGTGGGTGAGAAAAATATCGATGTCTCAGATAAAAATCCCGGAGAACGCTCGCATAATATCGATCAGAACATCGTCGATGCATGGCTCGTAGGCAACAAAGGAAACCTCAATCCTCGGGCTCAAGAAGCTATCGTGAATGCTCACTATATCATCATCGGTCCTGGTGATCTCTATACGACGATCGTCCCGAATCTCCTCTCAAAAGGTATGCGCGAAGCACTCGCAGAGAGTAGTGCCAAGATCATCTATATCTGCAATGCTATGACCAAACGTGGTGAGACGACGAATATGGAAGTCATCGACTTCATCGATACGATCGAGCGATACATCGACCCGGGAAAGCTCGACTATGTGATAGTCAATAATGCGAAAATATCCGAAGAAATCGTCACAAAGTACAAGATCGAAGAAAGTAAAAAACCACTCAAAACCAAAGACCAATCCGTCTTCAACAATAAAGAATATAAAATGATCGAGCGTGATCTCGTCAATACTGCAGGCGACTATGTCCGTCATGATCCAGATAAACTCATGAAAGTCCTAGAGGATATTGTAGAAGGATGGGTGAAGTAATTTTTTACGAAAAAGTTTTGAGAAATAATTTGCATTTATCTTCGAAAGTGATAAAATATTTCTGTTGATAGAACAACATGGTTATTCGGTGGAGATATCTCTCCAAAAGAAAAAGACCCCCTACGGGTCTTTTTCTTTGACTATTTTCCGAGAGTGATCTCGAAGCAGAGTCGTGCTCTCCAAATGGAGAGAGATAGAACGATCTTCATATGATGAAGGGTTACTCGGTGGCAGGTAATATCTCTCCACCCTCCACCAAGAGTGGAGAGCGTGGCAAGTATAGGAAAAATGGGGAAGAAATCAAAAAAACTCGTTCCAAAAAGAAAAAAGTAGGAATTCCCGAGGACATAAAAAAAGCCCTGTAAAGGGCAGTTGTGCCTTATGACCACGATTATCCTAAATACTTTCTTTCGAAAATACTTACGATAACATGAGCAAAAAAGCTATGAGTGAAAATATGTTTTGATATGAGATGGGAGAGTCATTGAATTCTTATGACTTTCCCATCTTTTCTCAGCGTTTAGCTGCGTGTGCAGCTTTAGCTGCTCGACGTGCTTTTCGGCACGCCTTTCTGGCAGCTTTTGCCTTGAGTGTGCGCTTCATGGCTCGAGCCATGAGAGCACTTCTTCCGTTCCATCCCCATCCAAAACGTTGTTTACCTTGCCTTCTATTCTGAACAAACAACGAAGCATGACGGCGACGGCGGTTGCCGGGACCACATCGGCGAGTCAGCAACCGCGAAAAAAACGGAAACGTTGCCAATAATTTACAAACTGTCAATTTTTTCTGCGGATACTGTCGATCCTTGTGATGGTGAGGCAGTACCTTTTTTTTCGAGTGTTGAAATTGCAATCCCAACACTCGAAAAACAGTCACAAAACATACTTGAGCCGAAACCTGATTCATGATGAAGCCTCCTATGTTGCATCCGTTTACCTCATGAGGGGTATTCGAATGATCTCTGCACGTGATTGTGCTTCGATGAATTGTATCGTACAGAGAGAGAGAGAGAAGTCAAATATTTTTCAAAAAATCCTCTGTGTGACCAGGGGAATGCGAAAAGATTTTTATTATTCAAAATAGTAAATATTATATATCAACATTATAAGGAAGAATATATTGACTTATATTATATTTTTAATATAAAACATATATGATTAGCTTCGCAGATACGCATACTTCATGAGATACCGTAGAAATATCATGGCAAGACAGGTGAATAAACTCTCCTTGAAGATTAAGAGAAAGATTTTTTGGTGGACTCCTAAAAGAAAGGCTTTGTGCCATGTTTCCAAATAACGTCTTTGGTTGAACTCTTTCTAAAGGAAATGAAGATGCATGATGAGTAGATTATTGGATAACAAAAACTATTGGTAAAGAAACAATAGTCTTAGGTATCGACTTTACTGTTAGCCAAAAATTACCATGGGAAGCGAAAAATCTCTCTGAAACAACTATACATATTGATACTACAAATGGATCGAATACGTATAAACGTGTTTTCATATTCCTCCCGTTTTTACGTTATGATAGCATGGATCAATTGGAAGCAAAGGGAAAATTCCCCGATAAAGATATCGTTGGGTCTTATGATCCTGTAAGATTAATAGCAAAAAATACCAAAAAGAATCATAAACGTCCTATACATCATGCTCGCGAAGAATGGGAAAGGCATCCAAAATATCCCATCAATATAGGAGAACTTCATTGAAGACTTAGAGATATAACTCCCGAAATGCAGAAATTTATTTCTCAAATAAAAATAGCATTGACTGGGATTCACAACAGGGAAAGAGTTCTAGATAATTTTACTCCTTCACTACTATAGAGAGCATCTTATTGGGGATGAATATTTCTTTCACGAGCGTCTTTCCGTCGATCCATTTCGCGATATCGGGATTTTCATGGGCGAGAGTCGAGACTTCTTCTTGCATCACACCATTCATACAGGTAAGTGTACCACGGAGTTTACCATTTACCTGCACAGCGATCGTGACCTCATCATCGACGAGCATCCACTCATCATAGGTCGGCCACTCGGCACTGTAGATAGACTCGCTTTTGCCAAGGCCACTCCAGAGCTCCTCTGCCATATGAGGGGCGAAGGGATGGAGCATGATCGAGAATTTCTCTTTCCACTCGAGGACGAACTCAGGATCTGTAGGAAGTCACTCATTCAGGAGGATCATGAGCGATGAGAGTGCTGTGTTGAATTTATATTCGACGATATCTTCTCCGACTTTTTTCACGGTCTTATGGAGGAGCTTCATAGCTTTCATCTCATCTTTGGCGATATTGCGCCCTTCGGTGAAGGTCGCATAGGCACGGTCGAGGAATCGGCGAACTCAGACGATCGCCTCAGTATTCCAAGGAGCAGGGTCAGTGAATGCTCCCATACTCATCTCATAGAGTCTGAGAGTATCCGCTCCATACTCAGAGACGATATCATTCGGGTTGATGACATTTCATCGAGATTTACTCATCTTCTGTCCGTCTGGACCGAGTATCAGTCCGACGTTCGTGAGCTTCTGGAATGGCTCGAGTGTAGGCACAACTCCGATGTCGTAGAGTACCTTGTGCCAGAAACGTGCATAGAGCAGATGGAGGACAGCATGCTCTGCTCCACCGACATATTCATCCACC
Organism: Candidatus Altimarinota bacterium; assembly: GCA_031375155.1. GTDB lineage: Bacteria > Patescibacteriota > Gracilibacteria > BD1-5 > UBA2023 > JAGOMW01. The sequence goes on from JANMHM010000049.1 coordinate 11,756, forward strand.
ATTCCCCAGTAGTCCATAGCATCCCGACTCGCAAGCGCGTTCGAATTTTTACTATCCATGTAGCGCAGATAGTACCAGCACGATCCTCACCACTGAGGCATCGTATTGGTCTCGCGCTTTCCGACGAGATTCGGCGCAAGTCGTATATTCACCCACTCTGTCACATTCGCGAGGGGCGAGTGCCCATCTGCAGATGGCTCATACTTCTCGACTTCAGGGAGGAGAAGCGGAAGAGATGAGTCTATCACGAGCTTTCCAGTGAGTCAGGTATAGATTTCTGAGAATTCTTTGCCATCGATGATGAGAAATTCTTTCTCTTCCCGAGTTTCTATATATGCTCCAATTCCCTTCTCTCTCGGAAGCTTCGCATAGTCTTCATCTGAAATATGGATAAGCGGGATCGGCTCACCCCAGTAGCGCTGACGAGAGAAGAGCCAATCACGAAGCTTATAGTTCACTTTCTTATGACCAAATCCTTCAGTTTCCGCTTTTTCAGAGAAAATCTTGCGGGCTTCGGAAGACGAGAGTTTATTATATTCAGATGAATTTACGAGATACCCCTCTTGGGTGATAGGAGAAGGTTGGATGAACTGTTTCCACTGGATCTGGTGGGTAATCCAGTCAAGCTTCCCTGCAACTTCATCTTTCTCGAACCAGAAAAGCTCACGAGCACTTCTTTCTTCATCACTCACAGCATGAGCATCGAGAGATTTTAGCTTGATATGGAAGCATATCGAATCATATCAGACGATATTTTTTCCCCGTTTTTCACTATAGCTATCAGCATAGAGTTCCGTATTCATGATAGGAGTGATAGACTCGAAATCATAAAATCCCGTTTCTTCTATCATCTCTCTCCTTATCGCATCAAGTGGTGTCTCTCCTTCATCGAGACCACCTCAGATACAGATCATATATTGATTTTGTTCTTTCGCGAGGAGGAATTTTCCCTCATATTCTATAAACGCAATCGTTGTCGTCCGCTCGAGGGTTTCGGCATCCTTTTTTGGTGTACGATTTCCTTTATAGAGGACATACGGGGCGATGCTTTGCTTCATAGGAAGATCATACTTGAGAGCAAACTCAAAATCCCGCTCATCATGCGCTGGCACTGCCATGACGGCTCCTGTTCCATAACTTCATAGGACATAGTCAGCGATCCAGAGTGGGACTGACTCTCCATTGTACGGATTTATCACATACGATCCTGTCCATACTCATGTCTTTTCTTTTCACTCATTAGTCCGATCCTGATCAGACTTCCCTTTCGCCTCCCGAATATACTGCTCACATGTATCTCTCTGATCGATGGTGATGAAGTCACCGACATCTCTATGATCGGGCGCCATGACGGCATAGGTCATACCATAGACAGTATCGACACGGGTTGTATAGACACGGATAGATGCTAGTACTGTATCGAGAAATATATCTACAGTAGCGCCATCTCTATCATTGAAGTGTCCAGCATTTTCTTTATCAGAATGAGCTATTCCTAAAGTATCGAAGTATTTTTTCGCCTCAAGATATGGAATATATGGATCATTTGTAGAGAGAAATACCTGCCAATCATGAACATTTTTACGGATTGTTTCAGGATTATATGATTTTCTCATGCTCGCTGATCCGATATTCCAGGACTCTTCTGACATCCCACAACTCCAGTCCACAGTATCGATAAGTCCATCGAATATAGGAGCGACACAAATAAGTTTACTAATTTTTTGCTCGAGTCGTTCTGCGAAATGCATTGCTAGAAATCCACCCATAGAATGACCTATTATCAGGGAGTCTTCACTCATTTTAGACTTATATTGTTCTAGAAATTCTAATTGTTTTTCTAGATTTGGACGTGTCGGATCTGGGAGACTTGGCATAATCACCTCATATCCAGCATTCTCGAGCTCTTTCTGGAGTCTTCTTTGCCAAGAGTGAAAATGAACTGAGGGGACACCATCATCTTCCCATCAATGCAGTATAAGTGCGACTGGCTTCCCTTCTATTTTTTTCATCAGTCGAAACTCACATCCCTCACTCTTCCCGATCCAGTTGCGTTGCATTTCCTTGATCCCTTCTGGCCAGTCGATCGTATCGAGATCCGTGATGAGCCTATCTGCGTAGTTTGTGATACGCAGTACCCATTGGCGGAGAAGTTTCTTCTCCACGGGATGTCCTCCGATCTCACTCTTCCCATCGACGACTTCCTCATTCGCGAGGACTGCCTTCAGTACGGGACACCAGTTCACCGGCATCTCCGCTTCGTAGGCGAGTCACTTCTTGAAAAGCTCGAGAAATATCCACTGTGTCCACCTGTAGTACTCAGGATCAGTCGTATCGACCATACGGTCCCAGTCATAGGAAAATCCAAGTGCCTTCATCTGCTGGGTGAATACCGCGATATTCGCCTCAGTCGTGATCTTCGGATGTGTCCCTGTCTTCACGGCATAGTTCTCAGCTGGGAGACCAAAAGCATCGAAGCCCATCGGATGGAGGACATTATACCCATTCGCATGGTAGTAGCGAGAGACGATATCCGTCGCTGTATATCCCTTCGGATGCCCGACATGGAGTCCTGCTCCACTGGGATAAGGAAACATATCGAGGATATATTTTTTTGGTTTCTGAGGCTCCTTTGTAAAGGAGCTGTCACGAAGTGACTGAGGATTTTGCTCAGAAATCAAATCCCCCTTATCCCCCTTTACAAAGGGGGCTAGAGAAACAGGGTTCTCAGTTTTGAAAACCTTATTTTCTTCCCAGTATTTCTGCCATTTTTGTTCGAGGGTGATATGATCGTACGCCATAGTGTATGATTAGTTGCTTCCAATATACGAAAACTCATGAAAAAAACAATAAAAAACTCCTCTTTCGAGGAGTTTTTTGGCGGTATCTATATTAGCTAGCGAGAGCTCCGATGATGAATGTAACAATGGCATATGAAAGCCACATAACAACAAGTCCTATAATAACATTGATAATAGTCTTACGTCCTGACTTGACTTTCTCCTCATCGCCACCTGCAGTCAATATCTGAAATCCTGCATAGAGAGCAAACCCCACAGCAATAATTGTTACTATTGAGAGAAGACTCACGATTACTCGTTCTATACCCGCTATACCACCCGCACCAAGATTATTCTTAAGGCTAGTATCTCAAAAAGTTTGAGTAGGAGTAGCAGCAAAACTATTTTCAGCGACCATGAGACTCGCAGCGAGTGCGTACAGTGATTTTGTGATAGACATATAAAATGTATAAAAGAATTAAAATGACGAAAGTATAATATCACTCTCTCTTTCGAAAGTCAACAGATTTTATGAAAATCATCGACTATATCACTGCATACATATAGACTGATCGCATCTGCAAGGGAAGATTGACACTATAGAAAAATCTCTCACTGACCATGAGAGATT
>JANMHM010000052.1:0-18830 GCA_031375155.1 Candidatus Altimarinota bacterium
GAAATGTTAGAAATTTGTTAGAAATTTTTTTATAATAAAATTAGATACTAATAAATAACTATGTTTGAACTCCCTCCATCAAGTCCAGATATAGGAAATTCCTGAGCAACATGAGTACTCAGAAAGAATGAAAAACTCAGCTACTATAGACAATGACTCTATGGCATTAGAGAACTTGCGTGAGATTGCCTTGAGCTGAGACTTATTGGTTGAGAGTTTCTCCTCAGGGTAGACTCATGAAGTCCTGAAGAATACTTGAGAAGAATTGCTGGTAACAAAAAACGCTCATTCGATCTCGCAAAAACAGTAGTGATGCATGCTCAGAGCTTGATAGGAAAAGATGAGGCACCTGGAGTATCCTTCGTCAATCTTCATGTAAGTGATTTTTCTAAGAATTTTCTCGGGCTTCTCGAAGAGCAAAAAGTAGATACAGCTATAGCCTATGAGATAGTAGAAAATCGGATACTGAGTCCCAGAGTAGTCAGTGTAATAGGGGAAATGTCAGGAAAAGGATATAAGAGGATTGTCATAGACGATTTCCCTCTCACTCCTCTAAGAGGGAATCATAGCATGCGCAATCTCGAAATCTTAGAAAGAAGAGGGATCGAGCCATATGCTGTGAAGTTCGAGTGAAACTGAGTAAGAAATGTCATGGACGTGACTAAAAATCATAAACAAATAGAGTTAGCTATAGCTCATATACGACGAAGATTCTGAGAAAATATAAAAATAGTATTAGAGTGGGTCAATCCTGAAGATATGCAAATTCTTTCTCAAATAGACCCAGAAATACTGCTACAGTGACGAGAACTAGATTTAGCTTTCAGCAAAGGGAAATAACCTCATAATTCTCGCTTGCTTTTTCTCATTTTTCTTTATAATCCATACACAATTTTTATTTATAATTTTCTTTCTATGGCAGAGCGCTCACTTATCATCCTGAAACCAGACACCGTACACCGTGGACTTATCGGTGCTGTAACAAGCCGTATCGAAAACCGCGGGTTCAAGGTCGTTGCTATGAAGATGGCAAAAGTATCAGAAGCAAAACTTGCTGAACACTATGGTCACCTTACGAGTAAGCCTTTTTATCCTGAGATCGTCGCCTATATGACTATGGGGCCAGTCGTCTTCATGATCGTCGAAGGAGACAATGCTGTGAATGGTATGCGCCAACTCTGTGGTGCAACTGACCCAGCTCAGGCAGACATGGGAACGATCCGTGCTGACTACGCTACTACTATCCGATACAACCTCATCCACGCATCAGACTCAGTAGAGAATGCTCAGGCAGAAATCGCTCGCTTCTTCGAAGTAAGTGAGATCTGTGGATACGAGAAAGCAGTTATACAGTAATAATTATTTATGGAAAAACCCCTAGCTCATCTTGAATGAAACACGAAAGAGGAAATCAAGATTATCGAAATTATCCATATAGCGGCGAATATTGTATCGTGAGGATTTCTTGGTGTTATATGCATAGGGATATATCTCTTACTCAATAAAGAGGTATCCCCTGAAACTCGTGCTGTAAGTTATGATATTATAAATTTTAATCTTAGTTTTATTATCTATATCATAATCGGATTTATGTCATTATTTATTCTGATTTGATTTTTACTTCTTCCTATTATTTACTGTACTTGGCTCGTCCTAATGATACTCTGAGCTATAAAGCATTTTGCGTGAGAACGGTATATATATCCTTATGTCATAAAATTTCTCCAGTAGTGCGCTCATCCAATAACTATTCCATCTCTCTCTTCTGTGTCCTCGCGGACTCACGAGAAACCCGAAGAGTCGACACCTACCTGTCGGCTCTTTTTCCCGAAAAGTCACGAAGCTATCTCCAGAAGATGATCGAGGAAGGGAAGATCACTACAAATAGCGAGAGCTTCACGAAAAATAAGAAAATATATAGAGGTGATGTGATAGAAATAGCATGGAAAGTCGAAGATATGGAGCTCGTCGCTGAGGACATGCCACTTGATATCGTCTACGAGAATGATGACTTCGCTATCATCAATAAAGATGCGGGGATCAACACACATCCCACTCCATGAGAAAATGGCAGGAAGGGGACACTGGTGAACGCACTCCTCTACTATTTCAAGGATCTCGGTGTGAGAAATGACGAAACTACTTCCCGTCATTGCGAGGAACGAAGCAATCCAGAAAACAACAAGGAATCCTTTCTATGACTGGATCGCCACGCTTCGCTCGCGATGATAGAGGCAAGGGAATGACAAATACAAAAGAATAGATCAATAATAAATGGAGTCGAACGTCCTGGTATCGTCCATCGTCTCGATAAGGATACGAGCGGGCTTATCATCATCGCAAAAAATGATAAATCTATGCACGCGCTCCAGCTCAAGATCGCAAAAAGAACGATCGAGAAGACTTATCTCGCACTCGTCATCGGAGTAGTGAAAGACCAAGAGGGATATATAGAGTCATTCATCGGACGAGATCCCTACGATAGAAAAAAGATGACCACAGATGATCCTGTGAATCCAAAAATTGCTAAAACAAAGTTTCGCAATAGATGAACTATAGCTTCTAAGTATACGCTTCTCGAAGTCGATCTCCTCACAGGACGTACACACCAGATCCGAGTCCATCTCTCTTCGATCGGGTATCCGATCGTAGGGGATAAGATATATGGGAATGAGAAAGTGAATAGGGAAGCCCTCGAGATATATGGACTCACGAGACAGTGGCTTCATGCATATAGGCTTCGATTTACTATTTTTGGGCAAGATTATGATTTCCGATGAGAACTCAAAGAAGATCTGGAGAAATTCCTTTCGAGCGAAGAGATAAATCTTCTATAAAGATTTTCATTTTTCACACTTTCGCTTATAATCCTGGGCACTATAATACTCTTTTCATGAATCTCCGACAAAAACGACTTGCAGACAGTATACGAGCCTACGCAAGTGAAGATATACAAAAATTCGAAGAATTTCATGATCATGATTTTGGGATTATTTCTGTAGTAGAAGTGATCGTCACTCCCGATTATGAATATGCAGATATCTATATCTCAGCTCAGAGAAATGAAAAAGAACTTCCTCACTTCGTGGCAAAGGTAGCAAGCGCAACACGCAAGAGAGTGGTGAAAGATTTCTCACTCCGCAAGACCCCACTTCTTCGATATAAGCTCTGAAGTAAACAAAAAGAAACAGGCGATATACTTTCCCTCATTCACTCACTCGATCAGCAATATGGGCTTTCTCGCGAAGATTCGTAACTACATAAAACGCTATAGAAATAGAGACTTTCGTACTTCTATAAACAAGGATAAAACACAGAAGTATCTCTTTCGTGACCAAAATTTTTCCCACTCACGCTCAAAATGGAAATCTTTTTTTTCCAAAAATACCAATAGGCTTTCTCCATTTTCTCGATTTATCCAGGCAAAAATCGATACTGTTACTGATGTAGCAGCGAGACAGAAAATGTATCTCGGATATATCGGCATATTCCTCATAGGAGGCTCTCTCTACGTACTGACGTACTCACCATATTTTCATATCAGTCCATCGAAAGTCATCATGGAAAGCCTCACTGATGGTATCGATATCACTATAGCATATAGGACGATCGAAGACCTCTATGGAAAAAATGTATTTCTCATCGACGAAGAAGAGATCGCGAACTCTCTCAAAAAATACCAAAAAAATATTGCCCATATCCGTATCGAAAGACTCTATCCGAATGGGCTCAAAATTTTACTTTCGAGCTATCCGATACCATTTGACGTGAGTATATCGAGTATCCAGGATACTACATGGTGAATGAGCGAAAATGGTATACTCATACCAAAAGATCAAATAAAATCAAAGCAGAAATATAAGTTTATCTATATGAGTGATCTTATCACCGATGATATATTTCTCGAATATAAAGAATTTCTTCCTGAATCTAAAGCTCGCATCATACAAAATACTCTTACATTTTTCGAAACAAACTGGAGTGAGCTCAAGATCAAAGAAATTCTCTTTCTGGAAAAAGAGAATGAGCTCCATATAATTCTTACAAACGAAACATATATACTTTTCACACTTCAGGATTTTGCTGAAAAAGCAGATAACATAGCGACATATAAACATCTCAGCAATCAAATTCTCACGCTTAAAACATATATGGAAAAGTATAAGGCTGACATTATCTCTGGAAAATATAGCTATATAGATACTCGTATTCCAGGAAAAATATTCTCATGCCAAGAAAAAAAACTATGCCTCAGCAACCTTACTCTTATCTATGGTGAAAGCTATAAATAAAAAAATCTCCACTAGACTCTTGAAATTACAGGAATGAGATACGCCAGTAGGATTTCTCGAAATCATCTGAAAAATCTATGCTCTTTTCGGTGGGAAAAAAATAGAACTCATATACGAAACTCCCTTCCAACTCCTCTGTAGCGTGATACTCTCAGCACAGACGACAGACAAGCAAGTAAATAAAATCACTCCACCATTTTTCACGAAAATTCGCGAAGCGAAAGATGTCATAGATATGCCACTGAAAGATATAGAAGAGTATCTCAAATATGTAAATTTCTTTCGAAATAAATCCCGATTTATCAAAGAAACAGGTACTATACTCGCCAGAGAATATAATGGAGTCCTTCCGAATGATCTAAAGCTCATACAGACCTTTCCTGGTATAGGGATAAAGACAGCAAAAGTCGTCCTCTCTGTCCTCTATGATATGCCATATGTCGGTGTAGATACAAATATACATAGATTTATTAACAGGATAGGCATATTAAAAACGACGACTCCCGAAAAAACAGACAAAGAAATAGAAAAAGTTTTCTCCCTGGAAGAGAAACGCATTCTCCATCATCCATTTGTCCTCTTCGGAAGATACTTGTGTACTGCTCGAAATCCGAAATGCAGCGAGTGTCCGATACAAAAAAAGTGTGCCTATTATACGACACACTTTGAAAAATAAATATTTTAGAGCTCGAGACCTCAGAGCATTTCGAGATCTTCACTCGCATAGAGATCCTCTTCATCAGGGAGATCACCATTTCCTGAGTCTGCCGTCTCGAGAGTCGCACTACTAAAGGTTTCATCGAGATTGGATACTATGTTTCGATAGACGATACCTTCATAGATTTTTTTATTTCGCTCGAAGATGCGTATAGCATACTCTTTTGCTTTATCGATACGAGAATTTTTTGGTGCTGGAATATTTCTGATTTTTGCGAGGGCACCAGAGTATGCATCTACTGCATCATCTCGAGAGTCTGTCTCAGCGACAAATGCATGGACAAGTTTCCTGAGCATGATCGATCAATCAAACTCATCAAATATGATATTTCATATATTATCCAGAACACTTGGTGTATGAGTAGCTTGAGTAGTCATATTTTGTGATCGTACTGCTCATAAGGTTCTATTGGTCAGCATGAGCTGTCAAAGAAGTCCTGTAGGATCTAGAACAGAGAATTGGGAAGTGACATTTGACAGAGGAGTAGAAGAAACTTGTCAAAGAGGGCTAATAGTAGTGATCACTGGAGCACTACCATACGATCCACCCCCTCCGCCTCCACCTCCACCACCAGGACCACTCGTCGGAGCAGGTGGTGTGATGACGATAGTATTATTAGTCACCGATATCGCTACCGTCGCACTGGCACTCTGGAGACCTCCATCATGTACAGTAAAAGTGAAGCTATCTGATCCGCTATACCCAAGTGTCGGAGTATATGTGAGTCTTCCGGTCGAAGTGAGGGTATATGCTCCATGAAGAGGATTGGTCATCGCAGAGAAGCTCAGTACTGCTCACTCTACATCAGTCCCTGTGAGATTCGCGGTGAGTATATGCCCGCTATTGGTCGCCGTATTTCCTACGACTGTGAGGCTCACTGGAGTAGCTACGGGAGGATTATTGATCACTGACTGTACCGTGAGAATTACGCTGACACCTGCACTATATGTACTTCCATCATAGACATAGAATTTGAAATTATCGCTTCCAGTATATCCTAGCGCTGGAGTATAGGTAAATGCTCATGATGCAGCAAGAGTAAATGTTCCATTTGTCGGACGTATATCTGGCGGAGCAAACATTCACTGTGGTGGAATGAAGGTACTGAAAGTGAGTGTACTCCCCTCAATATCTGTTCCAGAGAGATTTCCTGTAAGCATATGTCCAGCATTGCCAGGAATATTTCAAAGAACGAGATAGCTTGCTGGCGTAGCTACTGGGATATCGTTGACTGCAGCTACATTGATAGTGACGGTCGAAGCAGTAGAGGTCAGACTCGCATCACTCACTGTATAGGTAAAACTCGTCGTACCAAAATAGTTTAGAGTCGGTACATAGGTAAAGACTCATGTCGATGTCACGCTCAGTGTACCGTTGAGTCATGAAGTATTCGTAAGATACGTGAGAGTATCTCAGTTAGGGTCACTTCCGAGTAGATTATCTATAAGAGTATTATCTTCATTTGTACTCGTCGCAATATTAGAAGATATAGGAGGTTGATTCCCTGTATTAATAGTAAGATTTACTGTGACCGTATTCGAGTAGAGAGAAGTATCATCTATAAGTCTATAACTAAAGCTATCAGTTCCTATATAACCACTCGCTGTGGTATATAGAAATCCTGTCGCCGTTGCTACTACAGAGCCACTATTTATCGTCGTGGACGTATATCCAGTAAGAGTCAGGGTCGCAGAATCAACATCAGAGTCATTGATCATTACTGGAAGAAATGTAGTCACTCCTCATGTAAATGTATATGAGTCTGACAGAGCTACAGGAGCATCGTCGACAGAAGTAATAGTGATACTTGCTGTAGCAGGAAGCGAGTATACTGATCCATCATAGACACGAAATGTGAAGGAGTCAGATCCATTTATATTGGCATTTGGAACGTAGCTAAATGATCCATTCGACTGAAGTGTAAGTGATCCAGAAAGTGGCATAGTCACACTTGTGAAGCTCAGTGGGCTTCATTCTACATCAGATCCTGTGAGGACAGTATTGAGAGTGATGTCTTCACTTGTCGTATATCCACTTGCTGTCGCAGTAGGAGGAGTATTGAATACTGAGATTGTGAGATTCACGGTACCTGTAGCAGAGAGTCCACCACTCTGATCGCTGATACTGTACTGGAAACTATCAGAACCACTAAATGCAGGATTCGCAGTGTATTGGAATTGAGTATTCATTGCGGTGACACTTCCATTCGCGGGTTGAGTGAAGTGGAGAGTGAAAGTCTGTGACTCATAAGGAGAATCTACATCAGAAAAATCAAAACTTGCTCACTCATTGATATCTATATTGAAAGGCATAGCCGCATATCCACTCGCTGACTTAGAAAGTCCTGTCGAAGTCAGAACTGGAGCATCATTCACACAAGTGATATTGATCGGCTGCATGATAGGGGAAGCAGAATTTCCGAAAGGCTGGTCTACAGCATCTACCTGGAAGCTCACAGTTCCACAAACTTCAGGATTAGGGTAGAAATCGAGAGTACCCGCTATATCGTCTATAAGGACGAGGGTTCACTCAGGAAGATTTGTGACAGGAAGTGAAAACCGTACTATATCACCAGGATTGAGATCTACACCACTGAGAGTCCCTGCTATAGATAGATCATCCTCTGTGCCTACTATACTTTCTATATAGAGTATAGGTGGAGTATTATTGGTAGTGATAGTTGCTGCTGGTGTACCACAGTTTCCTGGTCATACATCATTCATTGTATTGATATAAATACTAGATGAATCTCATCCACTTCCTGATGGTATATAGCTAAGCATGCCACTCGATGCTATACTTCAGGACATTATTGTATTTATACCTCCCGTATAGAAGTTATAGAGGATATTTTGACTCAGTGAATTGGTGATGTCCCAAGATACATTCGCATATTGTCCTGCTGGAACAGATCAGGCATATGGAGGGAGTAGATTCAGGAGACAAGTAGGTACATTCAGGATATTACTCGAAGTAGAATCCATGGCGATATATGTCCTATATGGATTTATCGTCACAGGAGATGATTCCCAAGAGACGATATCATTCCCCCCGATGTCCCTATAGTCTGAGAAACATGATGGACAGAGCTGATTGATTGTCGTATTGCCGGTATTAGAGAATGCAAGTACCTCAGTAGCACTATTATTTTTGATAAGTACGCTGACTCGTCTTATACTGAGTCCGTCGATCTCGTAGTCGACATTTGAGTTAGAAGTTTCGAGAGAGAACTGGGCATCATTGGCGTTCGTAGTCACGTTGAGGTAAAAACTAAATACTCGACCACTGGCACTCGCATACGTCTCAGCGATACGATCTGAGTAGACAGTATTCATATCTCCCGCTTTATGGAAAAACCCTCTTAGATTGATATTTCCACTCGATGATTTCGCATATCCAGTCACGAGATAGTTCTGACCTCCTGTGAGGGTAAAAATAGCATTATTGGTAATCCAGATACGATCAGCAGGACCTGCTACAGGTAGTATTGTAGCGGAGGGGCTCCCATTATAGTTTCCCAAAAAGTTGAATCTGATACCCGGTGCTCATCCGACTGCGGCCGATGGTGTCCATCCAGAAACACTAAACGTAAAATCAGGATTTGTAAGCAGATTAGCTCCTACGAGACTTCCCGTGACAGAGTATGGCTTATACGCAAAATATTCAAATTTTATAGCATTAGCATCAAACAAGTTTAGCATACTCTTACTATACTCTAGAGTTTCTCCACCATTTTTGATTGCTCGTACCATTGAGGTATTTGGCTTATAGAGAGGGTAGAAATTATTGAGATCTGCCGTAAGCATAGATGCCATAGTACCTCACTGGACCTCATCTCGCATTTCTATATAAGGGTAGTCAGGATTTTTTTGGAGGATACTATTCGCTCCGAAGTTATTATCACTCACTGATGATCCTGTATTTTGGATTACTTGGACACTTCGAGCTCGAGAGAAGATAAAAGCATTATCACTAATAGTGAGATTTTGTGCATCTTCTATATGAAGTGCTTCCTCTGCATTATTCACAGTATTATTTGATATGAGTCATCCACTCACACTTAAAAGACTGATGCCATAATTATTACCTACTATACCACTTCAGATATCTTTGATTATATTTTCTGATATTACACTTGCGGAAAAATTAGTACCTCATCATACAAAATTTTTGATCGCAGCACAATCTTGTGCCCCAGATTCACAAGTATTCGTGATGACGTTTTGAGTTGCGAGTGTAGAGAGTCCATATACAATAGCACTTTTAGAAAGTGATGAAAACGTATTATTGTTTATAGTAAATATTCAATATGAATTAATACTCACAGCATCGTCTGTCATTCCAGAAAACGTATTATAGGAAATTGTTCACTCTACATTTGTACCACTAAAAGCACTAGTACAAGAAGAAAAAGTACTTCCACTAATAGTGAGTCCCGTTCCATTAAGAGATTCGATACATGATCCACTAGCATTTTGCACTACACTTTCATTCAGTGTTATATTTGACGTATTTAAGAGATCTATAGCCACCCCTGAAGGTGCATCGACGATAATTCTATTAAAATTAAGATCCGTCTTTCCGCTTGCTATGATGCTTTGTATTTTGGGATAATTTTTTCCTGCACAACTCGGTCCCGATGGTGACTGCCATGCCTGGAAGGTAAGAGGAAGACCTGGTCCTCCGGACTGATCGAGAGTCATATCTTCTGCCCATACTCTTCCACAAGAAAGCCATACAACATCATCTGGAAGAAGTGTAGATCCACTAAATCGAGCAAGAGTCTTCCATGGAAACTCTGGATCTGTTCCTGCATTTCAGTCACTTCCAGTGGCAAAATCTACATAATATTGATTCCCCACTGCAAATGTATATTGGAGTGTAGGTGCGAGAGTGTTCGCGACGAAGAGTGCGAGTACGAAGCTCGAGAAATATCGAAACGAAATATTTTTGTGTGACATAGAGAAAAATTATGATCTCTCTTATTAGACCATAATTATTTTCTTTTTGCAAAGAATAGGTATTGCTCTATTCGATATTTATATTCTAGTTATCAAATTCGCTCTCACTGATCGTCGTGAGCCCATAGATAACATAGTCTGATGATGTAAGAGTTTTTTCATCGAGTCAGGCTTTCTGGCACGCAAGAGAAAAGTAGCGAGCCGGAGTAGCTTCGATATTTACCATGTGAGGGAGTATGACAGAGAGGACGCCGAGATTTTGCGAAAGGAGGATGAGTCACTCACGAGTGATATCGAGATCATCTATATTCTGGAGTATCCTTCGATTTTCTGTAGAGAATCTATCCGTACGGATACGGATCTCAGAGATTTTTTCTGGAGTCTGGATAGAGGCGGAGAGTCTCGCATCTTTGAGAGTAAGGAGAGTATTATCTATGCATTCATAGAGAGTATTTTCTTTTTTACAGGCGATACGTCCACTCGATGCAACTACCTTCCCTTCATAGTAGAGCGTCACGAACACTGACTGTTTCTCACTCATATGAGAGGAAAGTTCAGGAGGGAAGTCAGTAAGCGTGATGATCCGCTGTTCATGGATATAGATTTCAAGTGCTTTTCTCGCGAGTCGGTACATAAGGAAGATAGAGTATTAAAATTTAGTAAGCGCTGCGGTTGCTTGTTTCTCGAGATTTTTTTCCTCATTTTCTATCCGAGTAAATATATCTCCGATAGTGTCTTTTCCTGTCGCACGATAGATACTATAGTATATCCACGAGATCATCGTCGTGATAAGTCATCCGAGAAGATAGGCGAGTATCGTGAGTCAGAAGAGCAGGAAGATCGTATACTCCGATCCTGAGAACTGATTTTTCAGAAGAAACAATATAATACCAGTCAGAAGCAGTGATACGATGCTCGCATAGAGTGAGAGAAGTGAGTAGCGATACTGCGATATGAGTCCGATGAGAAGCTCTAGAGTAAATACATTGAGAAGGACATGGAGAGAGAAGGCTGAAAGTATAGAGGAAGTATCTGGATTGACCCCTCAGACGACCATATATACAGGGGCAAATACGATATACAGAAGTATCGACATGATCGCTATCTGTGAGAGAGTGGTACGTCCACGAGAGTATATATGAGGAAATATATATGATCTGATTGTATAGGTACTGAGATTACCGATAGTAAGTGAGAAAAATGCTATCATCGCGAGAAGCATCGGAGAGGCTCCACTCTCGAGAGAGAATCTCCCGATCGCGAGATATGCCAAAAGGAGCATGATCACTCCTGCTATCGCACCGACGATCATACCAGTGAGAAATACCATCATGACACCCATACCATCATATTTTGGAGGACCGAGGAACTCTTCGACTGAGAGGTTATCGATGTTTTCGAGTGAGGACATAGAAAAGTATGATGAGAAATGCTCAGATAGAGATAAATATATCTGCAAAATTCAGAATAGCAAAATATTTTACTGCGATGAAGTCGACGACATAGCCGAAAAAAATACGCTCATACCCATGAGAGAGAGCTCATGCGAGGATGAGCGTATATCAGATGTCGAGAAGTCGAGATTTTTTCGGATATTCTTCATGGAAATAATACCAGATTAGTCAGATGATGAGGATGATGGTCAAAACCTGAAGCGGGATTCATGTGATCGGAAGGGAAAAAGCGATGCCAGAATTGAAAGATAGCCGCAATCAAAAATATTCTCAAAGAATTGGAAAATATGGAAATATACATGTTTCTAATCAAAAATTTACGCACGGTCTTTCTCATAAAATTCCCATACCAAGATTATTATCACCAGCAACGTAAAGCTTCGAAAAAACATCGAGAACAATAAGTCCCAGTAAGGAAATGAGTATTATCGCTATTCTTCGCATTAGGTAAGTAATTATTGTTTTATATTCAAATAGTCTTTTTTGTCATTCCGAGCGTAGCGGAGGAACCTGTCCTCCGTACGAAACTTCGGAAGGCAGGATCCCTTTCAAACTCATCTTAAGAGATATTGATTCTTTCTTTCTCATAAGTGGAAAGGAAAGGGATCTCTACGAGATGACAAAAAGAAGCCCAGGAAACTATATAAAGTATTTATACACACTATACATGACACCACCTATTATCATAGTAAGTACTGTTCACCAGAGCGTATCTATAGCGACCATATTCCAGCTCCATCCCTTCATGACACTCATGGAAGTGAGCTCATACGTCATATACGCGCCGAAACCGAAAAGAGCACTATTCATGAGTATCCGTTGTAGCGAGAGTCATGCTTCTACTCAGGGAAGTACTATGAGTATGAGAAGTACGAGGATATAGAGCAGATAGAACGCTATCGCCGCGATGAAGTTCATATCGGTATTCAGGTATGTCGGGATATACTTCCGAAACATAGGAAGTATGACGAACCATATCATCACTCCATCAAGGATGAGAAGCGTGAGAATACCAGAGATATAGGAAAGGATATATGCGAGCATAAGGGGTAAGGGTTAGGGAGAGTTTAAGCTTTTGGTGCGATAGCCAGCTCCGATCGGATCCACGCCTCGTAGGAGGCATTAGCTTCGACGGTAGCGAGCTTCATGATACAGGGGATCTCATACTTATGATTCGCGAGGATATGCGCTTCGAGTGCTTCATACTTCTCGGGAAGGGTCTTATAGATAGTGACGAACTCTTCACTCTTCGTGAGAAATCCCTCATACCAAAATGTACTGTCTATAGGAAATGTATTCGCACAGGCGATGAGTCGCATATTCAGAAGCGCACCAGTCATGATAGCAGCTTCTGGCTTCGATGGATGTGTGACGTAGACAGTGAGGAAGGACATAGAGAGAAGGATTATGAAATTAATTCAGAAAAAGTACCATCTTCGTTTTTCATGACATTAAGAGGTGAGAAAAACTTTCATCCCATAGCTATATAAGTACCGTGGGGAAGACATGCGATTCATCCAACGGCAAAGCCAATATTAAATTCTGCATCAGAATTTTTAAATACAAATGGTATACTCGATCAAAGAAGAATAATAGTCTTCTGATCTATACCCAACAGGGCACGGGCAGTCTCTATCATAGTGTCCGTACCATGTGTAATGATAATATATTCACTCTCAAGGCTATCTATTGTTTCTCTTAAGGATATCCTATGCTCATTTATCATATCAAGTGAGTCTTTCTTTAAGAGAGGAATGTGATCAAAGTTATTTCCATACGCATAAGAATTAAGAACCGTCGGCATACGAGAATCTCCTATGTGAAAATCATAAATACCCTTTCATCTCCCATAATCTTTATCAATAGTTCCTCAGCAGGTAATCAGCGTTATATGAGCCATAGAAATTATTTTTAGAGCATATTTACTTTTTTCTCCAGACTTTTAGGGAGGTGATTGTTCGACTCTTTCCTTCTAGATCTTCGATATAGAGAATACCCAGAAATCGAGAATCGAGTCTCAGTACAGTATATTTTGATCCCTCATGAATAGCATAAGGGATAATATCTCTCTGGAAAGCCGTACGGAGTAATTCTAATACTTCATTCAAAAGTTCTTCTGACTGCTCTTCATATCATTTTCGGATAATTTCTTCACTCCAGATACCTGTGTCAGTAAAACGATCGAGAAAATATTTTTGATATGCTTGAAAATACTCTTTCATACTGCTACGGGCACTCTCTGTGAGAATAAGATTCCACATACTTAGTTATGAGTGAGAAGAGTACGTCGTATTTTTAGCTCTTTTTCGAGTTCTGCACCAAATTCTCGGATATCCTCTTTCAGAGCGAGATGGAATGTATCAAGCGTGTATGTTTTTTCGTGCATAAAAATTTTATAATTAAGACTATTATAGAAGAAACTTCTTTTTTACAAAATTTTTATAGAAATACTCGCTTCGCCTTCTTTTTACCCATTTCTACTAAGATAAAATTTTTAGATTCTGGACGAATCATAAATTTTGGGTCAGTCACAATATTAGAGTTAACACGAACGCTCCCTCCACTCAATGCATTTCTAGCATCTCAGCTCGTACTACAAAATCCCATATGTACTAAGAGTTGTTGTATTATTATCTCTCTTGTTTCATCTGTAATTGCTGTCAATGAATATGTTTCTATATTTTCTATATCACTCGGATCATATTTTTTCCCATGATAGAGTTCGATGATCGTCTGAGCGAGCTCGACCTTCAGTGTATTCGGATGCTCTCCTCATTCAAGACGTTTTCAGATAATTTCGACTTCTTCGAGGGTTGCTCTCGTACAGAGCTCATAGTAGGAGAGGATGAGATCGTCTTGGATATTGATCAGTTTCTGATACATACTCTGTGGAGCTTCGTCGATAGCGATACAGTTAGATCCTGTTTTCGACATCTTCTTCCCATCTGGACCGAGAAGCAGGTCGAACATCATGATACTCTGCTTTCTCTGTCCATAGGCTTCTTGAAGAGTACGTCATGCCAGGAGATTGAAGTATTGTTCATTGCCTCCGAGCTCGAGGTCAGAGTCGAGTGCGACAGAGTCGTATCCCTGCATGAGAGGATAGAGGAATTCCTGAAGAGAGATGCGTACTCATGCTTTATATCTCTTAGAGAAATTATCTCGATCAAGCATCTCTGCGACAGAGAAATGCTTCGCGAGTTCACCAACTCAAGCAAAGTTGATCTTATCGAGCCACTCACTATTGTAGCGAATAGTGATCTTCGAGAGATCGAGTACTCGAGAAAATTTTTCTACGAATGCCTTTCCGATACGCTCAGTCTCTTCTCTCTGAAGCATAGGACGCTCGGAGTCTTTATCGCTTGAGTCACCGACTTGTGCAGTCGCATCACCGATAATGATGATAATCTCATGTCACATCTCCTGAAGAGCACGAAGCTTCAAGATAGGTACCATATGTCCGAGATGGACGATATCACGAGTAGGATCAATACCAAATTTTACTCTCAGGATATTTCATTTTTCGAAAGATTCTCTGAGATACTCTTCTCAGATCAGACGAGAAACTCACTTCGTAAGGATATTATGTATAGCGGTATTTTGTGACATAGAGTTTATCTGATAGTAGGAGTGAGAAGTCATGAATGTATATTCGTATTTTTCGGAGGTAGCTGGAGAGTCGGTGATATCACAGCTCATGAAAGAGAGATACTCACGCTAAAAAGTGAGGTCTTATCCAGGATGGAGTCATATCAGACTACCTTGTACGGATAGTATCTCACGAGTATGCTCTCTCGCAATATCCGATAGGACTGGATCTCGATCATCGGTCACCCTGACTTCGTCAGCGTACAGTCATCGAAGAGGGTCTTCGTCTTTCCATACTGGAACAGGATGAGTGATCTCGCACATGTGGATTGCGTCTTCCTTGTGAGAAATATAATTCCTCCAGCTCTCGTCGTTCCTATAGAGGTAGCGGTATTGATGATGAAATGGTAAAATTTCTTGTTTCTGATATCATAGATAGAAACGCGATTTCACTCTACTGATGGTGCATAGAAGAGTATATATCTGCTTCGGATCAGTTTTGTTTGCAGTATGAGACACGATTTCAGATATTCCTTTCCGATGATATTCCTCGCTCATGATGAGGGACTATTTTTGACAAGAGAGTTATAGCAGTCAGGATCCTCATCTGGACCATGTGGGAGGAGTACCGTAGGAAACTCTTCATTTCGGTAGGTTTTTATAATCTCTCCACGATACACGATACTCGTCGTATCATCTGTCTGTGTGAGAGAGAGTCCGGAAAGAAGTGGTTTTCTATAGATGATAAAGCTATCTTCTCATGTAGCAGAAAGAGTAAAAGGAAAAAGGATGATGATGAGTAGGATGTATTTTTTCATACTGGTTTTTTTATCTTATCTTTTTGAGTTTTCCGGTATTCATCTCGTAGTGATAGCGAGAATACCAGGATTCATTGGTCTTATTATCATGTTTTTCTATATCAAACTGCACTTTTTCCCCACCGAGAGATTTATAGACACTTCGTGCGTAGCATATATCTTTAGTAGATTTTGGATATGTCTTCTCTGCTTCTGCGAATATCTCATAAAAATCAGGGAATATCACGAGACTATCTGGTCACTGTTTGCAGCTATTTCTCGAAAGCAGTCTCGGAAATGAATAGGAGAGATACTCTCCGTCTATCCAGTTAAAGCTCCCGTACTGATCTCATTTCGTAGAACGAATCTTCGTGGAAAATGAGACCTTCGATCTCGCGCAGTCAAATGATACGAGATAGGATCCAGAGTTCCGGATAAATCCATATGTCGTATACGGACTATTTCCTGCTTTCCTATAGCGGTCGAGACTCTCTGCGGTAGGAAAAACCTGGATAAAGTAGTGAAGCTTCTCATCTTTTTTCACGAACTCATCGACCGTCGGATACTTACCTGGCCAGTAGACATAGAGTGACTCATGATGGATGCCATCTTCGTAGGCACATGCCTCATTTTTCAGGAGACTCGTAGCACTCGTGAGAGTAGGGAAGAGGAGAAATATGAGAATGAGTAGGAGTTTTTTCATAAAAATTAAAGAACTTTATCGATAAGACCGTACTTGAGGGCATCTTCTGCCGTCATGAAATTATCACGATCACAGTCTTTTCTCACGGTATCTATCTTTTGTCATGAATGAGTCGCGAGGATTTTATAGAGGACTTCACCGGTACGGATGATATGATCTGCGGCGATTTTGATATCTATCGCTTGTCCTTCCATGCCACCGAGTGGCTGATGGATCATGATCTCTGAGTGCTTGAGTGCATAGCGTTTTCCCTTGGCTCCTCCTGCGAGGATGATCGACCCCATAGAGGCTGCGAGTCCAACACAGACAGTGATGACATCAGGCTTGATATGCTGCATGGTATCATAGATCGCGAGTCCTGCAGTGACATGCCCACCAGGAGAGTTCACATAGAGAGTGATCGGTGCCTTCGCATCGACCTTCTCGAGATAGAGAAATTGAGCAATGACAGTATTGGCAACAGCAGAGTCGATAGCATCACCGAGAAATATGATACGATCTTCGAGGAGACGAGAGTAGATATCATAAGCACGCTCTTGTCATCCGATCTTATCGATGATCGTCGGGACGAGAAAGTCAGAAATAGGCTGTTTTATTTTTTGATTTTTTACTTTTTTAGACATGGGAGAGTATTAGGAGATAGTGAAGGCTAGTATAGAGAAAAATAAGAGAATGCATAGACAATACGAACAGAAAGTATTGACGTTAGTGATTATATGATTCATAAGATATCTTCATTTTTGCAAAATAGAGAAAAATAGTGTACTATAGGGATGAAGTTCTGTTAATTTTTGTCTGATTTTATGAAAACTCTGATTTTCCACGACTCTTTTCTCATGAGATGAGGTGCTGAGCGCACCAATATCGATATGGCGAATATCCTCTCCGCTGATATCGCGACAGCTATATGGTCGACTCACTGCTATGATCCAGCAGATATGGGCTACCATGGTGAGATCTATGAAGTCTTTCCATGATTTCATACTGGTTGGGTCGGATTTATGCGGATGAAGTGGAGATTTTTTCTCTCACATAAGATCACCAGGAAGTACGATACTGCAATCCTTTCGAATGAAGCGATCACTGCTGTCCATCTTCTGAAAAAATGAACCAAGAGTATGTACTATGCGCACTCACTCTCTCGTCATCTCTTCGATCAGAGAGATGAATACATGAAAAAGGTTCCATTTTTCTTTCATGAATTTTTCGCTATCGCTGTATGGTTTCTCAGGCTTCTCTACCTCTACGAGCTCAGAAAAGTCGATATCATAGCGACCAACTCTATCGCCAATCAGCAAAGACTCATATCATGGACGAAGCGTACGGATATACAAGTGCTCTATCCCCCAGTGAATATGCTCCGGTTTCGTCCGATACGGACCAAGCTTCCCTTCGTCATACAAGAGCATAATAACGTAGAAAGTATACTCGAGAAAGAAGTAAGTGACTATTATGTATCATTTGCTCGACTGACGAGCGCGAAACGTATAGATCGTATTATCCACGCGTTTACACACATGCCAGAGAAAAATCTTATTATCCTTTTTGGTCCACATGATACAGAAAAAGAGTCTCTCATGAAGATGGCAGTCGGCTGCAATAATATATTTTTCCATAACGAGCCTCGTGATATGCGTATGGCAGGTATCGTAGCATCCGCTGTAGCGAGTGTCGCAGTATCTCAGGAAGAGGACTTCGGTATGGTAGCCATCGAAAGCATGGCATGCGGTATACCTGTGATCGCAGTCGACGAGGGTGGATATAGAGAAACTGTGGTGGATAAAAAAACAGGTACTCTCCTCCCTCCTAACTTTACTGTCTATCAGCTCATGGAAGCCGTAAGAGAGATGACTCCAGTAAAGGCACTATCGATGAAAGATGACTGCATAGCACAGGCACATAAGTTTTCTATAGAAAGTTTTTCAGAAAATCTGAAAAAAGTGCTCGCCTAAGTCATAGCTACGCTAAAGAAGTATAGGTAATAATAAAAAAGAGGCTTTCGCCTCTTTTTTATTATCTGGATTTCCATTACATCATAGATCATTCACTTTTTTCACCTCTAGTATCTACCTCTGATGAGCTCACTTTACAGGTACTGACATCAGTTCGAAACGTCGACCATCCAGTCTTTCTGGCAATCTTATGAGTATCACGAGCTGTCTTTATGCTCGCATTCCATGCTTTCCATGCTGATTCGATCGCGGTATGTCGAGTGGCTTTATCGAGGATTTGCCATGCGGCATCGAGGGCTGTGGCACGAGTACTATACGCACTCGTTACGCTGGCTGAGAATGTCGTCATAGCCGATTGTATGGCT
>JANMHM010000053.1:0-62287 GCA_031375155.1 Candidatus Altimarinota bacterium
TAATCAGAGAAGATAGTCGAACGACGAGCCCACTCCGAGTCCGGTGACTTTCGTCGCCTCAGGAAGATGTGCCCATATCTCGACGAGCCTCTTCTCTTGCTCTTTCATACCGATACAAGAGAACACATAGGAAATATTCTCGGTTTCTATGAGTCTCGCGATCTCTTCGGGAGTTTTTTCTCCATCGAAGACGATCTCGATATCGAGATCAGGGAATCTCGTGGCGAATAGTTCAGAAAGTTTTCCCTGAACTTCCATTTTCTTTTTTTCGAACTCGTTCTCAGGCTCAGTGATACGATAGTTATCGATCATGAGGATTTTCTTCTTTTCTCGGATGGAGTATTCTACGAGATCTTGTGTGAGACTACTCCCAGATATGAGTTCTCCGTATTTTTCACGAAGGGATTTTTTAGAGAAAAGAGTACGAAATATTGCTATGAAAAATCCATTTCCTTCCTGTATGAGACTCGCTGTATAGAGTCAGTTCGCATCAGGAGCGAGATAGTCTGCTTTCTGGAGTATTTCGAGAAATTCTCTATCGGTCGAAGCTCGCATGAGGATCTCAGGATTCGGTGTGAAGACGAGGGTTTTCTTCAGGGGATTCGATATTTTAATAAGGAAATCCTGGTACTTCGAATGGATGATGTGAAGTCAGAGAAAGTACATGAGAAATTATTGTTTTGATGGAGTTCTGATGACTATAATATTGCAGTCTGTAAGTACTTCTATCTCATGCGTACAGGAAGAAGGATCATATACTATATAGTCTCACTTATTCAAGGTATATTCTGTATCGTGACTCGGGAATCTGAAAATACAAGATCCCTCTAGCACGATATCCATAGATCTCTTAGGAAATGAAGAAGTAGATCAAGTTCGCTTTTCTCACGCTTTTCGAGTGACCCATTTTATCTCGACTTCCTCTGAGAATAGGGCTTCATGAGACATAAAAGATCATACAATCCATCATTTATTTTGAGGATTTTCTTCGAGAGTTTGAGCTATGTTTCACTTATAGAGATTCATGTATCTATACTATAGAAAAATAAGGGAAATCAATGTGAAATATAGTTTTTCAAAATATTTATCTTTTATTCATAAAAAAACACCTCTAAGATGAAGAGGTATTTTTATTTCTTTATTTATTATTTTCCACTATTGAGAAAAATATTTGGAATCATATTGGTCCCGAGTGACGTGACTGGAAGTTGACCATTCCATTTATCGATCCATTTGAGCTGGATATACTCAGCTCCACCCTGCTTCTGGATAGCTTCTGCCTGTATACGGATGGTCTCGGCTTCTGCTTTCGCACGCTCGATCTGTTGCTGAGCTTCGTATTTTATCTGTTCGAGTTTATTCTTTTGTGCAAGGGCATCTTGCTC
The DNA here is from genome assembly GCA_031375155.1 of Candidatus Altimarinota bacterium. Lineage (GTDB taxonomy): Bacteria > Patescibacteriota > Gracilibacteria > BD1-5 > UBA2023 > JAGOMW01. The sequence continues at coordinate 1,386 of JANMHM010000053.1, forward strand.
TGCTTTTACTTTGGCTTCGATCGAAGCGTCGAATGAGTTCGAGAATTGAAAATTCACGATATTGACTTGGACGATATTCATACCGTATTTTACGATTTTCTCTTTCAGCGCGGTCTCTATATCTGTACGGACCAGTTCACGCTTCGTGATAAGTTCTTCGGCAGTATATTTTGCCGTAGCTGCCTTCACTGATTCTTGGATCGCAGGTGCAAGAAGCGTATCTTCAAGACGGACATGGTCTATACCGATAGTACGAAAGAGTTGGAGGATTTCAGTCTCATTGATCTGATAATTGACTGAGATTTTCGTCTCGACATTTTGCAGGTCCTTCGATGCAGATCGAGCATCACCGTCAGCTTTATCGATATGAAGATCGGCATATTTGATCGTATCGATAAATGGTATCTTCCAGTGTATTCATTCACCATAGACATTTTCATTGAGCGTACCGAGGGTCATCTTGAGTCCACGCTCAGAAGGTGCTACCACGAAGTAGAGACTGGAGACGACTACCCAGAGTACGATAGCGAAAAAGCTATATTTGATAATCCTTCAGGAAACGTGGAGGGTATTCTGGAGAGATTCGATAATAGACATAAAGGAGAAATAAATGAATAAAACAAATGTTTTCTAACTACACTGAACCACGACATGCTCACTTCTATCATAGTATCTTCTTTCTTTTGGGGAGTATACATTGGTAAGCCATATCTGGTTCTCTGCCTCTTTCGTCACTTCTGAAGCATAGAGGATGCCCATAGTATTGGTTTGGATTTTTATGATTCTTCGTCCATTTTTTGCTCTCATTTTCGATCCGCTTGAGCAGAGTTCATATTTAGAGAAGAGTGTCGGCTTCGATATGATCCTATATATTCCCATTCCTGATGAGAGAAACGGCATGGTACTCACTTCAGGAATGATTGGCTCCTGAGGAGCAGGAACAAAAGCCTTTCCCACCGAAACGACATCCCAGGAATAGGTACTTGTATATATAGCCTCTGCATTGCCCATGCTATCTCTCACTATCCAGACATGTCAGATATAGGTATCTTGTGTATAGCTCACCCCAGGAGCAAGTGTGTTGTATTTCTTCTCGACTCCTGTGAAATCAACCCAATAGACCGTATATGTTTGGACTCGGTCAAGATTTTCGAAATAAATCTTCGTCTGCGTCAGGCTAGCACTCGAAGACATAAGTCATCCTGCTACAGTAGATTCGATGGTTCCAGTAAATAAGAAAAACAGAGAAATGATGGTGAGGATGAGTTTTTTCATAGAAAAATAAATCAAGTAAGAGAAACTACAGTTATGATATAGAAAAATAGGGGAAAGCAATGAAAAATTTGATTTTCTCTGGAATAACATAAAATCAGAACATTTGATTTGACTTAAAAAACTACTTCGATATACTTGGTATTACCTTTTTAACGAAAATCTCCTATGACAACTGTATTAAAACCAATGTCACTAAAAATCGATACCGATACCCGTGATCGCCTTTCGAGACTCGCTCACAGCCGAAAACGCACTGCCCATGCGATCGCTCGGGAGGCAGTAGAAACATACATTGCTCGCGAGGAAGCACGAGACCAATTCTCGCTTGACGCGGTGAGTGCATGGCAGCACTACGAAGAAACAGGGCTTCACGCCACTGGCGATGAAGTGATGACGTGGGTGGAGTCGTGGGGAACAGATAGAGAATTACCACCACCGCTATGCCACACATAGTCTACACACAGCCAGCCATCGAAGACCTGATACGACTCCGCGCATTTCTCGCATCGAAGAGTGAAACCGCCGCCGATAAAGCGAAGGGGGAAATAATCCGAAGTATAAAAGCATTAGCTCATGCTCCAGAGGGATATAAGCCCGTACTCGAAGAGCCTCATTTGCGTGACATGGTGATTAAATTTGGTATATCTGGTTATATCGTACGATACCGATATGAACGTGGCGGGAATATTTACATTCTTCGTATCCGACACCAGAAAGAAGCAGGATTTACCGAAAATGAGGTCGAGTAAATGAGGGAAATCAATGAAAAATTTGATTTCCTCTGGAATACTATAGAATCAAGATATTCTTACTTTCAATTTTTATGAAAAAACCTCTGGGAAATTCTTCAAAAAGCGTTCCTAACAATTATTACTTTTCTTCCTATATTCTCTTCGGTTTGCTATTTTTAGCTTGTCTAGGGATGACAATAGTAATTAACCTCGACGCAATGTCATGTGCTCTCATATATTGTGCTGATTGAGCAAAAGTTATACGAGATATACTTATGAGTCCTATTATTATATGTATAATTGCTATCCTGGGGCTATACACAGGCATAAAGGATAAAAGCATAACAGTTTTATTAATAGGGATAGTAATGTCATGAATCTTTGGTATTTACTCTGAAAGTACCGCTATTAATAAGAATGCTATAAGCATTGGCGATGTAACAATTCATGGCATAGTAAGCATAGGCATGATTATAGCATTCGTACTATGATTCTATATAGGAAGATCCTATAAAAAGTCCTTGATAAAAACTTTTTCAGCTTCGATGTGACTTGCAACTATAATAGTGTTTACCAATTTTTACATGTTTCTTATCAATTTTTTCAGACTTTACTAATAAGCACTAATTTCACAGCGTAATAACTGAGGTAAATACTTAATGCTCTACTTCCTCCCAAAGTCATCCTCATACCGCTTGATATCATCTTCTCCTGTATAGTCACCACACTGGACTTCCACGATCACGAGAGGCTCGGTTCCCTTATTTGCTAAGCGATGAAGATGTCCGCAGGGAATATAGCAGCCTTCATTTTGTCCGAGGATACGGATCTGCTCGACACTCGCGAATTTCGGATCGCGGATATCGACAGTGGCTACTCATGAAACGACCGTCCAGTGCTCACTACGATGCTCATGCGACTGGAGTGAGAGACGTTGTCCTGGGTGGACGATGAGCTTCTTCACCTTATAGAGGGGAGAGTCTTCGAGCACGTAGTAGACTCCCCAGGGACGGTTTCCCACTTCGAGATAGTGCCCATCGGTGAGCTCCTTCGGAAGGTCAGCGATCTTCGCATCGAGGGATTTCTCATCGGCTTTGTCCTGCACCTTCTTGATGAAGTCAGAGGAGTTATGGGTCTTCGCTCCGAGTCCATCGCGGATCTCGACTCCATGAGCCGAGAGGATCTGCGCCTCAGGGATCTCCCGAGCAAATCGATCTCCTCATTTGGTAAATATTATCTTATCATATTTGAGAGTCGACTTCGCCGTCGCGATGACGTATTCGAGACTATGACACACACTACCATCCTCGTCGATTGAGAGAAATACTCGGTCGACTCATACGACTTTTTCGACGATCTGCATACGGAAATTCTCATCTTGGAAGCTTTTTGTACCACGTTTGAGTTCAGCTTGTTTGTCATTATTCACGATGACCCAGACTTCATCGGCTCATGCTTCCGAGCGAGAGAGCTCGAAACACTCTATGTGCCCTGGGTGGATAGGATTGAAGTATCCAGATGTGATAGCGAGAGTAGTCATATTTTTAGTGATTATGCGCTAGTAGTGATTGTAGTTGTTTCTCGAATTTTTCAAGTGAAAATTCCCCTGCCCTTTCCACACATCTTGTCCGAAGTGACTCTGCATATGCTGGGGTCATTTTTCGTATGGCTTCTTGGAGATTTCCTCTATTTACCTCGATCAGAAGTCCTGTCTCAGAGTCGATGATCGTCTCGCGAAGTCCACCCTCGTCCGCCCCGATCACAGGGATACCGCACGCCATGCTCTCGACTGGTGACATACCGAAGTCTTCCTCGACCGGGATATAGATACTCGCTCTCGCTCACTGTATGAGGGATATGAGAGTATCATCATCGGGCGATTCGATCGCAGTGATGTTTTTATTATTGCGAATCTTCGCAAGTATTTCATCTTTCATGGGATCATTCTTCCCATAGGTAAAGATGAGACGCTCCTCTGGCATCTCGAGAAATGCATCGACGATGACATCGACACGCTTCGGTGGAGAGAGACGTGCCCAGGAGAGGAAATAGCCGAGAAGAATGTTTTTGTCATCCCGAGGAACGAGGGATCTGCTTTTCGCTTCTTGGAAATCAGAGCAGATTCTTCCTTCGTCAGAATGACAAAGCATTGGAACAAATCTCTGAGTATCTATCGGTGGATATATGATCTCACTTTCATATCCAGTGAAGTCCTGAAGTCTTTTTTGTACCGTCTTCGAATTCGTGATGATCACATCCATATTCGCGAGGAGTTTTTTATACTTCTCTGCCTTGCGGTCGAGCATCATATCGGCTATCCCATGGAGGAATTTCGGGATTTTCTCGAGATACTTCTCACGAAGGTCGAAGATATAGCGAGGAGGCGTATGACAATAGTAAATTTTTCGTATTTTTTTCGGGAGTTTTTCTGCGGCTTCGAGACAGTTTCCAGAAAGTATCACCGTATCATAGTCAGCGAGAAACTGTGTGCGATGGAGGAATCTCCACCTGAGTATCTCATGACGGAGTCCCTTCGCGAATACAGGCTTCCCGAGTGGGATGATCTTCCCAGAATATCCGAGCTCCCGAGGATCGAAGCTCCCCTCACTGAAAAACCCTGAGACGAGATCCGCACCGAGTGACTTCGCCATGAGCGTGACAAGCCGCTCTCCTCCTCCGCGATAGAGGAATGCATCATGGAGGATGGCGATTTTCTGATTCATGAGAAAAGAATATTGAATAATGGAGAGAAAACAATAGAATCTAAAATATTTACTAAATACACTTTATGAAAAGAGCATCATATTATTTTATGGGTATCATCTGTCTTATGACAATATCTGGTTGTTCAGAGGAGGTGAGAAACATAGAAACTCCTGTGGAACAAAAAATTACTCAGACTGGAACTATAAATCTTTCAGGCAATGAGGTGACAACGAAAGGATTAGTCTATGAGAATGTACAGTTCTGATTTAAGACGAAGTTACCAGAAAACTGGAAGGACTATAAAGTCATAACTGTTGGAAATTCAATAAATTTTTATCTTCCGACACAAGAAAAAGAATGGAAAAATAGTCCATCCGCTAAAATTCCTGGATATTCCATGTTATTTTGACTTTATTTTCATACTTCTGAGGAATGGAGTACGGTATTAGAAAAATGCAAAATAGTGAAACCTGAAGATTATGAATCATGGAATTGCACAAATGAAGGGATGCAAAACAGTATTTTTATGGAAACAAAAAAATATACAGTCACCAAACTATTCCCTCAGGATGCTCCTACAGACTTTCAGCAATACTATAATGCTTCATGAGGAAAGAATTATCTTGATTATATAAAAGAAAACTTCGAAGAAATACAAAATATAGAGAATACACTCTTCTGAGGCTTACCGACTGAAGATATCGTACAATGATGTGAGACATATGAGGAATGTATTTCTCTCTATAAAAATGAAGATCGGGATAATCCGGGATCAAGGGATATTATGGAAATTCACGCGAAAGAAGGATATAAAATCTTACAGAAAATATATAGTACTGCTCCAACGCTTTCTGGAAGTATTATACAAAGTGGAGCGACTTATATTATTTGAGAGAGTATAAAGGAATTCGCAAAGAGATTTCATACAAAAGATTCTCTTCGATTCGAAGAAACGACTAATTATGGTAATACAATAAACTTTTTGAGAAGAGAATTGATTATCAAGAAATTTCTCGAGGAAGCCCAGACAGAAGCAGATACTTTCAGAGAACCGACACCAGAAGAACTCGTGAAAATAAATAGGAAAACAAATAAAGATATAACACTATCATGAGGTTATATGAAACTTAATCCACTGGAACCTATAACACCCTGAGGTCCTTTTCCTGAAGACTATGTAGATATATGACATAATTGTAACGACCTGACAATTATCGACTCTTGATCATGAAAAATAATTGAAGTCACGCCGCATAAGTGCGAAGTCTACACATCAGAAATTCTCAGCGCAATACCTCTCAACAAAAATAGGATAGCCATAAATAGTGGAGAATGGTATGAAGCGATTATGTTTGATTTATTGAGAGGTGAAGACTGAGAGTGGAAAATAGACTTCATAAGCCCATATAATCCCTCGAAAAAAGAAAATCCAAGAATCATTATGTTCAGATTAAATGAGAAGGCTTTATGACTTATATGGCAAACTTATAAAAGTGCTTGAATTATAAAATAGCATGGATAGTACCATAAACTTAAAGCCTAACCGCATCGCCATCGTCGCCGACTGGCTCATCGACTTCGGATGAGCTGAGCTCGTCATATCTCACCTTCTGGAAATGTTTCCCGAGGCGGATATCTATACGAGTGTCTGCTATATGAAGCACCCTATGCTGGTCGGGCGGCGAGTCTACACAAGCTGGATACAGAGGATACCATTTCTAAATCGTCGGCACAAGCTCGCGGGACTCCTGCGTCCATGGGCATTTCGATCGTTCGATCTGTCGAGATATGATATAGTGATCTGCTCATCGAGTGCTGAGTCGAAGCAAGTCGCGATGGGAAAGTGGAGGAAGAAATTGAGTGAGTGATTGACCTACACTATTCCTGCATGAGATCTAAGTACATTACTATGAGAAGAAAGTACTATTAATTCTCTCTGAAAGTATAGAGCCAATTGACCTCTCATCATCGTCTACTGCCACACCCCGACTCGCTACTACTGGAGTCATGCGAAGGAGTACGAGGATATGATGGAGTTCGGGATTTTGAATCCTTTCGTGAAGTGGATATTCCGACTCGTGAAGAGCTGGATGCAGAGAGTGGACTATGCGGCAGCTCAGAAAGTCGACTACTTCATCGCGAATTCTGAGAACACGAAAGAGCGCATCATGAAGTACTATGGAAGAGAAAGTGAGGTGATATATCCAGGAGTAGCGCTCCCTCTTTTGTCATCCTGAGGAACGAAGGATCTGCTGGAAAAATCAGAGCAGATTCCTCCTATCGTCGGAATGACAAAAACAGAAGAATACTACCTATGATTGGGTCGCTGTATCCCCTATAAGCGATTCGATCTTCTCGTCGATACTTTCAATGCGAATGGCAAGAAACTCATCCTCGCGACAGCGACAGACACTCCCCTTTTCCGCGAACTGAAAGCGAGATCAAAACCCAATATCGAATGGAAATATCGTCCAAATGATACAGAAAAATATGAACTTATGAGATGAGCGAAAGCATTTCTCTTTCCTCCCGAAGAGGACTTCGGACTCGTTTCGATAGAGGCAATGGCGATGGGCACTCCCGTGATCGCCTATGGAAAGTGAGGCGCTCTCGAGACCGTAGTCGAGTGAGAGACGGGGGTATTTTTCACACCACAGACTCCCGAAGTACTCAGTGACGCTATCGAGAGATTCGAGAAAATGGATTTCGACCCTATGAAAATACAAGAACATGCAGAAAAATTCTCGAAAGAGAGATTTAATAAAAATTTGCTTTCTTATATAAATAGTGTATTATAAATATATAAAATTTTCTGTTTATGACTATTTGTATAGTACACTCTACTACTGTACCTGATTGAAAACCTACACAAGAAGGTCTAGTCCGTATAGACTATGCGGCATCAATTTTAGGGAAGAAAGTTGATGATGTACCCTCAAGAATAAATAAAATACTTCTTGTGGGATGAAGAGCAACGCCTGGTCTTAATCTGATGAACTCAGAAGTAGCAAGAGAAATTCTACTGGAGCGATGAATTGATAAGAACAAGATTCTCATAGAAGAAGATATTCCATGAGGGGCGACTCACGAGAAACGGTATGAGAAACTGTTTTTGGAAGACTACAACACCAAGATCTGCTTGATAATTATCCTCTCCTCCTAGTATCAAGTGATTATCATGAGATGCGGCTTCGTGCTATTTATGAGCTTGTTCACGGTGAGCGCGATGATATTTATTTTCATTGAATGGATTGATTTACACGAGCACCAGAACTCGAAGAAAAATCACTTCAGGCATTTCGAAATACATTCGCTGGTGTTCCTCTCTGAAAACTGGATGCTGTGCTCGAAAGACTCTGGAAGGCTCATGGTCTCTATAGGGATCATCCATCGAAGTTCTATCCGATATAAAACCTTTCAGAAAGCTTATTCTTTATTTTGAGATAGCATTAAAAGAAAGGAATTTTTATAATTTTGAGCTAATGATATAATTAGTATCATCTATATTTTTAATAGATAGTCATCTTTCCTCTAGAAATTTCCGAATCTCGGCATATTTTATTTTTTCCAAAATCTCACATATAATTTTTATCTTCTTTGCATTAGAAAGGAACTCAAGCATTCACTTAAAAACTTCCATCTCAAATCACTCCACATCTATCTTTATAAGTCCAATTTTATGTATATCAATGTTAGATTCTTTTATAAAAGAATCTAATGTAATTATTTCTATATTAATTTGATCAATAACTTTGCTATCATCTATTATGATTTTTGCTATAGATGCATTGCGCGCATTGGTTTTTGTGAATGAGATATATCCATTATTAGAAAATATTCATTTGCATATTGGATGGATATTTTCTTGTAAATTATTCAATTGGATATTTTTAACAAGAAAATCGAACGTATCTGGTTGTGGCTCAAAGCAATATGTTTTAATATTTTTTCCCTTATTATGTTGCAGTAATTTGATAGAGTATGTACCCACATGTCATCAAATATCAATAAAAATATCTCAATCTTGTAGGTCCCAGTAATTTGTATGCTCATCCTCAGTATAAGGCTGTATAGGATAATCAAAATCACTAAATGCTTTAATATAAAATTTTCCGAAAGAGCTCGTAAGTATATAATCCTTACGAAATAGGTATATAAGTGGAATTTTTGTATTAAAATAACCATTAAATAACGTAATAATAAATTGGAAGGATTTTTCCAAAAAATACTTAGAGCGGAATAGTAGGGAACCTTCGACCTGAAAGAAATAGTAATACAAACTTTTCCTTATTTTTTTATATTTCATAGTGATTTTATTAAGCAAGATACTCTCGGCATCTCCGCATATAGGTAAGTAGATAAAGAACTAATCTTTCTAAAAAAAAATTTAACGATCAATAATTGTTTTGATGTTCTGAATTGTAAAATAAATTTTACTTCACTAACTCTAAGAAGTAGAGTAGTTATTTTTATAAGATTTGCAATATATTTATATATTACGTATCCCTCTTCGGGGATAAAAAGTTTTAGAGGGTCCTAAGCTAGAATTTGAAAAAATTACCTTAGGGAAATGAGATTCCATATTTTTAAGAGAGCTTTAGTATTATATGGAAGGATGAGAATCTTAACTATAAATGCCTTTACAAACGAAGGAAATAAAAGTCTATACTTCCATATAAGTCATATAGTTATAAATTTCATACGATACATATTTCGTGCTGTCGTACTTGAAGTTCGGACTCTATAATCGATGAGAGATTCTGGAATATTAGCTCATTCAGAAATAGAGAGTATTCGAAGCCAAAGATCATAGTCTTCACAAAGACTCATCGTTAGTGAGAATCCTCATACCTTTTCGAATATTTTTTTTCGAATCAAAACAGAAGAGTGAATAAATTGATTTGTGAGAAGGATATTATTTCGTATATTATAGGAATCTATTTTTAGATGAGAAGTTGCTGAGATAAGGCTCCCTGATTCATTAATAAAATTAGCATAGGTGCCAATAATTGCAAGATTTTTATTATTTTCTATACAAATAATCTGCTTCTTGAGCTTATCTCTTTTCCAAATATCATCATCATCGATAAAGGCAATATAGTCTCATTTTGCTTGCTGAACTCAGAAGTTTTTCGACCAAGAACGTTCTTGATTTTTCTCATTTCTATAGGATCGAATTCGATGATCTTTATTTTTAAATTCTGCGATAATCTCCCCCACACGAATATCCAAAGAGGCATCATCGATGATTATAAGCTCAAGATTTTGATAATCTTGAAAGAGTACAGACATGATAGCCTCAGAGAGATACTGAGAGCCGTTATAAGTAGAGAGAATGACCGAAATAAGAGGATGAGGCATAGTTATTTGAGAAATATTTTTCGAATCCATAGACTAAAGGGGGAATCATATATCACAAAAAGTGCAGTGAGAATAAAATTATTCCGAAACTTCTTCTTGCTTAGGGAAACTTCTTTGATTCATTCTTCAAAAGAAAGATGAAAATGAGCCTCATAGAGATTAATAAATTTACGAGCCTGTCAAGCAAGAGAAAAGTTATTTTCTATATATGCTCGTGGTTTAAAATCTTGAAAAGATAGCTCCATCTTTTTTATACTAGAATATAATTCTCTATGGTCGACTATACTAATGCCACAAGAAGTATCGAAGTATGGAGCGGATGTGACTGGATTATACTCAAGTTCTGCCTGAGTAAATACTTCATGACTGGCATAGCAGTCTCAAAGAGATTTTACATCCCAAACAAGTATAGGTATACCTGAAGAAAGTACTTCTGCGAAAGCAATACCTTGGGATTCTGGACATCCTACCCAGATAACATACTTAACTTCTTCTAGGGCTGTAGAAAACTTTTGTTCACTATATTCCCCGTAACGCATAATTTTATAATCAATATTGCACTCATCTAATATGCCTATCACTCGCATAAGATCTTCTTCTTTTCTATGTTTAAAATATATAAGGACTTTAGTTTTTTGCTTATCTGAAGGATAAAATAAATCTGTATCTATACCTACTGCCCAAATATCAAGTATTCATTTATAGCCAAAATATCTCCAAAAATCTTCTCCCCATTTTGCAGGTACAATATGAGGGTAATGTCAGATAGAAATATTTTTCGGAAAAAGACGAGGAAGAGCATAGAGATTCGGTCCAAGAATGATATGAATATCCTTATGGAGCGTATGGAGTTTTTTGAGTACGAAAAAATCATCATGGATCCAGAGCATCTTTGTAGCATTTAGATCAGCATTCAGGACATAGGGATATCCTATCTGATCGAGTCACTTCATGAGGTTTTTCACGACCTTTCATGGCCCCGTCGTCTTTCGCCTATTTGCTGTGAGAGAGATGATATTGAGCATTTATTTGAGAAAAAGATCGAAAAACTGTCCCGTGTCATGACAGACATATCGGTACTCTGTTGTCAGATCGTAGGCAAGGACTTTTGCCATCGGTCATCCTGCGAGGATGATGACCATATTTTTTTTATCAGCGATAGCATCGAGTGAGGCAAGTGCTCATTTTTTGAGGTCATCGTATGAGTCGAAGGCATGACTGCTCGGTATAGCGAAAGTGCCGAGAAGCGGAAGCCTCCCATCATATGTGATCTTATCGATAGAGCTCTGATTGGTAATGAGAAATACCCTCTTATCCTCGTACATTTCGAGAAACTTCTCATATGAGCCAATCTGACGAAAGAAAAATGCATCACCATACTGAGAGTTGAGCGCAAATTTCGACTGAAACAGTGCACGAGTGATGATCCAGGAGCGAAGGTGCGGAGTCTGATCTTCTTCCTGAGAGAGAAACTCTCGAGCGAGTCCGATCACAATATCATTTCATTTGTATGAGAGGATTTGCTTCATCTTATCAGAAAGTCTCTTTGAGCTGTGCTCATACTGATAGACAAATACCATAGGAATACCGAGTGCCACCATAGTCTCACCATCTCCCCATCGGATAAATGTCTTGTCGATAGAAAATCCATCCCAGTTCACCTGAAGAGGTTTTGTTTTAATACCGAGAAAGTAGCGGAAATAGACTCCTATGAGAAAGAGAAAATGGGCAGGAAATCGTAGAAGTGCGATAAAGGAGAGAAAGTATTTTTTCATAATTTTATTCGAGAGAGATAGTTTTGACGTGAGCTTCGAAGCCGAGGATATGCTGAGCTTTTTCTCCCGAGAGGAGGAGGTCTCTGAGGTTGTTCCCATTTTGTGGAAGGTATTCTACTTGGAATTCGAGAGTAGTTTTGAGGTATTTTATGAGATCATTGAGAGAAGTTTTGGCGGGGTTGGTGATATTGAAGATATCCGATCGATCATGAGAAAGTACGAGAGAGATCGCCCGGACAGCATCCGAGACATGGAGAAAGTTGCGAGACTGCTCACCATCACCGTAGAGAGTCACCCTCCCCTTCTCTTCGATAGAGCGGAGGAATACTGGGATCACTCCACGAGACCCTTTTCCATAGACATTAGGGAAGCGAAGAATGATCGAGATAAATTCATAATTGTTCGCATAGTACGAGAGGATGTCTTCTGCCATTTTCTTCGAAAAACCGTACCAAGTATTTGGAACGAGAGTATCCTCTTCGTAGGACTCTTTTCGGAGTGGCTCACCATAGACGGCTCCTGTGGAAGCGAAGATAATCTTTCTTATTCCATACTCATTCGCCACTTCAAGGAGATTGGCTGTCGTCTGGAAATTGAGCTCGAGCTGTCTGGTGAGATCTCCTTCGAATGTCCCGACGAGATGGACGATCTCGGTAATACCTGTATTTTTCGAGAAAAAATATCGAATACTAATAGGATCGAGAAGATCTCAGGAGAATCGAGTAAATGCAATATGTTCTTTCTCAAGGAACTCAGTGAGATGCTGTCCCATAAATCCATGCGACCCAGTGATGAGGACATTTTTTAGTTCCATAGCCATGATTCATTTTTAAGTAAACCTACTAGCTCTTCATTATTGATTTGGGAAGCATTATTGGAGTTAAATTCTGGGGTCGTGATATTCTCATATTTCTCATAGTACTCTTCGAGTTCTTTGCTTTTGAATTGAGGAAGGATGACATAGTATTTATCTCCAAATACCTTGGTTGTCGGGGCTTCATTGCGAGAGACGAGGACTTCGCTCTGCTTCTCTCATGGACGTATTCCGATCATTTTTTTCTGTGTCGCTGTATTTCAGAAAAGTCCGATCATGACATCTGCTACGATATCGACCGTCGTTGCCGACATACGCATGACGAAGACTTCCCCTCCATGTGCGTGCTCAAGTGCCTGGAAGATCAGTCCGATAGCCTCTCGAGTCGACATGAGAAATCGTGTCATAGAACCGTCAGTGATGGTGATTTCATTTTTCTCGAGTATAAGTCGCTTAAAAAGTGGGATGACACTTCCATTGGTACCGATGACATTTCCTCATCGGATACAGACGAATTTCGTATTAGAATTATAGTTTACATTCGCATTGATGATCATTTTTTCTCCACAAGCTTTCGTACATCCATAGTGATTAAATGGATCTACCGCTTTATCTGTAGAGATATCGACAACTTTTTCGACATTATTTTCTATAGCACATTCGATGACGTTTTGTGTACCATAGATATTTGTCAGCACAGCTTCCCAGGGATTCTCTTCACATACAGGAACGTGCTTCAGAGCTGCGAGGTGGAATACATAGTGTGATCCACTCATAGCATGTCCCATGATATTTTTATCTCGCACATCACCGATGATGAATTTGAGCTTCGAATGAAATCCAAATTTTTGCTTCATTTCGACCTGCTTATGTTCTCATCGAGAATAAATACGAATCTCTTTGGGATCATATTTTTCGAGTATTTGCTTTACGAGTTCATTTCCCCATGAGCCAGTTCCTCAGGTAATGAAGATGATTTTATTATTAAGCATAGTGGCAGATTGGGATTAAAAAAACGTAAGGAGTATACACTTTTATGGCAAGTTTTCAAATAAAGGGTTATTTCTTATCTTATCCTTCAGAGGCAATCTTCTATAAGGGGGGAAAGCTGCTCCATGTAAGAGTCTATATGGAAAAGTCTCTCTGCCTTCTCCCTTGCAGCCTCTCACATCTTCCATCGTGCCGTGCCTGTCTCATCTTTCATGAAAAACTCCATCGCATTGCCATAGGCATCGATATCGTCGATACCCGCCACAAATGAATTATCCTGACTGAGATACTCCAGATGAGCATTCCATATCCTCGATCGGTGGCTAATGATAGGATTTCCAGAAAGCATGGATTCGGCAATATTGAGTCCGCAGGATTCTCCATCATAGCGAAAATGTGCGAGCACATCGATAGCGTTATGGAATGCCCAGACATCTTCTTCCGCATAGATCGGATCAAGGAAATGCACGTTTTTTATCTGCCTCTCCTCCACGATCTTCCGAAGCTTCTCCGGGGGAGAGACGATAACATAGTGCGCATTGTCGTATTTTCATACCATTCGCTCAAAAGCAAGTATCCCTATAGGATCAAATATAGTATCATCCGCCCTTCCTATCCTTCAGAAGACGATATCCTCATCACTGAATCCGAGTTTTTTCCGAAGTGCTCTGCCATCATCTTCAGAACTGCTATTTGGTCATTCGGAAGGATTATAGAACACTCTGATTTTCTCGCTTGGGACAATATCGGAAATCATATTTCAAACCGTATGCGAAACACAGAGGTGATATCTGATTTTACGAATGAGATTCGGGATTCAGAAAATGTTAAGAAATACAATCGGTGTTTTGATCTGCGTAAGAGGAAATTCGCTATTTCACGCTCCCGCCGTGATCACCAGATCAATATCATAGAATTTGATGGCTGACGTAATCGTGGGAGTCATATCTGAAATCACATAGGGATGGGTCTCCTCTAGATGAGAGTAATCAAAAGGAATAAAGGAGACCGTGCCACCGTCCATGACATATTTCTCCCGTTCCCGGATGGCATTCCCATCATAGTTACCAAGCTTTCTTTCCTTGGTACCGTACATGAAAAAAACATTATACTCCGTTTTATCGAGATGTTTTGCTATGATCTGGAGGTTTTTCTCTGTGCCGCCAAATGATAGTCCGCTCACTCAGTATATGAGTATGTTTTTACGGTTTTTTATCGGCCTATATTTTCTCTTTTCGAGAAAGGTATAGAAAATAGTATTGCACAACTGAAAGTAGCAATAGATCCTTCTTGCTACAGGGAGGAGAAAACTCGGAAGTACCTTGGCTATCTTTTGGGTATCCATATTATGGTAAAAGTGAGTTATGCTCCTCCAGGTGAAGAAATATATACATATTCACTCAGTGGGAAACTTCGGAATCGGGATCAAAATATTCCACTTCACCTTTTGACTTGAGAATATAGGAGCTATATCAAAGACCCCTCATAAGATCGAATATCGCAGTATAGTTCTTATTGGTATATGATCGTCCTATATTCGAAAGATCCTTCGCAATTTCGACATATACGATAGGGTGGCTTTCAGCAATGGTTTCGAGTCATCATTTCAGCATGAAATATTCATATCATTCAATGTCGATCTTCAAAAAATCAGGTTTTTCCATGTTTTGTTCCCGTGCATAATCATCGAGCCTTCTCACTTGGATCTCGATGTGGGAATGCGCATCTTTTCCTATGAAACTCTCATCCAAAGAGGATCAAGAGCCGGCAGTGAAAAATACCTTTTTATCATTTTCATCCGCAAGTCCTATCTCATGGGTGAAGGCTCTCTGGTCAATCCTATTGAGGTATATAGATTTTTTTATGCAGTCTACGTGCTCTGGTACAGGCTCAAAAAAATGGGTTATCACACGTCCTGCTCAGAAGAAGGAAGCAAGTATGCCGAAGTATCAGGTATTTGCGCCTATATCATAGAAAACCACATGTTCCTTATTTATAAAAATTTTCTCAAGAAGATCTTTTATGGACTGTCCCTCTTTTTCTATCTCGCCACGATTTATAATACCATAAGAAATATCTGCATACTCATAGTTATTCCCTACGTACCAGAATCCGTGATGAGAAAGAACCGCCGTAGATCAAAGCGTAATTCCATTGTTTACGTATACGACTTTCTTTCACACGACTACCGAGAGGAACTGCAGAAGAGAGATGAATATTTTTTGAAAAAAGACCATAGAGATTGAGTGAAAATTTTGGGAAGTAGAGTGATGAGAATTATTTGATTTTTTTACCAGAGAATCCCTTATAGCAAGTTGCTCCAAATGTGGAATATACTACTCTTGGTCCAAAAAAATCTATTTCCCATCCGGGAAGTTGCTCCTGCCACCACTTCTGAGTTCTTATATGCCAGAGATGTTTATGCTTGGTTGCCCCGAAGACCTCGGAGAATGCTAGTACAGAGCCGACAGAAGCAGCATTCACTCCTTTGCATATCTCTATAACGGTACTATCTTCAAGATGACTCAAAACTGTAGAAGTCAGGAAGAATATAGGTTCGTCATATTTCGATACTATATCCTTAAGCACTTTCTCAGCAAATCAATTGATCCAGATAATGTTCTCGTTCTTTATAATCTCTTTGGCTATCTCGGTACCTGTACTGGATGGCTCTATTGCATAGACCGTATGGAAGGAGGAGGCGAGTTTACTCGAGAAGAATCATGATCATGATCATATATCTATTGCTATATTGATTCATTTATGGAGATTTATGATATCCTGAAATCTGAGCGCTTCATGATTGAAAAGGTTTGTATCCTCATACATATTGTGCATTTCTCTCTCTCTTTCGAGTTTGCCTTCCTTGATAAATTCCGAATTATGAGCGTCATAACTATCCTTTTTTGTCCTTTTTGTGATAAAATCCTTTAATAAGTATGTGAGAGAGGTCATAGATGTATAAAAAGTAAATAGGCTTCGGGGGATCGGCAACTGTGTTACTTAATTCAGAGTGAATCAATAAGTTTTTTTATTGTACTATTGGTATTATAGAGATAGCCAACCCATCTACGAATGATATTCTTAGGAGAAATCATCCTAAAATACTTGGTAATCTCGCGCTGACTCAGCGGTCTTTCCTGAAGGTATGCAAACATCTCTCATCCTGAGCCAAGCCAATTCTCATAGTACTCGAATGAATTATCCCAGAAAAAGCGAATCACTTTATTCTCCTCATTCATCTCTATATTCTTATTGTTTATATTCTTTTTATGGACGTAGAAGTTTTTAAACGTAAAAGAGAGTTTCCCTTCTCTATTCTCCACGATCCACCGGTGATGGCTTGCTCCGGCAAGATCTTTCGCCTCAATGCCAAAGGTAAGCTCATATATCTTCGACGGGACTTCGATATATCATGACTTTGACACTCGGATCAACTCGGAACAGACCCAGATCGGATCGCGGATATCTTCCAATACATGACTGCAGATAGCTAAATCGAATTCTTTATCCTTGTATGGAAATGGTGTTCTGGAACAGATATCCCACTGGGTATAGGTTTCTTTCGAGAACTGCACCTCACCCATCCCTTTCCCTTGGTTATATTGGACCTCCTCAAATGGAACATAATCGATAACATGGGTGGCCCGCTTGTATGGTCCGCTCGATCCTCCTACATCTAAGATTTTCGCATCCTTTGCGAAAGTAGGCAGAAGGTCATGTATGGTTTTGTAAGTCATAGGTTTATAGGTTATTTTTTAGAGATTGTGGAACAATCCTATTTATACAGTAGAGAAAGGGTTGGGCTCTATGATAGATTTTTTGTAAAGGTCATCTGGGGTCTAAGAACACCGGGGAGCCCTTGCTCCAGTCATAATCCCATATATCAAGCCATAAGAAGAGTTGAGCTCCATATTTAGAGAGCTGTGAAAGGATATCGTCATTGTACCAATAATTTTTTCTTCAGACGATGATTTTTGGAGTCAAGGATGGATAGCCCCATTCATCATTGAGTTTCTTGATCTGACCTCGCGTAACATATTTGGTAGGGAAATACATGAGATTTATCTTAAATGCGGTCCAAAGGTTTTTCTTCGAAGAATTCAGGTAGTCGTAGACCCTATAGCGTCTTTGCTTTGCGAGCATCCTCTCTCTGTCTACGAATTGGTAGTGGAGGTTTTTCACGCTCTCGATTCTAGTAGATTTCTTCATATATTCCTCAGGCATGCGTGGTTCCGAGGTGGGAACATCTCAGAAATCCCTCTTTCCATCATCGCGAAAGATAAAGTGTTTGTATATTCATCACCAGTGTCCATCAACCCTATAGGAATGTATATCTCCCCAGAGATTTATCCACTCAAGTTCGATGGATTCTCATGGAAGTATCGATTCGCACTTTGCGAGGAAATCTGCATCGTGGATACTGTTCGCCGAAAGCACCTCGTCAGCATCTAGAGAGAATAGAAGGTTATCACTTCAGAGTTCGCGAGCCTTATCGAGAAGAAGCTCTCGAGCATGTGACATGTTCAGGGAGATAGCAGTATTTTTTATATATACTACTTTCTCGAATCGAGCACACAACTCTTCCGTTGCATCAGTGCTGTTTTGATCAGCAACGATAATATGATCTGCCCAGAGTGAAGCAGAAGAAAGACTGTATTCGAGAATCCAGTCTTCATTTTTCACAGGCATGAGTACTATTTTTTTCATTTGATGAGCTTATAGAGCTTCAGATAAGTGGGGAGAAGGAGAGGATAGAGGAAAGATTTTTTTATACCTTTAGTAATACGACTCCTCATCCTTGCCTCTTGTGCAGACTCTTCTCTCTCTACAAAATCCTGATATCTGCGCTGGTATACAGCTATAGATGCCATCATGGCTTTCTCGAGTCTCTCGTCTTTCGTAAGTGATTTTTTTCTCTGAAATAGAAAAAGTCCCCATCCAGAGTGGTGACATAACTGTGTAAGATCCCACTTAGCATACTCTATCTCGTCAAAAAATCTTCCCTTATCATTGACATGGATATCATCGATAGCTACTAAGGCTATATCGGAGAGGAGATGCTGGTAGATTTCAAATTCATCTCGAATTTGCTCGTAGTAGTGTATCGTGTCGGAAAAAAGGATGTCTATATCGAGAGGAATTTCTTTAAAAATATTGAGATTGAATACATCTCCATATACAGCAAATATATTCCTTTTCTCATCATTGAGCACTTCAGGAAAATATCTGAGGTCTTTCACGATATCTATAGTGATAAATTTTCATCCATAACTCAGAGCACTCTCGGCTATACCTATAGTCGAGACTCCCTCACGGTTTCAGAGCTCTACGACGAGCTCCGGCTGAGTCTTTCTCATTAGGAGAGAGAGGAATTTCACATAACTTCCTCATACACCATTCAGATACGAGAGGAACTCCATATCCTCAGTATTGTCCTTTTGGAATTTTACGAGGTTTTCCTTACTAAATGAAAATGCTGGAATCTCCAGAGTGATATCATCGATAAGTTTTTGGACATCCTCTCGAGATTGTGGTGTGGTCTTGAACATAAGAAAAAGTAGTAATAGATTAGCGACTCAGTCATGAGGAAATACTCCCTATTTTTGAAGAAAATCAATATTTTTGAATCTCCATGGTATCGAAGTTTTTGATACGCATTTGTTCGTATTTCATAAAATCTGGAAGGAATCTTATAGAAATATCTTTTTTTGTAAACTCGATAAGTTCTCTTGCGAGATTTTCTATAGATATGAGTATATCAGAACGAAGATTGAAGAAGTGTTGTCCCTCGATTTCAAGTATATGCGTGAGAAACTCTGTGATATCATCGACATGGAGAAAATTTCGGATCTGACTCCCATCCCCGAATACTTCAATCTCTGTCTCTGTTGATTCTATCTTCGTGAGAAGGTCGGGGATGACATGGGATTCACCGAATTTTGCATGGCTCTTCATCTGACTTTGTCAGAATATATTAGTCGGGCGAATAATAGTAAGGTGCTTCACCCATGAGCTGAAAAACATTTCCGACATTCCTTTTGAGAGAGCATAAGCGCTCGCTTGATCAAGTCAGCGAAGTTTCTCATGAGGGAAGATATCCTTTCCTTCAAATACATTAATACTTGAGAAGAAAATCATACGATCACAATTATTTTTTTGTAGAAGTGCGAGGGTATATTTATTGATAAGATTATTGTATCGGATAATATCTGCTTTTTCTGTATTAAACAGTATTCCTCAAACTGAACTCGCTAAGTGGATACACAGGTCGAACTCTATTTCTGTAGGAAAGGGTATCGTGAGATTATGCTGAAAAAAGAGATCTGATTGTTTTTCTGGATTGATATCCAGACCGATAACAAAGTGATGATGTTTTTGAAGTTTTCTTACCAGTTCTTTTCAGACAAAACCAGCACTTCATGTGACAAGGATTCTCATAGTATTATTTTCCGTTAAGAGTAAGATAGAAGTATTTTGCAATGCGGAGGAATCAAAATTTGATAGTAAATCTAACGGAAGAAACCATATCCATGAAAGTCTGCGTCCCCATAGGAGCGAAACCATAATAAGTCACAGGAATAAGTCAATCTTCTGTTTTTATCTGTGAGATATCATATCCTATAGTAGGAACAAAATAATCAATTTTTTCGAGAATATTATACCTCATATTAATCACTCGGAGTTCTTTTGCCTGAAGAGAGAAAAAAGATTTTTGTCCACCTGTGCTCAATCCTGTATTAGCATTGAGATAGTACCCGAGGAGTCAGTGGGTCTTCTTCATCTCGAAAAATATAGCAATACGCACCATCAGGTCGAAATCTGCACCAGAGCGCAGTTGTTCATCGAAATACCCTATCTTTTCATGTACTCACTTCTTCCAAGCACGAAAAGGGCCACAGTGCATACTTCGAGAAAATTCCACTTTTTCAAATTCTGGACTATTTATCTCCACTCATTCTTTCGATAGAAATTCTTTTATGATTATAAAATTCCCATAGGTAAGCATGATCTCATCAGATGAACACAATGTATTATATTGTAATTCAATAGAATTTTCTGTCCTCAGATCATCGATATCCCAGTTAAAAATATATTCCCCATGAGCTGCGCGAATAGCGCGATTCATAGAAACAGATATAGGCTCACGAGGAACTTCGATAGAGACGATATTATCTGGGTATTTTTTGATAAAATCTGAGATAATCGTTTTTTCTACTTCTGTTGGATCATTCGATACAAGGACAATCTCGATATCAGGAAAAATCGTCTGCCTAACAACACTCTCAAAAAAGGCAGGAAGATATTTTTCTCCACGATAACAAGAAGTGATAATACTGAGATTTTTTGGCATATTATTTATTAGGGTTTTGTTACAAATTCCAAAACGTACATTTGATTTGCATTTCTCTGAAATGATATGAATTTACGATTAAATGTACAGGTGTTTCATCCGAAGATACGCATGCTCTGGGAAAGGTCGATCATGTGCTAGTTTGATTTATTTGATAAAAACCACTCATACGCCATCTTGATACCTTCCTCGAGCTCGATCTCGTATCTCCATCCTGTAGACTCGATACGACTGACATCAAGGAGTTTACGCGGAGTACCATTGGGTCGGGAAGTATCCCAGACGATTTCTCCTGTATAACCGATAATTTTCTGTATCAAAAGAGCAAGATTTTTTATCGTAATATCTTTCCCTGTACCGAGATTAAAAAATATCTCTCATTTCTCATTTTGTTCCTTAGTGGGAGAAAAGTTTTGCATCAGATGGACACATCCTCGCGCCATATCATCCGAATAGAGAAATTCTCGATAGGGACTTCCATCTCACCAAAGAGTCACGCTCGGTGAGTTATTGATTTTCGCTTCATGAAATTTCCGAATCATCGCGGGCATGACATGAGACTTCTCAAGGTCAAAATTATCATGTGGACCATAGAGATTGGTCGGCATACAGGCGATAAACTCTGTTCCATATTGTCTATTATAGCTTTGGCAGAGTTTTATTCCTGTGATTTTTGCTAGCGCATACGCATCATTGGTCGGCTCGAGAAGACCAGTGAGAAGGTATTCTTCTTTAATAGGTTGTGCGGCAAGTCTCGGGTAGATACAACTTGATCCGAGAAAGAGAAGTTTCTTCACTCCATTTTGGTACGCAGAGTCGATCACATTATTTTGTATCTGAAGATTGGTAAGGAGAAAATCCACTGGGTATGTATTATTTGCAACGACTCAGCCCACTTTTGCTGCTGCAAGAAATACATACTCTGGTTTTTCACGCATGAAAAAATTTCGAACAGCACTCGTATCGGTAAGATCGAGTTCACCATGCGTATGAAAAATCAGATTGGTAAATCCTTCTTGCTCGAGATTTCTCACGAGTGCAGATCCTACCAGTCCTCGGTGTCATGCAACGTAAATTTTGGAATTTTTCTCCATACAAATATCATAAAACTAAGTGTCGAGATTGTATGGATATTTCAAATTTTGTCACATAAAAAACCCTGAATTACTTCGGAAATTTTATAAAATATTGCAATCCAGTATCTTAAACTACGAAAATTAAAGTTTTGCTGGATGTAGATCCTTTGCGTCAAATGCTGTTGGGAGCACTCACTGGAATTTTCATGCATTTAAATAAAAGGTGTGTGCCTGATTTTTTCAAAAAACCAATACATCTCCTTGATTAATCTGATGAGGCATGGTCACCCCTGGAACGAGTAACTCTGTAACATCATTCTGCACATACTGACTCACAAAAAGTACTCCTTCTGTATTAAGCATACGGAATCACTCGACAAATTGGGACGCCTCATCCTGTTCGCCAGTATTTTGATGAAAGTGATGACCAAGTCATTGTCACAGTTCGAAACTTGATTTTCTTAATGTAAACTTTTTTACAGAAATATTATTCCCATCATCATATTCATCTATCACTCTTCGATGATCACTTCTCTTATTTTCCACAGTTCCTGGATCAAGAGGAACAATGTCCAATAAGGCAGCAATTACTCTATCATATTGTGCTACAAGATCATCTGACTGTGGACTAAGAACAGGTATTCATGGATATTTTTCGAGAAGTCTATTTCCGAGTCAGATAATATCTGCCCTGTATTGAGAAAAATCTAGTTTCTGAATATGTTTTATAAGTTAGTAGAAATTATTCTGAGATTTGCCTATCTACTTGAGTTGCAAAGTCATCGATGAGTCTTGGGGCTCCTACCTGATTCACAGCTCACACGATAAAATCTACAGGATCTCCAATATGATCCAGATTAATCTTTTTTTGTAAATCTCTACAAATAAGTTCAAATACTATTTTCTGCCATTCATAATAATTTTCAAGCCTCTCACCCACCCCAGGAGATGGATAGCTTAAAATATCTTTGACAACATCTACTCACCCTGTTTCAGATACTACAAGTCATTCTGTAAATAAGAACTTATAAGCTAACTCAAAATCAGCGTACACTGCTCGATCGAGAAAAGATGATACTTGTATATCAGAGCTATGTGATTCTCATTTCTGATCTTTTATTTTTTTATTTTGTGCTCATACCATATCTGAAGCAATATGGACAATCATTTCAGAAATACTTCTCTCAGGATTCAGAGTGATAATACTATCTTTCATGACAATAAAATCCTTGAGACTTCCATGTCACATAGTATTTCTCATGCGTACGGCATTTTCGAATTCTTCTAAAGTAAGTATACCTGCTTGATCTACTATGGTGTTGCGAAGTTCTGTGATCCATTCCTCGCCATAAGGAGTCACGGTAGGGAAAGCATTTTTCATCCATATCTCAAATCTTTTGAGAGAATTATGAGCTATTGCCCCATTAATGATTTCATTATGTTGTTCTTCCGAAACCACTCATTTTTCCTTGAGTTTATCAGCAATACTACTAGCGACAAAAACAACCATACTCCCTTGTTCGCGTGCGTTCTGAAATGATTCAGTATCTATAACTCAAGTAAATGCGTTAATAAATGGCTTTTCATTGATTCCTGTTGTATCGAGAAACTCATACTGTTCTGGATATCGAGCTTCTGATGAAGCAAGATTTGCTTGAACTTGATCAGGAGTAAAAATACGATTCAAGGAGTTTTGAGATCCTAGAGTTTCTGGAAGATCTAGTTTAGAAGTAGTCATATTTATGAAGAAGAGTTAATAAGATATAGTTATAATATGAACAGATAAATATTTGTCAAAAAAATTATTCGTATTCTGCTAATATCTCATATCCGTGTTTTTTGAGAATCTCTTCTTTCCGGAATATCTCGATATCTCACTGTACCATCTCTGCCACCATCTCTGCGATCGTATATTCTCGAGTCCAGCCGAGTCTTGTCTCTGCCTTGGTGGCATCACCGAGGAGGAGGTCAACCTCTGCAGGACGAAAGTATCGAGGATCTACCTCTATGAGGATAGCTCATGTCTTTCTATCGTATCCCTTCTCTTCGACTCCACTTCCCCTCCACTCTATCTCTGTACCGACTTCAGCAAATGCCCACTCGATAAATTGCCTGACACTGTAGGTCTCACCTGTCGCAAGGACAAAGTCCTCGGGAACATCTTGCTGAAGCATGAGCCACATACCCCTGACATAGTCCTTCGCATGTCACCAGTCACGCTTCGCATCGAGATTTCCTATATAAAGTGTTTTCTCCAGTCCGAGGTGGATGCGCGCGACAGAACGCGTAATCTTACGTGTGACAAATGTCTCACCACGGATAGGAGATTCATGATTGAAGAGGAGTCCATTACAAGCGAATATATCATAGCTCTCACGGTAATTTACCGTGATCCAGTAAGCATAAAGTTTCGCTACACCATAAGGACTACGTGGATGAAATGGAGAAAGCTCTGTATATCATTTTTCTGGCATATTGTACCCGACTCAGCCAAACATCTCTGAAGTGGAAGCTTGATAGAATTTTGTTTTTTTATCAAGCCTATTGACTCTGATAGCCTCGAGAAGCCGGAGAGTCCCCAGAGCATCTGTATTTGCGGTGTATTCTGGCATATCGAAGCTCACTTTGACATGTGACTGGGCTGCAAGGTTGTATATCTCATCAGGCTCGATGTCAGCGATGATTTTGATCAGGTTAGCACTGTCCGTCATGTCACCATAGTGCATGATAAATTTCAGATTTTTCTCATGGAGATCTTGGTAGAGGTGTTCCACTCTTTGGGTATTGATAAGTGAAGATCTACGACGGATTCCGTGGACTTCATAGCCCTTAGAGAGGAGAAATTCTGCGAGATAGGCACCGTCTTGTCAAGTGACTCAGGTGATAAGAGCTTTTTTCATAGAGAGAAATTATTGTGTAACTTTTGTATAGACTTCGCGGAACTCCCGAAATGTCTGTTCCCAAGCAAAGAGCGATACAGGAAGTGCTGTTCCTGACTTTACTGAAAGGAGTACGATATACTGCTCGATACCCTCTCGAAGTGCTCTGATGCTGCGAGGAGCCACGAGGATAAATGGAGCATGACGCAGTATCTCTCGTGTCCCGCCGACATCCGTCGCGACCACCTGACATCCTGCGATGAGAGCTTCGATGACAGTCGTCGGGAGTCACTCCTGAAAACTCGGATTCACGAAGATATGCAGTGACGGGAGGAACTCGGCACGGACGAAATCAATAGGCATCCCTCAGAGAAATTCGACGGATGCCGTAAGCTTAAGTGTTTCAGTGAGTTTTTCAAGTTTTTTTCGCTCTGGACCATCTCAGACGATACGAAGCTTGAGTTTTTTATCTCCATGATAGTCCTCAAGTATTTCTTTGAAGGACTGGAGAAGAATATCGACTCACTTCAGATCGACGAGACGACCGATGTAGCCCAAATGAATCTCTTTCTCCGAAGGCTTGACGCTTGAGAGAGTCGGAGTGATCCCTCGATACACAGTACAGATATTTTTCACACCAAATGTATCTCGCACGAAGTGCTCACATGCCTCACTCACAGCGATCACCTCATCAGCATGACGGAGCGTCCACTTACCAAGAGTATGATCATACCAGCGACTCACGACAGACACGAGTCGACTCCCAGAGACGACGAATCCACTTCCATGTTCGATATGCACCCAGGGGATATGGGACATCTTCGCGAAGATCCCTCCGAGGAGACTCGAGAGGAAAAACCGCGTATGCGTATGGATGATATCCGCTTTCCATCTCTTCGCTCGATAGAGCCCAGACCAGAAAGACGGCATCCAAAACATCGGAAATGGAAATGAATGGACGATATCAAAAGCAGGAAGGACGACGACCTCATAGCCATTCTCGATTCTATTTTTCTCTTTCTGTCCGAAAGAAAACGTGACGATCATGACTTCACCTCATTCTTTTGTATAGTTCTCTGCCCACTCCTTGGCGTACATCTCGACTCCTCCAGAATGTGGAGGAAAGTATGGCATGAAGTGGATGACACGAGATTTCTTCTCAGATCCCTCTTTTTTACGTTTTTGTGAGAGGAATCTATACGTATTCTCTATACTCTCATGGATGGTACGAGTCGATGTCCAAGAGAGCTCTCTTTCGGCTTTCTCAGGATTGCTCGTCGGAACAGCGAGATCAATACTTCTGCGTTCTATCACCTCAGTCGGAAGTGGGTCTCCAGAGACTTTCTCTGTCGCAGATATGAGCTCCCGCACGGATATGCCCTTCCCCGTTCCGAGATTCCAGACATCCCACTTTCCAGAGGTTTGAGTAAGCGTCCACTCGAAGGCTCGGATATGTCCATCAACGAGATCACAGACGTCTATATAGTCACGGATCGCCGTACCATCTGGCGTCGGGAAATCATCTCCATAGATGAAGAGTTTTCCCTTTTTCCCGAAGACGACATCGAAGATGTTCGAGGAGATACTTCCATGGTTGCCTCGTGGGAAATCTCCGAGATATCCAGAAGGATGAGCTCAGATAAGATTGAAGTAGCGAAGCACCGCAGAGCGAAATCCTTTTTGCCGAGAATAGTCTTTGAGGATATTTTCGATATTGAGCTTACTCGTAGCATACGGATTGGTCGTACCGAGCTTCATGTCTTCCGTAAATGGTGGCGTATTCGAGGCATCATATACAGCAGCAGAGCTCGAGAAGACTATAGCATGGACTCCGTAGCGATCCATGATATCGAGAAGTGTGAGTGTTCCTGTGACATTATTGTCGAAGTACATATACGGGTACGTCGTACTTTCTCCGAAAGCCTTGAGTCCTGCGAAGTGGATCACTCCATCGAAATCATATT
This sequence comes from Candidatus Altimarinota bacterium, assembly GCA_031375155.1. Lineage (GTDB taxonomy): Bacteria > Patescibacteriota > Gracilibacteria > BD1-5 > UBA2023 > JAGOMW01. The sequence goes on from JANMHM010000053.1 coordinate 28,311, forward strand.
TCTGGAAAATCTTTTCGAGTCCTGTCGTATCACGGATATCAGTCTCGTAGAAATCTGGAACACGTCCGAGGATTTTCTCGATTCACTCGAGCACATCACGAGAGCTATTGACGAGATTATCGACGATGATAGTACGATATCCCGCTTGTTCGAATGCGACGACCGCATGAGAACCGATATATCCGAGACCACCAGTGATGAGGAGTGTTTTTTGTATTGTCTTCATTTTCTAGAAAAATTTTTTTAGTATCATGCGGGTCATCACTCGCCATGCTCACCCCATACGTTGGCCTTTCGCAAGAGTATATTCATCATAGTGGATATTCACTGGTACTTCTGCGAACTTCAGATGACTGGAACTTATCTGATCGATAAACTCACTCGCATACTCCATACCATCCATAGTGATATGGAAGTCATCGAGTTTCGCTATACGGATCATTCTATAGCCATTATGTGCATCAGTCAGGTGAATCCCCGAGATGAGAGAGGTAAAAATCTTTCCTCACCAAAGGATAATGCGTCTCATGGGAGGGACATTAGTATCGGTCTTCATGATAAAACGTGAACCAATAACGACATCGAGTGTGGGATCTTCTTCGATCTTCTCTATAAATTTCGACATATCTCGTATATCCATCTGTCCATCAGCATCGAAAGTGACAAGATACTCCCACGTATTTTTGTAAGCAAGACGGCGTATATACTCAAATCCTGTCTCTAGTGCTGCACCGGGACCACGATTGACCACATGTCGTACTATAAGTATCTTCTCACCGAAAGCACGCAAAAGAAGGGTATCTGTATCGTCCGTCGATCCATCATCTATGACGAGGACTTCGCTGAATCATGCACCAAAGATTGACTCAATCACTCCTACGATACGAGTCGCTTCATTGTACGCACGGATGAGAAAGATAAATTTATTTTTTTTCATTGATACTGTTTTGGAGTGATACTTCACGGATAATACGAGTCAGTTCTTCACGATTCCCTTCTACCTTGCGCAGGAGAAGAAGAGTAAAATAAAAGAGAAAAATAATACTTCCATATACGAGAGCATCAGCCCCTCGCTGAAGCCCAAAAATCTTTCCTATAATATCGAGGGTATTCGGAACAAGAGTGAAGAGAAAAAGTCCACCTCAAACACCAAGAAATACGAGAAAGTGGAGTGCATTGAATCGCTCTTTTTTCGCGATATCGAGTGCGACGAGAAATATGATAATCCCCGAGATGATAAAAAATATTTGAAGGAGATTCACGAAGGAAAAAAGAAAAAGAGTTGAGTTTTTACGAGAGGAAGTATAATCAGAGAGAAACTAAAGTCAAAACCCATGCGAACAATAGAGTGACAAAACGTCCATATTATACAGAGTGATTTTTCGGATCTCAGAGAAATACTTCGGAAAAATCGAAATATCGAAAGTGATGCTTTTTTCTCTCCTGCTCTTTCTGATCTCCATGACCCCTATCTCATGCCCGATATGGAGAAAGCAGTGGAGCGAATCCTCAAAGCCCGAGAAAGATGTGAGCGTATTGTCATATTCGGTGACTATGATGTCGATGGCGTATCATCGACCGCCATCCTCGTACGATTTCTCACGGAGATAGGATGTGAGGTATCATATCGACTTCCTCACCGCGTCCATGATGGATATGGACTGAAGTCCTACTTCTTCGATGAGCTCGCTCTCAAAAATGTAAAACTCGTCATCACTGTCGACTGCGGGACTCGTGATATAGAGCCGATTCGCCATGCGAAATCTCTCGGCATCGACGTGATCGTGACGGACCATCATGCGGTTCCCGATATCATCCCAGAGGAGGTTATTGCGATTTTGAATCCGAAACGTAAAGACTCACTCTATCCATTTCCGAATCTTGCTGGTGCTGGAGTGGCCTTTAAGTTGCTTCATGGGATTCTTTTGAGCTTAGAAGAATCGTCTCTTTTGTCATTCTCGGAACGAGAATCCCTTCCTAAGAGATCCTCTCCAAGCGAGGATGACAAAAATAAGGAATTTTTCATAAATCAGACTCTCACTCGCTACATTGACCTCGCCTCTCTCGGCACAGTCGCAGACTGTATGCCACTCGTGGGAGAGAATCGTACGATCACCGCTCTCGGACTCGCCCAGATGAAGAACTCAGAATCCGCAGGGCTCAGAAAATTCCTCGAGTGACATGAGAGTGTCGAGTGAGATGCTGATATCATAGGATTCCAGATCGGACCACGCATCAATGCAAGTGGACGTATGGATACTCCCCTCACGGCACTCCGCTGGCTTCTCGCGAGCGAAGATCGGTGCGATGAATTTCTCGAAGAGATCGAAGAGCTCAATACTAAGCGCCAAGAAGTCGTAAAAGGTTTCTCTCTAAAAGCTCTTATGGAAGCCAATGGAGATGATCCGATACTTTTCTTCATGGAAGATACTCTGGAACATGGACTTATCGGACTCGTCGCAGGCAAGCTCACCGAAGCATATAACCGTCCTTCGATCGTCCTTTGCCGACAACACGAGAACAAACGAAGTGAAGAAGTGAAAAAGCGGGAGTATGAGAAGGAACTAACAAGAGATACACAAACACAGACAGATACACAGAGGAATTTTTCTATCATCGTTCCAGAAATACAAAACCCTACCACTGTGTCTCCTGTTTGTGTAACTGTATCTCCCTATCTGATCGCCTCGTGTCGTTCACCAGAGTGGTGCAATCTCGTCGAACTCCTCGACGAGTGCAAGGAGTATTTCGTCCGATATGGTGGACATCGGCAAGCCGCAGGATTCACGATCGAAGAGAGTCGATTCGCGGATTTTCAGAAAGTGATCACTGAGAAATTTCTCGAAAAATACGGAAAATGAGAGCTTCCGAAGAAAACCCTCGAAGTAGAATGTATACTTCCACCTGGCGAGATGAGTCAGAAAACTCTCGATATCATACACTCCTTTCGACCTTTTGGTATCGGCAATAGGAAGCCCCTCTTTCTCCTCTCGAATATCACCATTACCGAGTGTCGGACCCTCGGAAAAGATAGCACACACCTCGCACTCAGATGCGTGGAAAATCCTGATGTGAAAATGCTCTACTGGAAGTCCCATGAGAAAAAATCCTCGCTCGAAGTCGGCAATATCGTATCTCTGATCGTCGAACTCGATGAGAATGAATACAATGGGAAAAAGAGTATCCAAGCAATAGTAAGAGATATGGTATCGGAGAACTAAAAAAATAAAAGTACAGAGTGAAAGCCGTGTGAAGTATTTGGAAAAACTGTATGAGACTCATATAATTATCGCGTTTCCTCATAGGAAATGTTTATTTTTTAATTTTTTCTCCTATGAAAAAGATGTACTCACTTCTCCTTATCGGAGCGGTAGCGATCTCTGGTGTGGCTACAGTCGGGGCTCAGGAATCGTCAGGAGGCGGTCATGGAAAGGTATCTATGCAAGACTTCTCTATGATGAGAGAAGACTCAAGCACAGCGTCACATAGCGGTATGATGACTGGACATAGTGGCTCTATGATGCCACGTCCACCGAAGCCTCCGAGAGACGGAAGTGGTAGTGAGATGGAGCACGGCGGAAAAGGTCTCATGCTCGCTATAGGAAAACTCACTCCTGAGCAAAAAGCAGAGCTCGCGAGGATGATTCGTGATTATCTCCTCTCAAAGGGTGTGACTCTTCCCACTCCTCCAGCAGGGATAGAGCTCGCAAGCTGGTCATTCTGAGCAAGTAATCCTAGTTCTATGAGTACGGGTGGATGAATGGGAAGTGGCAAGATGAGCAAAGAAGATATGAAGAAAAAAATGGAAGCTGCAAAAGCAAAACGTGACGAGATGAAGGAAAAAATGAAAGCTCTCGGAGCTAATGGCGAAGGAAGAAAAGAATATGTCGGACATGTCACTCTCATGAAATAATCATATCTCAATACAGTCCCAAAATGGTCTAAAAAACAGCTTTAAGAAAAATCCACTCGGTCAGGGGTGGATTTTTTGCAGTATTATGGTCGGATAATAGTAACTTTACTTCACTGCTGATTGAGTAGATATCTTACTGTTGTATGTATTGTATTTTCATTCTCAAACGCATCATTACAAATAGAGTGACCAAAAAAATCCCATACATGTTGTCTCTTTAAGTCATCCATAGCAAATGAATCCTTTCACTCTGCTAACCAGTAGAGAAAAAGTGCTGACTTGTACTTTCATTCTCAGACTTTTACATCGTGAATTTTTCAGAACTCATCGGTAAGAGAAAAGCCTGTGATCAAAGATGATACATGTTCAGTCGTAGGATCTCACAAACTACACATTTTCCTTAAATCAGAGAAATTCTTATCAATTAGAAATCATCGAAATATTCAAATGTTCTCAGAAACAGAAAAATGTGATCTCTTATAGTCGAATATACCTTCTGTAAGCTGTCCATTTCGGGAAACTAGTTGATGTGCATCAAATAAATAAGGTTGTCAGTTCGGATATTCAGAAATATCATTACTCCCATCTAAAGCTACGCAGTATACTGACATGGTATTTTAGTTTTAAAAAATATTCACATCACTTTACTCTCTCTCTATGTTTTGTCAACTATATTTTTTGGAGATTATCTCATCGTCAATATTGCAGACTTCTCACTTTTCCCTATACTCTCTCCATGCACACTACTATAATATGGGAAGATTTCGAATCCGTCGAGCTCCGAGTCGGCACGGTCATCCGTGTCGAAGATTTTCCTGAAGCGAGGAAGCCAGCATATAAGATCTGGGTGGATTTCGGATGAGAAATCGGGATCAAGCAATCGAGTGCGCAGATCACGACACACTATACGATAGAAGAACTCATAGGAAAGCAGATCGTCTGAGTGGTGAACTTTCCTCCGAAGAGGATCGGACCATTCATGAGTGAATTCCTCTGTACCTGATTTTACCGAGAAGATGGATCAGTGATCCTCGCGATACCAGAAAGAGATGTTCCAAATGGAGCAAAACTCGCATAGAAAATACATTGATTTTACCGAGAAACATATACAATCTCTCTATGCAAACTATCACATTCATCACGGGCAATCAGAAAAAAGTAGACTACATGAGAAAACTTCTCGGTATGCCTATAGAACATATAAAACTCGACCTCGATGAAATACAATCTCTTGATCTTAAGGAAGTCGTAGAACATAAAGTACGACAAGCCTATGAAAAAATCTGAAAACCTGTTCTAGTAGATGATGTATCATTCGAGTTTTGTGCGCTCGGACGTATACCTGGAACTTTCGTGAAACACTTTGTAGATGAGATGTGACTCGATAGACTCGCATCACTTGTAGACGAAAGAGATCGGAGCGGTATTGCTCGTTGTATGTTTTGATACTTCGACTGAGTGACTCTACGATTTTTCGAATGAGTTGTCGAAGGGACGGTCGCAGAGAAACCAGAGTGAGAAAATGGTTTCGGATGGGATAGGATATTTATCACATGAGAAAATGCTGTACCGAATGCGTGTCTCGATGATGAATGAATAGAAAAATTTTTCCGAAAATTACGCCCAGTCGATGCATTCAAAGAATTTCTCTTAACGCGATAAGCTTTATTATACTACCATTATGCAACTCTATCGTTACAGTCCTATCAACAATCTCAATACGCTCCTCGAAGCAGGAGAACATATTCATATAGAAAGTCATAAACTTTGTATGAATTCGTTCGGGAAATATCTGGATAATTCAGGGAATCTCGGGATATTCTGTCACTATGATGATGAATACGAACGACTTATCGAACTCAGAAAAACCCTCACAGAACCAAGTGAGAATCCGAATCAGAAATACTTCAAACTCCATGAACCTATAATCTTCGAGGCAACCGAACATGCACCAAGGGGAACCTATACAGACCTCTATATACGCAAACCTGACCCATACCGCCATCATGTTGGTGATATTGATTTTTACCTCGAACCGATAGAATATGAAAAACTAAAAAAAGAGTTTCTCGCAGACAACCTACTTCCCTGATCTCGACTGTTCCCTCGTGCTGATCTCGATATGATAGAGCTCCACAGTCCAGATAGTGATGTACTCGCATATGTCAGCACGAACCAGATGACTCATAGGGCACGAATCAAACAAACATAATATTTTCCTATGAAAAAAGTATATCTATCATCCGAACTTTCAGGTGCTCCCCTCTCTGGAGCCTATGAAGCAAATGGTCTCATATTCGTCTCTGGGCAGATCCATATGAATAGTGAGAAAAAACTCGAATGAGAAAACATCGAAGAGAGATTCGCGCTCGTGATCGCGAATGTGAAAGCTATCCTTACAGAAGCCTGAGTCACTCTGGAGGATGTGATACGAGTACACCTCTACTTGACTGATCTCGGTGAGCTTCCAGCTCTCAATCAAGTCTACCTGAAATATTTTTCTCACCCTCTTCCTGCTCGTACAGCCGTCTGAGTAAGTGCATTGCCCCTGGACGCAAGCATAGAAATGGACGTGATAGCGGTACGAAAATAATTTTTTAATAATATACTCTATGTTCACACTCGAAGAAATCGCCTCTCTCCATCAGAAAGTAAAAACTGGTGCCGACTTCCCCCAGTATGCTCGTGACCTCATAGATATAGGTGTCACGGGGTACGATACATTCGTCTCGGATGGTCACGCGAAGTACTTCGGAAATCCGACTGTACTCACTTCTCCACCGAAGTACACCCCTCTCGAGATCGCGAAAATGATGAACAAAGAGCACTTCATCGAACGCCTCAGGCTCCATCAGTCGTGAGGAAGTGACTATATGACATTTTGTCAGGACTGTGCGTCCTCTGGAGTCGAGAAGTGGACACTCGACATGGTCGCACGTACTTGTACGTACTATGATAGAAACGGAGAAACCCTTATCGTAGAACACTTTCCTGAATAAATAATTTCTATGCCTCCACTCAAAATCATCTGAGATCCAAAAATATTCGAATGAAAAGAATATGCGACACGCCACACTGCACGTGCGGTACTCTTTCGTGAGGATGGAAAAATAGCGATACTTCATGTCGGAAAATATAACTATCACAAACTACCAGGAGGGTGAGTCGAAGCAGATGAAGATATCGAAACCGCTCTGAGGCGAGAGTGTCTCGAAGAGGTCGGAGCTGAGATAGAAATCGGAAAATATATCGGCGAAGTAGTCGAATACAGGGCAAATCTCTGGTGAGAAGAGTGAGACTACATACTCCAGATATCCCAGTGTTATGTATGTAAAATTTCCAAGCAATGAGAACATAGTTTCACTGACTCAGAAAAAGAAAATAATTTTTCTCACAAATGGTTCTCGCTCGAAGAAGCTATAAAAACACTTGAAAACGATAATCCAGAAAATGAAGAATGAAAATATATCGTCGAACGAGACCTCACATTCTTATATGAGGTCCGCTCAGAAATTCCCACCCTTTAATTTATTTAAACCAAATTCTATGTTCGACTCTCACCTCCACTGACACGGTGTCAGCTACAGACAACATCAGCACCTCGCATTTTTCTTCGCTCGGAAGTCTCTCAGTGCGGCATGTATGGCATTTGTGCATGGTATCTTCCCGAATTTTTTCACTACAGGAGCAAGCGATACGCATAAACTGATCCTTCCAGAATACATGAAAATGCTCGAAGAATACCAAAAAATCCATAGTGATAAGGTAGAGGTAAAATAATTTCTAATAAAAATCTATGACTCGTGCCCTTATCATCATCGACTTCATAAATGAATTTCTCCACCCTGACGGAAAGATCACTCCTCAAGGAATGGGAAAGTTTTGTGAAGAGTATGGAGTTATCTGAAATACGAAAAAACTCATTGATTTTTTTCGAAAAAATAACGAAGAAATCATATGGATTCATCTCGGATTTCATGAGAATTATGACAATTGTTCGATCATTTCTCCTCGTTTTAAATGAGCTCCGAGTATGTGAATCCTCAGAGAAAACACTTGGTCAGTCGAATTCGTGAAAGAACTTGGATACAAAAGCGAAGAAAAAACTATCACAAAAACTCGAGTGAGTCCTTTCTATAAAACCGAACTCGAGGCATATCTCCTGGAAAAATGAATCGCCGAAATCGTAGTTACTGGAGTAGCAACTGACCTCGCTGTTTCGAGCATCGTTCGAGATGCTCATGATAGAGATATCACCACTACTGTGATCTCAGATGCTTGTGGAACAGTATCGATAGAGCATCATGACGCTGCACTTATCGGGATATGAAAACTTGCTACTGTTATGACAACTCTAAATTTTCTGAACTCTTAATTTTTTTATGGTTATACAACTTGATTCCCTTATCATCTGAACAAAAGATATAGAACTCGCCAAGACTTTTTATATGAATGTATTTGGCTTCGTTATAGAAAATCAGAGTCCATACTACCTCAGTGGGTATATATGAACTACTCATGTGGAAATAGAAGAAGATGCTCCCTATAGATTCGCAAGATGGGCAGAGCACCATATCTGAACCTATAAAAATAGTGAATTCCTTGTGTCTGATATGTCTGAATTCCTTTGAAAAGTGATAATCCATGGTGGATCCATTATCAGTGATCCCACGGTCATGCCTTGGTGATCGATAAGCGCCGAAATCGCTGATATAGATGGAAATATTTTCCCTATTCATCAAAAATAACTCTTAATTTTTTTCTTATGCTCACCACTTGCCTCTGGTCATCCGCAAATAATGCCCTCGAAATGGCGGAGTTCTACTGCTCTGTATTTCCTGACTCACATATCACAACGACAGGACTCTACGAGGAACCAAATGAGCATCTTCCAGGATCCAAAAAAGGGGACGTCATGATCGTCGAATTTACTCTCTTCGGGAGCGATAAGTTCGCTACGCTGAATGGATGACCATACTTCACACACTCATGCGCAGCATCGTGGATGATCCCATGCGCGAACGAGAAAGAGCTCGAGTACTACTATGAGAAGCTCTCGGCGGTAAAGGAAGCAGAGATGTGTGGCTGGGTCGCAGATAAGTACTGAGTATCTTGGCAGCTCATCCCCGCGAACTTCACCGAGTATATGCGAAGTGGTACCCCAGAGTGAAAATCGAAACTCATGAAGGAGCTCATGGAGATGAGACGACTCACATGGGATGGGATCGAGAAAGCCTATAACAATGCCTAATCATGGAATGTATATTTTCTGAAACATACACAAAAAAAGACTTCACCAAAACATGGACTCCATGAGAATACGAAGACTGCGAATTCGTAGGATGCGATTTCTCGGATGTCGATTTATCGTACTCGAGATTTCTCAGCTGTCGCATGATCGGCTGCAACCTGAGCAACGTGAAGACTCTCGAAACGAGTATGCAGGAAGTGAGTTTTTCTGACTGCAAGATCCTCGGTGTCCATTTTCAGAAATGCAATAATTTTCTCTTCGAAGTCGCATTCGAAAAATGTATCATCGACTTCTCTGTGTTCTCGATACTGAGCCTCACAAAAAGTATATTCCGCGACTCAGAGCTCCGAGGGGTTGACTTCGCATCAGCGGATCTCTCCTGAGTATCACTCTGAATCTGTGATTTGAAGGGCGCGATATTCTCACGGACGATACTCACGGGCACTGACTTCCGAAGTGCAGTGAACTACCAGATAGATCCTGAGGAAAATACTATCTCAGGAGCAAAATTTTCTCTCTCAGGAACGGCTGGACTTCTGTCGAAATACGATATACTCATCGAGTAATCTTAACTTTTTTCTTATGAGCCTTTAGCTCTTAATTCTGCGTTCCGTTCACAAAACTAAAATTTCGTTTCACTTCATTTTATTTTCTTCACTCCACTTGAATTATGGAAAAATACTCACATGGACCCTTCGAGGTATCAGGTTACCGCATCACGATAGAGAATCCCGAGAATGAACGAGCAGTCATCATGGAAACTTGGAAACACTTTTTCACAGACAATATCTCTGAGCGTATCACGGATAAGGCGTATCCGACGGTACACGCTGTCTACTATAACTACCATGACGAACTCGATCTCTCGAAGAAATGATACGATATGCTCATCGGCTATATCACTCAATCAGGAATAACTCAAACAGACCCGACGATCACCACGATCCAGATCCCAGCCCAAGACTATCGCTATACTACAACAAAGGAGATATCACCTGAGAATATTTTTGGTATGTGGAATACGATCAATCAGACTCCAGCATCAGAACTGCCTCGTGACTATGGATATGATCTGGATATGTACAACGAAACTCATACCGAACTCACGATAGCAGTAAGTGTGAAAGAATAACCTTTTAAATTTTCTTCTTATGTCCTTTCAAGCATACATCGATAATATCCATGCAAAAACCTGAAAATATCCAGAAGACTTCCGAGCTATCGCTCTCGAAAAAGGAATACTAAAACCTGACATGAAGGCCACTGAACTGGTGAATTTTCTCAAAGAAGAATTCGATCTCGGACATGGTCACTCCATGGCTCTCTGGGCTGTTTTTAAAAAAGAAGGTTGGGTCGAAGTTCAATAAATTTTTATTTTTTTCTTTCTATGTCTAAACTCACCGTCTCTACGACCATAAATGCCCCTCTCGCTACTGTCTGGGATGCTCTCTGGAATCCTGTACACATCGTCCACTGGGGATTCGCTGATGGAGCCACATGGCACTGCCCATGGGCAAAGGGTGAAGCGCCAGCAGTAGGTGGAGTATTTACTACTCGCATGGAAGCCCGTGATGGGAGCTTCGGATTCGACCTGACAGCAAAGTATACTGAAGTCACTCCGATGAAGAGCATGAGCTATACACTCGGCGAGATGAAGGAGTACTTCCTCGATGCTGGTCGGGTCGTCGATGTCACGCTCGAAGAGACTCCAGAGGGTGTGAAAGTGAGCGAGACGTTCGATGCCGAAGATACCCACTCAAACGAACAGCAGATACAAGGATGGCAGATGATACTGGAAAATCTGAAGAAGTATGTGGAACGTCTATAGTCTGAGCTCTCTCTCAAAATTTTGAAAAATTATAAGGAATAAATATGAAATAAGGAACAGTTTTTATAAGTTATAAGAAAAAATAATATGAAAGGAATCATTTATATAATGACAACAGCGGTTTCTGGTTTAGTTAAAATCGGAAGAACCGATAATTTTGCCGAGCGAATGAGGGTTTTAGAAGCAAATGGATACTATAATGTGGTTGGCTTACGAAGATTTTTTGCTATTGAACTAGAGGACTATTCTGATAAAGAAAACTTACTTCATGATATTTTTAATAAACATCAAGTTGGAGGAAGTGAGCTATTTGCAGTCGATCAAGACTTGCTACAACAGCTCCTGCTTTCCTTTAAGGGTAAGATTATTTATCCGGAAAATATTGATCAAGAGGTAGAACTTGATCTTGTCACAAATGTCAGAATAGAGAGTAAACTATTCAGTTTTTATAAGAAAGGATTAAATAATGGTGATATAGTTACCTTTAAAGATGATGAAACTACAACAGCAAAAATTGTAGGAGAGCGCGAGGTGGAATACGAGGATCAGATTTGGAAATTGTCACCACTTACCTACAAGCTTTATGAAAAGCGGGGAAAATTGAGTAAAAGTTGAGCATATGCTGGTGCAGATCATTTTAAATATAATGGCAGAAGACTCAGGGACTTGCCTGATATAAGGTAAACAAAAAAATAATTTCGAAAATATACCAATCGTTGGAAGATAATTATGTCCTAACCCTATAATGCTCTCTACCCGCCTCGCATCCCATGGATTGGATACTTTTCGATTTTCGAATGCGGAGGAAGTCGTGGAGCATTTTGGCTGTATACAGTGACAAGATATCGGACAAGCACTCTGGGTCATCGGATCGCGAATCGAGTGATCGACAGAAACAGATATCAGAAAAGCATGTGTCCAGTGAAAAATCATCCGCACATGGCCGATGCGGGGGACACTCCACTATATGCATCCGAAATATGTCCATATGATGCTCGATCTCTGCGCGAAAAAGACGCTCACAGGATTCGCGAAGCGTCGAGAATTCCTCGGCATCACCGACGCTCATGCGGAACGAGCAATGGAGATCATGGAACGAGAACTTCGCGGAGGCAAATCCCTCACACGTAGAGAACTCAGCAACACTCTCGAAGCCAATGGCATCCCGATGCAGACGCAGTGGATGTATCATCTCGCATGCTATGCTGCCACTCGTGGGCTGATCTGCTTCGGACCGCCGACTGCGAAAGAAGAGACATTTGTCCTCCTCGATGAATGGGTAGCAAAATGACCAACACGCAATCGTGAAGAGGAGCTCGCCGAACTCGCTCGGATGTACTTTCGTGGACATGGCTCTGCGACGGTCGATGATCTCGCATGGTGGTGTGGGCTGGGGAAGACTCTCTGCAAAGAGGCAGTATCTCTTATAGAAAAAGAGCTCGAAAAAGTCGAATATGAAGGAAAAATATACTATCACTTCCCGTCATCCTGAACGGAGTGAAGGATCCAGTGATTCGGAAATATGGATTCTTCGTTTCACTCAGAATGACGGGACATTCGACTCATCTGAGGCTTCGACGAATACTTCCTCGGGTACAAGGATCGTTCTCCCGTAGCAGATATCGCACACCATGCCAAGCTCTTCACATCGAATGGGATATTTTTCCCGATCATACTCCAGTGATGAAGAGCCATCGGAAGCTGGAAAAGGGAATTTAAAAAAGATAGAGTTATCTATAAGTTCGAGATACTTCCGTGATATGAAGTCGATATGAAAAGTCTCGAACAAGAATGTGAGCGCTATGCACGATTTTCTGGATATGAAAAGTACGATATAGTCTTGCGTTAATTTTCTTGTATTTCTTCCTTTCTCGATATAATAGAGAAAATTATAATCTCTCTCCAATTGAACAGTAGCTCGCATGATGGTGAGCGATACTCGAGAATCTGAAGAAGTATGCAGAAAAACTCTAATTCTTATCCTTTCTTTTATGCAAAAACTTATTATCTTCCTAATTTGTATCCTATATTCAATTCATACAGTATGAGCATATTTTGCAGATGGCTCTTGCAGTAGCGCAAAGGATCTTCTGGTATATAGTGCGATCGTGAAGAAGGGTGACACAGGGTATCTCGCGGGAATTGTACGAGTATTTCTCCTACAAAATAAACTGCTTACGCTCGAAGAGTGAAAAAAAGACGACTACTCAAAGGGGGAATATCGCAGAGATTATTTCGGGCAAAAGACCGAAAATGCAATCAAGAAATTCCAGAAATCCGAGTGAATAATTCAAACAGGAATAGTATGAAAAAAAACACGAGAAAAAATCATCCAACTCTCATGTCTCAAATAAGTATTCTACAATAAGCCTAGCTTCTAGATAAAATAACCCTCCTGTATTTCTTATTTTCTTGATATAATAAGAAAGTTTTATTTACTCTTTTACTTCTACTGGATCATGTTTCGCAAACTTATCGTTCTTCTCGCATCAGTCACACTTATAGGGTCTTCATATCTCCCGATACACGCCTCTGGATTTTCGACTGATGTCTTCCCTTGGCTTTCAGAAAATGGACTTACGACATATTCCCATGAATGAGATTTTCGACCAAAAGATTCTATCACGCGGGGTGAAGCTGCGAAGTTCGTCGTAGAGTTTTCGAAGCTTATAGGTATAGAGAAAATATCTACCGATTGTGGATTTACTGATACTGACTCATACGATACGAGTCTTCGTCCTTTTACAGTAGAGTCATGTGAATATGGACTGTTTCGTGGTGCAAATGGAAGATTTCTTCCAAGTAACTCGATCACAGAAGCTCAAGCACTCGCTGTAGTAATCCGTAGCGCCTATGGTATGCAAGATGAGAGTGGCAAACCTTGGTATAGTGAGTATTTCTCTATCGGAAAAGAGCTCGGCATCATCACGACTGAGACACTCTCAAGCATAGATCGGAGTCCGATCACCAGAGAAAAACTCGGCACCTGGCTTTACCGTGTCTACTCTGCCAATAGTAGTGCCGTAGCAGGATGAGAAGATACGACCATCTACGATACTGACGCTGATGGACCAAGTGACTGTAGTTCCTATGAGAACTATGATAGTATGAGGAAGGTCTGTTCGTTCGAGTGTAAGACAGAGCTCGAGTGTAAGACGACACAGGATGCGATCGAGGCAGAACTCTCAGGGTGGACCGACTCACTCGAAGGTGCAGGTCGTGACGCTCCGACAGGTACTCAGGACTCGACTCAGGCGAATACGAAGGTCCTCTATAGTGTCTCTCGTGGTGAGAAGCTCATACGCAAAAGTGGAACTGACACAAGTGAATATCAGAATCTCTGGCGCGAAGTTGCTGATCTCTCACCAGATACTCTCTCTGATACTTTCATCGAGGAGTTCGAGGTGTATGAGGATCCGGGAAGTGACGTCATAGCATTCGTCTCCGATGATGATGGAAATGGAAGATGGAAGATGTCGATCAATCTCCCGACTCATAAACTCTCTGATCTCAAGTGACAGAAGGCAACATTTATCCATGAGCTCTCTCACATCATCACGCTCAATGCTACCCAATTCATGTCACCTACAGGTGCATGCGCGAACTATGAGACAGAGGAAGGCTGTACTCAGCGCGGTGCATACCTGAACTCTTTCGTGAAGAAATTCTGGTGAACGGCGAAGACAGCGACATATGATGGGAATAAATTCGTCTCAGAATATGCCACATCTAGCCCAGAAGAGGATATAGCTGAATCATTTACCTTCTTCGTCCTGGGGTCTGACTTCTCAGATGCCAATATCCGTGAGCAAAAAATGAATTTCTGGAACACATATCCAGAGATAGTGAAGATACGGACAGAAATGCGTGCGGTCCTCGCCAGTGAGATTATACGAGCAAGGAAGCTACGATAAGGTTTTGTATTTCTCTGTTTTTGTGTAGAATTGACCCTATGATCTATCTTATAGGTGGCTCTCCTCGCTGAGGAAAGACAACCCTCGCACAAAAACTATCCAAGGAACTCTCTATACCCTATCTGTCAACGGATTACTTCAGACTCATGATGATACCCTATTTTTCATGAGAAGAAAAAGATGTACGCTTTCCATTTGAGAAGATGGAAAACCAGTCTGGTATAATCTGACTCTATAGGGATCACTCAGGGAAAGAGCTTCTCGATGCAGATCTCCATGAAGCTGATTTTTTATGGACTGGTATTAGTGTTTTTATTACCCACTTGATGATTTGTCGGAAAGATTATATTATTGAAGGAGTGCACTTTCTTCCGAGACTTATTTCCCAGTACAGAGAAAATAAAGATATAAAAAGCCTCATACTCACAAAAACAGACGATCAAAAAATCCTCCACTGACTCCGTGAAAATAGGAATAATGGAGACTGGATCGCAGATAATATCAAAGATGACGCCACTCTCTGAAATGCGGCAAAATGCCTCGCAGAATATGGAAAGTATTTTGAAGATGAATCCAAAAAATATGACCTCCCCTTTCTCAGTACTGAAGATGATTTCTTTCGCACTCTCGATCACGCTATAGAGTTATTAAAACAGTAAGTCTTGTATTTCTCATATTCTCGATATAATGAGAGAGTTTTATTTCTTCATTTTTTTCTTATGGAAGTCTCTCTCAACTGGATCGCGATCGCGATCATGACGGTAGCATGTTTTGCTCTTGGTGCTCTCTGGCACGGCCCTCTCTTCGGAAAGCTCTGGATGCGTATCCACCACGGAAAAGATACCTTCACGGATGCTGAGATGAAGAAGGCGATGGTCGGTATGTGGAAGCTCATGCTCGCAGAGTTCGTAGCGACATTTCTCATGGTCGTGACTCTCGCGTTTCTTATCAAGATGCTTCCATCATTCTCTGGTATGCATGTAGCACTTCTCGTATGGCTTGGATTCGTGCTTCCAACGATGACGAGTACCGTCGTCTGGGGTGGTGACGCGAAGAAATGGATGTGCACGAAGATCGTCGTATCGAGCGTCTGCCGACTTCTCGGACTCGTCGCGACGGGATATGTGCTCGGTATGTGGATGATGTAAAGATAGCATTTTTTATTTTCTCACTATACTTATACTATGGAAATCACACTCGACTGGATGTGGATCGTCATCATGACAATCGTATCTTTTTGTATCGGTGGCGTATGGCAAGGGGCAATCTGGGGAAAACTCTATGGGAAAATCCATCATGGAGAAAAGGGACTCAGTGATGCTGAGATGAAAAAAGCGTCAGAAGGAATGTGGAAATTCATGATACTCGAGATAGTCACCATACTCGTCATGATCATGACACTTGATTTTCTCCTGAAGATGCTTCCTGACATGTGAGGTATGCATCTCGGATTTCTAGTATGGCTCGGGTATGTCCTCCCTACTATCACGAGCACAGTCATCTGGGGTGGTGATAAGAAGATGTATATGGCACAGAAGATCGCGATACTCGCGAGCAATCGACTTATCGGACTCCTTGTATCAGGATATGTACTCGGTATGCAGTAAAAATTATATTATAACTTCATCTTATGGCACGCCTCTATATCAACCTCCCTGTCTCAGATCTCCCGAGGGCAACTGCTTTCTACGAAGCTCTCGGATTCACGCAAAATCTGGAGTTCTCGAATGAGGATGCCTCTGGCATGGTCTGGGATGACTCCCTCTCTGTCATGCTCCTCACGCATTGATTTTGTGCGAATTTCCTCGGATCCAAAAAGATCTCCGATGCTCATACGACAACCGAAGTGCTCAATGCTCTAGAGTTTGATTCACGAGCAGAAGTCGATGCATTTTTCGATAAAGCGATCGCTGCAGGCGGGAAAAAGACGATCGAGACCTATGATCATGGATTCATGTATGGTCGTGATTTCGAAGATCTCGATGGGCATATCTGGGAATCATTCTGGATGGACGCGAGTCAGATGCCGAAGACGTAATTCGTTACTATTTCATTTTTTAAATTTCTTATCATTATGAAACCAACATATATAGATGCTTTTGTTCTCGTGATTCCAAAAGATAAAGTGGAAAAGTATAGAAAAATGGCCCAAGATGGATGCAATATGTGGATGAAACACGGCGCTCTCTCCTATAGAGAATGTATGGGACATGATCTCTCTCCCAATATGGAAGGCATGGCATCACTTCCTTTTCCAGAGCTCGTAAATCTGAAAGATGATGAAACAATATGGTTTTCATATATAGAGTATGCCTCAAAAGAACACCGTGATGAAGTCAATAAAAAAGTAATGGCTTCTTGGGAAGAAAAATGAAAAGAAAATCCAGAGTATATGGATGATTGTATGGGTATAATGGATATGAAACGATTCTCCACATGATGATTTAGCATAGAAGTAAGTAATGCTTAAGGAAAAAAACATTTCTAAAAATCATCTTATAGGACTTGTAACATTTTTATGCAAAACACCCATATCTACCATATGCCCTTCGCGAGGGTCTATCCACTCTATATCACGAAGGTAGAACGAAAATGACGCACACAGTTTGAAGTCGATACCATCATCATGTGGCTCACAGGATACGATGAGGTTTGACTAGAGAAGGTGCTTGAAGATAGTACAGACTTCGAGACATTTTTCTCTGAAGCACCAGCGATGAATCCAAATGTTACTCTTATCACAGGGATGATCTGTGGGTATCGCATCGAAGATATCGAGGATCCGCTCATGAGAAATATCCGCTACCTCGATAAACTCATCGACGAGCTCGCGAAAGGAAAAACGATGGAGAAGATTCTTCGTACACCGTGAAAATAGGTGATTTTCCTTGCATTTTCACGGTAAAATGATATTATAACGTGAATTAGCACTGTTTTTCACTACTTTTCACGCTATGTCTCTACTCTCAGAACAAAAATCATACCTCGAACTCCTCCAGAAAGAGTATCAGAAAGAAAAAAAATGAAAAGAATCTCTCCTCGGGATGATCGATACAGTCGAACTCTCAGAAAGTGTCTATAATTCGAATGCTATAGAAAACTCGACGCTCACCTTATCCGATACCGAGAAGATCCTCCTCGATATGAAGACCTCGAAAAATCTACACATCAGAGAAGTCTACGAGGCTCGCAATCTTTCGAAAGTGATAGAGTATGTGCGTGGAAAATCAAAATATGAGGAGCTCTCCCTTGATCTCATCCTCCTCATCCACCAGATGCTCCTCACGGGGATCAGTGATGAATTCGCGGGCAGACTCAGAAAACCTGGAGAATATGTCCGTGTCGGCTCACATATAGCTCCTCCTCCAGAGCAAGTCGAGAGGCTCCTCGAATCCATACTTCTCGACATATCTGTCACTGATACCTCACATCCTCTCGAAAAAATCAGTCGCTTTCACCTCTCATTCGAGCATATTCACCCATTTTGCGATGGCAACGGTCGCATCGGACGTGTCATCCTGAACTACCAACTCCTCTCTCAGGGACTGCCTATGGTGATCATACGATTTCGGGATTGTCCCACCTATTATGAGTCTTTCCGAGAATTCGATGAGAAGAGAAATACTAAAATCTTCGATACCCTCCTCTACCTCTCACTCGCAGAGTCTCTCCATAAGCGTCTCGCATACCTCACGGGAAAGAGGATCATCACCCTCTCAGACTACGCTCGTCAAATAGGAGGAAGCGGATCTTCCCTATCGAACAAGGCAAAACGCCAGACGATACGAGCCTTCAGAGAAAAATGAATATGGAAAATCGGTATTTAGATATCTGATAGCTCGAGCAGCTTCGAGATGACCTTACGAGGAATAGAAAAAAATAGAATGATAGAATCCACAAAACCTATGAAATACCACTTCCTCTTCCTCCTCATCCTCCTTGTCATCCTCGCTGTCATCGCTTTCTATGGGTATAGATTTTATAGACTAGTGAAGATATCTGAGTCTATCATGGCGCATACGACACCCTATACTCTCTCAGGAAGTGCGAGTGGAGTATCGCTCCTCGTCCTCGGAGATAGTATCGCTGTATGAGTCGGTGCGGATACTCCAGAAGAGAGCATCGCTGGAAGACTCGCGAAGCTGATCGGTGCGACACGAGTCGAGAATCGGTGAGTCTCAGGAGCTGTCGTCGCGGATGTCGCGTCTCAGGTGGCAGAGGTGGAAGAGCGAGAGTACGATACCATCCTCCTCCAGATAGGAGGGAATGATATGACCAGGCTTCATAGCCTAGCCCGCGTCGCGCCAGAGTTCGAGGCACTCATAGAGAGTCTCCCGAAACACCAGAGACTCATAGTACTGAGCTGTGGGAATCTCGGTGGAGCGGGGATATTTCCTCGTCTCATCGGATTTCTGTATGAGCATATCTCCCGTACCTACCATGCGAAGCTGCGTGGTATCACTACGAAGCATGGCGGTATCTATGTCGATCTCTTCGACGAGCGAAGCGACGATCCATTCGTCCGAGAGCCAGAGATATACCTCGCTCCAGACTACTTCCATCCATCCTCACGAGGGTATGAGTACTGGTTCACTAAGGTGGAGACGAAACTTAAGAAAAGTATGAAATAGAGAATTTGCAAAATCTGAAAATACGATATAATCATCTCATGACTACCACTCCTACTCCATCTGCAAATATCGAACAGGAAATAGAATCCACTTTTATAAAAATGGAAGGACTCTATGCCTATGCTCGTATCCTCCGATCAGAACTCGATATGACGAAAGGTCGATATAGCACGCATACTTCTGCAAAATCTCTCATACATAATCTAGGATAGTAGGATAAAAAAGGAATGAAAAACAAGGAAGAATTCATAGAAATAATTGATAGTAAATTTTTTAATCACTTGATAAAAAATTCTCTTATTTCATTTTGAACAAATCCTAATCGAATTGATTTTCTAAACACTGTCTATGATAACTTACTATCCAGTATTTCTGGATATAAACCCAAGAAGCCGAGAAAATATATAAGCCATCCCAAAAGTAGGTATGTCATAAGAATGGTGCCTACTTTTGAATTATCAGATTATTGTATCTACTATTACTGCATTAAGAGTATAGAGGAGTTTATTGCGATAAATAGGGTGGAATGAACTTTTTGATGATTTAGGCTTTGATGAATCTTAAGGGAAAATGAGAATACTGAATTTATAGAATCAGACTTTTCTGATAGCATAAATGAGAATAGCTTTAACGCATTCGCATGGAAGAAAGAGTATTGAGAATACCAAGCAAAATTAAAGGAATATGCTCTCAAGGTATGAGGCGATTATAAGTTTTGCGTGCAGATTGATATATCTAATTTTTATGATGCAATAAGACTAGATTTACTTTATAATAAGATATTAACAGCTATTCCTTCTTGATCTTATAGGGATGAAATACTATTATTATTCAATTTATTAAAATTCTGGAATACTCACTTCGACTCTGAGAAAACCATCGGAATACCTCAAGATGAGGTATGAGATTGCTCAAGGATATTATCAAACTTTTTTTTGCAAGACTACGATAACTATATCTATAGTATTTGTTCTTTAAAAAATGCTAAATATATACGCTATGCGGATGATCAAATATTTTTTACTCAATCAAAAGAAGATGCCGAAGAAATACTATATCTTGCTTCTCATAAGCTTTTTGAAGAGTGATTTAATATAAATTCAGGAAAAACTAAAGAATTCTCTACATATGAAGCAATCAATAACTTTTATTGATTTTCAATTTTTGAGAAACTATCATTTGAGTGACAAGATGTTAATTCTGCCTTTGAATTGCTAGAAGAAAAAATCTTAACTTGAGTTCCAATTAGAATATCCTCGATACTGAAAAGACTTTTACATAAAAAGATAAATTTAGAAAACTTAAGCCAAAGAAATAGGCTAAAACTAGTTAATCATTTATGGAATGAAGATTTCTTACTTTTTTCAAATGCTCACTATATGTGAAGAATACATTGAATGCTTAATTCAAACGAGGAAAAAGAAGAGTTTATAGCGAATTTGGAAAAAATTTTTAATAAAACAAAATTTGAATCCTTTAAGATAAACTATTTAAAATTTAAGAATTTATCTTAGGCTTCAGAATAACTACTAATAAGAGATAGACGAGAGCAGTCATGCCTATGATAAGTCCGATATGCATACATGAGAGCGAGAGAAAGAATTATATTTAACTTGATACTTCGTTATGCTTGATAGTCTCTCTAAAATAGATATAATAAGCATCTTATATCTATTTTAGAAAATATGGCAAAATGGGATCAGGTCAATGAGACAGGCGATGTAGAGGATCGTCGCGGAACACGAGCTACTAGAGTCGTCGGAGGTATTAGTGTGACGGGTATCATACTTGTACTCGCTGTCGGGTACTTCGGATGACCAGATCAGGCCATGAACCTTCTCGATGAACTCCAGTCAGGGAATCAGAACCAGGAAACCACTGTGACACATGAATATGATGAAGTAGATGCTTATGAGAAGTTTGCCTGAGAAGTGCTCGGCTCGACCAATGCGGTTTGGACGAGTGCATTCGAGCAATCTGGGAAGTCATACCAAACACCCAAACTCGTACTGTTTCGTGATGCGACGACATCATGATGCGGTGGTGCCACCTCAGATATTGGTCCTCACTATTGCAATATAGACCAGACCATCTATCTCGATGAGACATTTTTCGATGAGTTAACCAAGAGGTTTGGTGCTCGTGGTGGCGATGTCGCTGAGGGGTATGTGATAGCACATGAGGTCGGACATCATCTCCAGGATGAGCTCGGCACTCTGAGTAAAATCGGATCACTCATGCAAAAAAATCCTGATAGACAAAGCGAACTCTCAGTAGCTCTCGAGCTTCAGGCAGATTGCTATGCTGGTATATGGGCAGGGGTAATGCAAGGAAAAGGTATCATCGAACCTACGGAAATATCACAAGCGATCGATGCTGCTTCTGCTGTCGGGGATGATCGTATACAAAAGGCTACTACAGGATATATCAATCCAGAGACATGGACGCACGGGTCATCAGCTGACCGTAAGAAGTGGTTTACCACTGGATATACCGGAAAAAGTATCGCGAGTTGTGATACTTTCAGTGAAGAAAACTAGTAAAGTTAGTTCTTAGAAACCTTCGATACATCAGAAAAATCCCCGATTTTCGGGGATTTTTTTACACCCTCGGCCTCAGTAATCCCACCAGCACGATATAGACTCCGAGAGTCAGAGCAGAGACAAGTCCGATATGCGTCCATGAGAGCGAGAGGAAGGATATGGAGGAGAATACGTAGAACGAGAGTGCGACTCCTATGATGGTCGAGAGGAGCCATGAGAGAGCAAATATACTCGCTCGACTCATCTGTAGAGATGAGCGGAGTCTCGCGGGCGTGAGTCCGAAGAGTGGGTAGAGTCGAGCCTTCGTCCGCTCGATGGTCTCCATCTGTCCGAAGAGCGCGATGATCGCGAAGAGCGCGAAGAGTGAGATGACAGCGAGGAAGAGCGATATCACCGAGAGGACCTTCCCTGCTATGTCTCGCACGATCGTGAGGATATTCTCCACATCGATGAAGGTGACATGCGGTCAGGAGTTCGCGAGGATCCCTCGTTTCCATATCTCCGTATCTGGAGCATATGCCGTCGCGAAGTAGGTCTTCGGCGCGGTACGGAACGCCACAGGGTCAAATGAGAAATAGAAAAACGGAGTGAATCCTGTCTTTTTACTATCGCGAATATTCGCTACAGTGAGGGTGACACTCTTCCCTGAGAGGAGAAACTCGATACGATCCCCGAGGTCGACACGGAGTCTCTTCGAGAATTCATCGTCGACAGATACCTCATTTTTCGCAAGTATGGGTTTCCCGCGCAGTATCCGATTCGGAAGAGGGGTCGTCGTGATATTGAACTCTCGGGTGAACTCTCCAGTTGGCTTGGGATCAGAGAGATGCTCGGCAAGAGTACGTCCATTCACACTCGCGATGCGAGCTCTCAGTATCGAGTACATATCCCCACTTCCTGAGAGGTATTTCTCGATCTTTTCTCGGTCATTTTCGAGGATATTTATGGCATAGATATTCGATGTAGTCGTCGCGTCTATCGTGAGCTTCGAGCGGAAGGAGAGGGAAAAGAGGAGAAATACGATGAAACACGTCGTGATCGCGACAAGCGAGAGCGTCACTGGAAGCGTCGGCGAGAGTGGCCGCACATGGGTGCGGAGGGCATCGAAGAGGAGAAATCGGGAACTGCGAAGCGGTGTGACGAGCCGAAATATGAGTCTATAAAGAAGCGAGAGGAGTGCAAAGAGTGCTCCGATGCCCACGAGCGCACCGAGAGTCAATCCGAGTGAGAAGAGTGGACGAGCGAATATGAGAAGTACGGCGAAGTAGACTGTGAGAAGCGTGACAAGAGGGGTCACGAGATCGCGAGAAGCGAGTGTCAAAGAGAAGTCGATCTTCGATCTCCATGCAGGGAAGAACGATGCGAGGACGAGGAGTGCAAGAAGTGAAAAAGAGAATGGTATCGCGCTCATGAGGAAAGTGAACTCCTCTGCTCCAGGAAGCTTCGCGATGAAGTGCAGTCCGATATAGGCGAGCCCTACCGAGAGCAGTGCTGCAAGCGGGAGGATGATGCTATAGACGATGAGAAAGAGTCCTGCCTGTCGTCTGCGTGTGAGTCCGAGGATCTCGACGATAGAGAGTGTATGGCTGAGGGACGTGAAGAGTCTATCGTGTGCCGATCGCATGACGACTGCCGCGAATACGAACGACACCAGTACGATGAGGAGGATATAGTCGGAGAGCTGCTCGACGGTATCGAGAGAGCGCTCGGACCGCTCTGTGAAGGTGCGGATACGATAGTCCTTGTACGTCTCACCAATATTGTCTTTCACGGCATCTGCTGTAGCCTCGCGAGCGAAGGAGACTAGGAGATCTTCTGAGAGTCGTGAGCCTGATGAGATGAGGAGCGATCCTGAGAGGAGGTCAAGTGGAAGGATGATGAGACTATTCTCATTGCCAAATGAGAAACCAAGATCACTCGACTTCGTGATACGATCGGTCACCACTATACGTCTTCCATCTATCTCGACACTTCCTCCGGTCGCATAGCGATTCCAGAGATCATCGGAGGCACTGACTTTCTGATTTTTCACCTGCTGTCATGACAAAGAATCGGTAGGTAGAGTCTCGAGTATTCCCTTCTGTGGATACTCTCCAGTATAGGCGATCACATTCACGAGTCAGGTCTTCCCATCGCCCGATATGAGCGTCGTAGAGAACTCTCGTATCTCTCACCAGGTATACGTCTCTCTGGAAAGATATGGCGCAAATGTCTCGATGATAGGACGAGCAGTGACTCACTCATGAGAGATCCGCAGATCTGCTCCGAAGAGTGGTCGAGTCTCGCGTGCGACACTGGCCTCGATATTGCCCGTGAGCTCTCGCATGAGGAGAAATCCAGTACTCGCGAAGAGCACGACGAAAAACAGGATGATAAGCGATCTGATATTTCGGAAGATGATGAGACGAAGGAGTTTGAGCATTATTTCTTGTGGTGAGTTGCTTCTTCTTTTGTCTTATAGAGAGAGAAGCTCACACTCATGATGAGGATCGTGAGTATGACCAAAAGTGAGTACTGAATCGGTATTTTATAGAAATCAATAGTGAGCATTTTTATACCGACAAATGCCAGGATAAAGGCAAATCCTATAGGGAGATAGCGGAAACGGTCTACCATACCTATGAGTGCAAAATACAGAGATCTCATACCCAGTATAGCAAATACATTCGACGTATAGACGATAAATGTATCCTGAGTGATGGCGAGGATGGCAGGGATGCTATCGACAGCAAATACGAGATCAGCCGTCTCGATAAAGAGAAGTGCCATGAAAAGTGGGGTCCCATAGAGTTTCGCATTCTTTCGGACGAAGAATTTATCTCCATGAAGTTCTTTTTTGAATGGTATGATTTTGCTCACCCACTTGATGACGAGACTCTTGTCAGGATCTACTTTCACCTCTCACCCATGTATGAATTTCCATGCCGTATAGAGGAGAAATGCCCCAAAGACATAGATGACCCAATGAAAATTCTCGATCAGTGGGACTCCTGCAAAGATGAATATAGCACGGAAAAATATCGCTCAAAGCACTCACCAAAATAATACTTTATGCTGGTATATTTTCGGTATAGCGAAGTAGGAGAAGATGATCGTAAATACGAAAATATTATCTACAGAAAGGGCTTTCTCGATAAGATATCCCGTCAGGAACTCGAGGGCTTTCTCTTCTCAGAACCATGTATAGATAAGGACATTGAAGATCAGTGCGAGCGATATCCATACAGCTGACCATATGAGCGCCTCCTTTACTTTGACTTCTTCGCTCTTTTTATGAAAAACTCAGAGGTCGAGTGCGAGCATGAAGAGGACAAAGAGATTAAACCCTACCCAAAACCAGATACTGATTTCCATAGAAATAAGTGAGATAATAAAAATTTTCGTCATATCGACGATAGAAGCATCCATACATACTGTGGATATCTCCATCTTCGAGAAGAGTATACTATTTTTCTAGAGTGAGTTTGCCACCATGGAGTCTATAAGTCCTATCCGCATAGCCTGCGATATCTCTATCGTGCGTGATCATGATGATCGTATTCTCCGTCTCGCGGTGCAGCGTCGTGATGAGTTCCATAATCTTCTTCGCATTGCCCTCGTCGAGATTCCCTGTCGGCTCATCGGCGAAGAGGTACGGCACCTGTGCGACGAATGCTCTCGCGATGGCGACGCGCTGTGCCTCTCCTCCTGAGAGCTCTGTCGGATAGCGCTCTCACTTCCCTGCGAGTCCGACTTTCTCGAGTATCGTATCGGTATCATAGCGACGAGGCGCATGCGAGATGTCGAGGACGATCTCGATATTCTCTCGTACGGTGAGATTCGGGATGAGCTCGAACGACTGGAAGATAAATGCGATATGTCCCCCACGATACTCGATCATTGCGTCTGTCGAGAGCGTAGTGATATCGGTATCTCCGAGCTCTATAGAGCCACTATCGGGGCGGATGATCCCTGCGACGAGCGAGAGGAGCGAGGACTTCCCTGCTCCACTGGCTCCCATGAGCGCGACGAAGCTCCCGGCTTCGATCTGCCAGTCGAGGTCGGTGAAGAGGGTGACTTTCTCACTTTTCGAGGTATAGGATTTGGAGATGTTTTTGACGTGTATCATAGCTGTTTATGAGAAATATTCTCGTAGAGAGTATATGGAATTTAGGAGGAAAACAAGGAAGAAAAATGAATTGACAGAAGGTAAGAAAGGAAGATAATTGCAAAAGATTTGTTTCGCTTAAATTATGACTCAGGATACTTCCATACTACTAGCAAAAAAAATATGGGACTATCACCATATGAATCAGTCTCCTGAAAAGTCTGATTGTATTTTAGTATTGGGAAGTCATGATACAAGAGTTGCTGAAAGAGGTGCAGAATTATATTTACAGGGGTTTGCTCCTACTTTAATTTTTTCAGGTGGTCTCTGAAATTTTACAAAAGAAATTTGGACAGAGACTGAAGCTGATAAATTTGCAAATATTGCAGTAAATATGGGCATACCCAGAACAGCTATTCTAATCGAAAATAAGTCGACTAATACTGGTGAAAATATTCTATTTACGCAAGCTTTGCTGCAAGAAAAAAAGTTAAATCCAACAAGCTTTATACTTGTTCAAAAGCCTTATATGGAAAGAAGAAGTTACTCGACCTTTAAAAAACATTGGCCTGAAAAAGAATTAACAGTTACATCGCCCCAGATTTCTTTTGAAGAATATCCAAACAATGAAATCTCAATAGAAGAAGTTATAAATATAATAGTTGGTGATTTGCAAAGAATTAAAATTTATTCTGATAATGGATTTCAAATTCCTCAGGAAATTCCATATGAAATATGGCAAGCATATGAAGAACTTGTTACACTTGGCTATAACAAACACCTAGTACCTTAAATAAGGGGATAAAAGGAAGAAAAATTGATTTTCTCAAAAAAGAAATAATATGAGTTACGTAATTTCACATAAAAAAAATGTCTATAGAAACTCTAATAAGCGAAATATGAGCGAAGAGAAATTGTGGCACTGTCCATATTATGCTACTTGAGCGAATAGAAAAAGTTGCGTGGGAAAAACAACTTTTTACTGTTATAAAAAATAAGTTTTTAGCAGAGAGTATATCGCAAGATATATTGATAAGATCACTCCATAGAATAGAATCAAAAGAAAATGTCCATGATATAATCACTTGATTACTCTATAGAGATATGGCATACAATATAGAGATAATGCCAAAGTATGAAGCTATACGACTTGCTGAAAATTTTTTAAGTTTTTTTAAAAATGATGCTATATACTTATCTAATGCTGATTGGATAAGTAGTGAGGATACCTGAGAATGAAGCTACGCCAAAATGAAAGGTTGGAGTGGAATTACGAATTCCACATTTGATGCTGGTATTATTCTCTATGATGATAAAAAAATTGGGATAGTATGGATCGAAGATGAGGACTAAAAAACTACTTCCTCACGAGCCTATCCTTTTCCGGGACCTTCACAAGATTCTCCACCACGATAGCATACCCTTCTCGATTCGTGTGGATGCGATCGTGTGGATATCTTCTACTAAAAAATCATCCACATCACCCCATACATCACAGGCACATGCACCATATAGACCATGAGTGCATGTCGACCGAGAAAGAGAAAGAGAGGTGAGCGAGAAGTATATAAGTCGAGAGATAAGAGGAAATTATTTTTCGTACACGTATATCCTATCCCCTGCCCTATGAGATAGTATCCGAACCATGGGATGAGTGGATAGTAGTCAGCTGAAGTATACTCAAGAGGTGGGAAACCTATAGGTATGAGAAACCAGGAGTGGAATATCGGAAATGCTGTATACGGAAAGATGAGGAAAAGGATACCAAAAATAAAGTTCATATAGCCTGTTCTGAGAGTCAATAACCCGAGAATACTCGCGAGCGCGAGAAAGTGAAGGATCCCCCAAGATATAGCCTGCTCAGGGATGAAAATATACGTCACGAGTGAGATATAGAGTGCGAGGAGGGCGAGGATAGATGTACGTTTCAGAGTTTTTCTGAGAATATATCACATAGGCTTCTCTCTGCTCGATATGACAGATACGACTCACGCGATAGCGATAAATACGATAGCTACAGATGGCCCAAGCAAGTTCCAAAAAATATCTCCAAGTGGGATGATATCTCGAGCAAATACATATTCGAGAAGGTAGTTCGCATGAAAGAGGATCATCCCGGCGACTGAGAGCCCTCTCAGGAAGTCGAGACTCGTATATCTCATATTATTTCTGGATAAGTTCCTCATCTTCGAGTACTTCTATCAGATTCTCCACTACGATAGCATATCATTCTCGAGTCGGGTGGATACGATCATCTTGATTGAGGTCTGCCTTTAGTGCTACGCCTGAGAGGAAAAACGGCATGAACGAGAGATCATACTCCTTCGCGAGCTTCGGAAAGAGGGCATCATAGTCCTCCATGTACGCTTGCCCGAGGTTAAATGGGGCCTTCATCCCAGCCAATAGTATCGGGATTTTTTTAGCTTGGATCTTCTCTATGATCGAGCGAAGTCCAGCTTCTATATCGGCGACAGACTTTCCCTGGAAGGCGTCATTGGCTCACACGCAGAGGATGACGAGACTTGGTGTGGGTCAGTCGAGCACCCAGTCGAGACGCGCGAGGAGCGCGGCGGTCGTGTCTCAGGAGACTCCTGCATTTTGGATCGCATAGTGGTATCCGAGTGTCGTGAGCCGGGCTTCGAGCTGACTCGGATAGCTCGACTCGATCGGGAGTCCGTATCCTGCGGTGAGTGAGTCGCCGAGGGCGAGGATAGTCTGTGTCCCTGTACGGATAGGAGTATCTGAGATGACTGCTTGCTTCCCACAAGACGAGAGCAGTGAGCCGATAAGCATGAGTATGATGAGTGAGTATCGCATACGTGAAAGTATAGTGAAAATCGCGTGAAAGAGAAGTGATTTTCTTTACTCATAGAGAAATTCCCTTAAAATGCTTCTTTATCTCACTCTATGACTCTTCGTACTCTCACTGCATTTCTCGTCATACTCTCGCTCTCAGTCGAGAGTACCTTCGCAGCGTTCTCGGACACAAGTCTCTCGTTCTATAGGGATGCCGTCACGACACTCTCTGACGAGGGGGTGATATCTGGATTCGGAGATGGGACATTCGGTCCCGAGAAGTCTATCACCCGAGCCGAGATCCTGAAGGTATATCTGAAAGCGAAGGGTGCTCCCCTCACCGAGGCTCCGAAGACACGATGTTTCCGAGATGTCGCGACGACGATGTGGTATCATGCGTATATCTGTGAAGGGGTGCGGCTCGGTATCGTGAAGGGCTTCGAGAACGGGACATTCGGACCAGATAAATCCGTCACCACACTCGAAGCGCTCGCTATGGGACTACGTCTCTATGGACTCGCGCCGACTACGGTAAGCTCACCCTGGTACACCTCATATCAGAACTTCGCAGAGCAAAATGGTATCCTCGACAGTGCGAGCTACTCACTCGTGACTCCTATCTCTCGTGGAAAAGCGAGCGAACTCATCCTGAAGATCCGAGAATTCACTACCAAAAATAGTCTCCTCACGAATGTCTCTAGAGGATGTAAAAATCCTGGAACACTCGGAAGTACGAATACTGTACAAGTCACAGGAAAAGACCGATCCTATATCCTCTATGTCCCGCCAGGATATACGAGTGGGAAGGCAGTCGGACTCGTCGTCGCGATCCATGGACGGACCAATAGTAATGCTATGGTACAGGGCTATATGGGACTCGAGTGATCTCGTGGATACGGCGGAGGAGGACGAAGAGGTGGAGGATCATCGTCTGTGAGTCAGTCGGACTTCATCGTCGCCTACCCAGCAGGACTCGATGCGGGAGGAGGGAGTCGCTCATGGAGTGCTGCAGAGAATGTGACATTTTTCGATACGATCGTGCGTGATATCGGAGATAACTACTGTATAGAGAGATCTGAGGTATTCCTCGTCGCACACTCCCTCGGTGCCTGGTTCGCCTCGAAGCTCGCCTGCGTGCGCGGAGATATGATCCGTGGTATAGGGATAGTCGGTGGCGGAAGCTGGACGACACCATGTGCTCCGACTCCGACAGCAGCACTCATCTACCAGAATCCGAACGATGCCCTCTCCTCTCCTGCGAGTGCTCGCACGACCGAAAGAGTGATGAAAAATATCAATACCTGTGGTGCGACGACCGAAGATGTGATGATCGGGTCACTCACGTGTAAGAAATGGAAAGACTGCTCGACGGGGAATCCTGTCGTCTGGTGTGAGAACTATCCGACACTCGGTGGTGATCCGCATAGCTGGCCAAATAGTGGTGGAGCAGATATATTGAACTTCTTCCGAGGACTCTAGAAAGAAAAAATGTCGATTTGACATGGGGGGGGTGCGAATATACTCATTTTTATGAAATCTCAGCTCTTCGCAGGAATCTCTCTCATGCAAGTGATAATACTAATCATAGCACTATGATTTCTTTTTTGGCGAATATATGATAAAAATATATTACCAAATAGTAATACAGTCTTTTCATCTGGCAGTCAATCTCAGGGTAATTTCTGAAATAGCATAAGGTCAAAAATACCAAGCCAAAGTAACCCTTCTTCCATAATTATTCGCTAAAGTATGAAATATAGTCTACTGAGTCATACGATACATAAGGGTTTCACTCTCATAGAAATGATGATCGTCATAGCGATCATCGGGATACTTGCGAGTTTTTCATATCCGATGTTTCAACCATATCTCGAGAGGTCTCACGAACTCGAAGAGCGCCTCCTTCAAAAAGAGTTTATCAGTCTATTCCAAGAGTATATGCTCAGTAAGGGTAGTGTGGAAAGTGAGCCAAGTCAAGCGAACAATCTATACGAGTGGTACTGCATAGAATCTCAATATACACCGAGTGGACTTGCGAGTGATAAATGTCAGGCATGACATACATATTATCATACTGGACTGAATGCCTTTTTCAAATCATCTCCAAAGTGAAAAGATTTTCTCTCAAAACGGGATCAGTACTGTGAAAAATATTTTTCTACATGGTGACCATGTTTCTGGATTCTTGCACAATTTTCCCATGGAAGCTATAAAACACTCTACGATAATTGGGGACAGGTATATCCTGGATGAGATATTACTGATGCTACGAAAAGATGGCTTGGATTCTGGTATATACGCATGGGAACGAGTAGTTTTGATACTACTGGATGGACAGACTGGGGATGAGGATGGAAACAACTTAGTATAAATAGTAATAACATGCCCGCTCTTGCGAATAAGCGTTGTGCTCCTGGAATAGCAGTAGATATGTGGATATGACCTAATCCTAGTGATGATCAGATTAACTGTGGATATGTTTTTGAGTAGAATTTCGCGAATTTCTCGCGGAGTTTGGCTTTGATTTTCTCTGGATTTTTTCTATACTTTGCTCGCTCCCTACTTCCAGTGGGAGTAGGGAGGTTTATCCTCTTACACTTTTTCTTTATGAGAAAGTTCTACTTTGATCTTCCATACTGGAAGCATCGCTTGCTCTGTATAGAAATATACACGAGACGAGAGCGATTCGTGAAGCGGAAACGCTAAGACCGATAAAGAAAAATCCCCACGCAAATGGGGATTTTTCAAAGGGAGATTTATCTCTGTCTACTTTGAAGACAGAAACATTATATCCTATATTTGTATTTTGCAAAACTTTTATGCACTTTTCTTCAGATATTTCGCGAATTTCTCTCTGAGCTTGGCGATCTTCGGGTCAATCACGTAGGCACAGTAGGGCTTATCGCTATTATCATTGTAGTAGTTCTGGTGATAGTCCTCCGCGATATAGAACTTCTCGAGTCACCGAAGCTCTGTGACGATGGGAGCCGCGAACGTAGCATGAGCCTCAAGATCATCGATATACGCCTTCGCGACTCTGAGGTCTTCCTCAGATCCAAATATCGCACTGCGATACTGTATCCCCGAGTCGGCACCCTGACGGTCACGAGTCGTAGGGTCGTGCGTGGCAAAAAATACAGAAAGGAGTGTCTTATAGGAGATGATATCTCGATCATAGAGGACTTCGATGACTTCGATATGACCACTTCTCCCCATAGAGACTTGGTCATAGGTAGGATCCTCTGTCGTACCACCCATATATCCTGAGTGCACTTCGCTCACTCACTCCAGTCGCCCGAACACCGCCTCCACACACCAGAAGCATCCTCCACCGAAATATGCATGTACGAAGTTCGACATAGATAAAAATGTTATGAAATAATTTCTGAAAAGATGTGTCATTTCGAATCCCTGAAGTGAAACGGAAGGGTGAGAAATCTTCTTTATTGGTACTGGGCTAGAGAAACATTATATCGAAGATTTCTCTCTTCGCTCTGCTCCGCTCGAAATGACCACTTTTTATGAATGATAAGGGGAATAGAATTATTCTTCTTTTCTTGGCTCTTTTCGGAACTTCATAGAGAGAGAGTTCACACAGTGTCGAGTATCGAGAGGAGTGAATCGCTCCCCATGGAATACGTGACCGAGGTGTCCGCCACAGTTCGCGCAGGTGATCTCCGTACGCCTCCCATCGGCATCGACGGTCTCGAGGACTCGACCCTCGATCGCGGTATCAAATGACGGCCACCCACATCCAGAGTGGAATTTGAATTCGCTTCTATAGAGATCGAGTCCGCACTGACGGCAGGAGTAGATACCATCTTCGAAGGTATCGGTATACTCTCCGACGAAGGGCATCTCTGTACCCTTTCCGATGATGACACGGGACTCCTCAGGAGTAAGGGGATTATATTTTTGCATAGTGTTTAGGGATTAGGGATTATTTTTTCTTTCTTTTGAGAAAGCGAGCGAGGATCACTGAAGCGATGAATATGATAGCTGAAGCTATGAGTGTCTTCGCATCGAGATGGATCTTCGACAGATCGAACTCATCTATACCTCTGACCGATGATCCTGCGATGATAAATACGAGAGCTCATGGTATGATACCGATAAGTGTCGCTAGAGCAAATGGAAGCCAAGGGAGACGAAGAAATCCTGAGAGGTAGTTCACGATATCGAATGGGAAAAAAGCAAAACGCGTGAAGAGGATACTCGAGAATATCTTCTCACTATCGAGCTTGATCGGAGAGTTCCGAAGCTCGGGAATATGTGATCCGAAAAATCTCCCGACCATATACGCCACCGATGCAGACATGTTTTCTCCGATCATCGTATAGATAAATCATCACCACACTCCGAAGAGGAGTCCTGAGAGGAATGTGAGGAGTGTCGCTGGGAAAAAAATCAGTGGACGAAATGCATAGAATATTATATAGATAAGTGGCCCATATGTTGTCATTGTAATGAGATGATAGATATCTTTCACGAGACTCATATTATCCTTTCCTGTCATGTTCTTGTACGAGAGGAATGCTGTGATAAGCGATCCCCAGATGATGAGTCCGATAAAGAGTGGTATACGCTTCTTGATCCACCAGAAGATATCTGTCTTCATATTGCGAATAGTCGCGATAACGATCTTGTCAGCGAGTCGCTTCATAAGATCAGATCTCGTCGGATATGGTACGATCATAGAGCGGAATCTATAGAGTGAAATCCCAGAGTCGATAGCGAGTGTCAGAGTCGATATAATCTCTCCTGCATTTTTCGCGATTTTCTCAGCTCCGATGATCTGAAGTGTTAGGCGTTTCGCGATGATCTTCGCATACCCATGCGTATCTGATTCTGTACGGGCACGGTCATTCGAGGTGAAATCCATACGATCGACGATGATAGCGTCGTCTCCATATTTCTCTATAGCTTGAGTTTCAGTCAATCCTGTCTGAGCAAATTCTACTTCTTGGTCATAGAGGACAGAGGGGATATTAGCTGATTTGATCTTCTTTTTCCA